>NZ_JBIVGV010000001.1:216393-593765 GCF_044748865.1 Pseudomonas sp. NPDC089734 | reverse complement strand
GCCCTGAAAAACAAAACGCCCGATGCGGTGCATCGGGCGTTTTGAGGTCTGTCGGTCTACCTGAACAGGTGTAAACCTATTTCAGGACTAGACAGTCCTCTGGATCAAAAGCGCGCCCAGCCCACCTCTCACCCTTGCGTCCCCTCCCCGATCGCCACTGCCGCCGCTAATGAAACTGGTACTGGTGTGATCTCGAGATATCCCCCCCATTACGACGGCAGCTCTGGACGCCCTCCTGCGCTGTGCCTGTCCCCCTTTGTAGCCACGTGGACAATCTGAAAGCGCTGAGCAGCACACCTCAGGTTTACAAAAGATCGGCTGGTTTTGTGGAGGGTTATAATTGCTTAAGCCACGGGTCGTCGGTCCACATCCCGCCTGGACGACTTCCGCGCATACTGGCTAGATGACCAGGCTTTGTCGGAGTTCGCCATGGCTCGCACCGGAATAAACAAAGCATTAGTACAGCAAGCTCGCGATGCCCTCCTTGCCCGCCAGGAGCGGCCCAGCATTGAAGCGGTCCGTGCAGAGCTCGGGCACACCGGCTCGAAAAGTACGATCCAGCGCTACCTAAAGGAATTGGCTGAACAACAACCGATCCCGCCAGCGATCAATATCAGCGACGAGCTACAAGCGTACATCGCCAGTCTTGCACAGAGGCTCACGCTCGAAGCCCAGCAAAGCGTGGCGTCGGACCGCGCGCGGCTTCAGCGGCAACAGGCCGGTTATGAGCATCAGCGTGAGGTCGAAGCGGCACGTCAGGACGAACTGACCAAAAATCACAAAAGGCTTTTAGAGCAGCATCAGAGCGCCCAGGAACACAACCGGCATCTCGCCGAGCGGTTACAGACCATCGATGGCGAACGGCAGCGTTTGCTGGCCAGCACGAGCCATCAAGAGGCCTTGCTGAACGAGCGTGCCCAGCAAATTGGGTCGCTTGAGGAAAAACACCAGCATGCGCGAGAGGCTCTGCGCCATTATCGCGAGCATGCACAACAGCAGCGCATGGAAGAAACGCAACGGTTTGAAACGCAGCTGCAAAGTCTGCAGCATGAACTGCGTGAATGCAGGCAGCAGCTGTTGTCGAAGCAGGAACAGTTGGGCCAGCTCTATCGAGACCTGGAAAGACTTACGCTTGATCAGCAAAATTGTGGCAAGGACCGCCGCAGGCAAGCTCACGAGATTGAACAATGGTCCCGCCGTTATCAAAACCTGCAAAGCGACCTGCAGCAGGCCCAAGCGCACTCTGCCAACCAGGACCAGCTACTGTCCACGCTGCATGAACGCGCTCGGCACTATTTGCTGGACCGTCGTCAGGACCAGCGCAACCTGCGACAGATGATGCGTCAAATCGGCCAGCTACAGTCGCTTCTTTCAGGTCCTTCGCGGAACCAAACGTCTTCTACTGGATCGGTTGGCGAAACTACCTCGACATGAGACAGCGCGGGGGCTAATGGGGGGTTATCCCCAATAACAGCTCCAGGGAGGCGGCATTCCTTGCCGTTCAGACTCACTGGATTATCGACCCAGAAAGTCCGTACGCACCGCCAGTGTTTTTCAGCAGCCTTCGGCATCGGGAGGAGCTGTGCCTCCATGCTTTGATCCAAACAAGATTCAAAACAAGCATGTTCTTTGATCGGCAAATTCCACAAGAGCAACGCCCCGGCACCTCCATCGCCATTGAGCCAACCCAATCTATCAACCTCCTCCAGTTGATCGAAATATAAATCTCGGAATAGATGCCAACTGCTCCAGTTTTGAGGCAGAGGCTTCCCGACGCCATGCATATACAGCTGGATCTGTGAATACAACGGCCTGCTCGCATAGCAAAAAGGAAACTGCGCGCTATACCAGGCATACATGCAGGCAAAATTTTTCCGTAGGAGGGCGCGATAAAGCCCATAGCTTGAATGACCGCTGAACATAAGAGCCAAATTTATTGGTAGACAGGCCAAGTCAACACGGTCTACCAGCAATTTGCTGAATTTTCCGATGTCACTGTCCAGCCGTTTGCTTCCGACCTTGACGGTATCGAGAAGCTCATCGCAAGCCCGCGCCGATGGAAGCTGAGCCACGGCAGTCCACAACTGACTCTCATAGAGGTCTGCCAGCTCGGGACTCAGGCTGCAAAGGTCTGCAAGGACCGCCTTATCAATCGTCGCACCCGCCCTCAGACGCTCCAGTTGCGAGCGTTTATTCCAAGGGCAGCGCGGATGGTGATGTTGCCACCACTTAGCAATGCCACCGGGCGAATGGCAACATCCGATGCATTCGGCTACAGCATGAGTGAATGTCAAGCCGCGAAGCCTGCGGGCGAATGCATCGAGCGATTTGCTGAACATACTGGTTGCCTTCCTATTCAAAGCCCCAGCTGCGCGAATGATATAGCGGGTACATCCAACGAAACCAGCATCCTAGAGCCTTGCGCGGTATGTAGTAAAACTCCAAACGCGGCTGATAATCGCACAAAGACTTTTACAGCAGGAGAAAGAATAATAGGAGCACACCCACCACATAGGGCACATAATCTTTTACAGCACAAAAAAATCTATGCAGGTAAGCCCTAACAACAAGCAGCTATATCAGCGTCAGAGTCGCTGTTTGCAGCAGAAGCCACTGATACCCGCTCAAGCACTAAATGATGACAGCTGTACTACGTAACAGCGGGATGACGCTTCAACAGTGCGCAACTATCGAGTTTCGTCCTTGGATTGAAGGTAAAAAACCCATGAAAAATACGACCCTTGTTTGGAAAGTGGGTGTTAACAGAGACCAAATCGACATAGATTTAGACTGCGGCCAAATGGACGCACTGCTGGTGAGAGAAAACATCTCCAAGGCTGCATATACGGTTGATAGACGACCTTATCTGGTGGCAATGGCATTTCGGCAATCAAGAACAGTTTTCTGCTTTGCCATCACCATTGAGCCTCCCACCATCCGCAACCCGATTAAAGAACTAGTGTTTCTGAAGCCTATTTTCTTTCGAGGGCTCGATCTGATTATTCATGCTGAGCGTGGCCTGTTTAGCCAAGACCTTGTCGATAGGTACTTTAGTAGGGCTACGTTCGCGCCAAAATATCCGCCATCTCTGCAGAGCATTTACCTAGAGCGAACCTTGTCAAAAGTCATCGACGCTACGAGCGGCCACTCGCATTACGACGCCCCCTACACGAATGCTTTTCACCATGCAGAGCGTCCTGCTAAGACTACTCTGAATGATCTGACGTCCCGGAGCAGGGAATTAATTCGTGGGTTGAACGCTGAAAATCGTTGAACCGCATGGATGCGTCATCGAAGCGAAGACGCTCGAGACTACGGTGGTTAAATCATGACGCCCAGTGCAAGTAGAATGATCGATCAACTTCAAGAGGCTGCCGCTGCGACCGAGAACGCCACTCCAAGGCATGGTCGCATGGGCAGCCTGGTCACCATGTTTTCCTCCCGTAAAAACGCTTCAGTAATCGTCTGTGAATCTTTGCTGGAAGCGGCCTTTTGTTTGGAACTGGAACGGCGCATTGACGTGATACATTACGAGACGCACCCGTGCACCCTCAATTTTTTAGGCACTAATTATCGCTACACACCTGACTTTCTGATCTGTTTTTCTGATGGTTCGCAACGGTTTGTGGAAGTCAAGAACGATCAAAGCTATAACGACAAAGCAACCAGCGCCCGCATTACGCGTTATTCTGAGATATTAGCCGAACATGGATGTATGCTCGAGTACTTAGCCGCGTCACAGTTTTTTCGTAGAACTCGCAGCCACAACCTGGCCTTTCTTTATCAGCAGGCCTTTCCATGCAACGGAGAAAGCACTGAAAAAATTCGAGCATTAGTAGCCACTCGGCAACTTCCCACTAGCATTGGTCAACTACTGGATTTAAATTTTTTGCCCAGCCATATCGCCCACACGATATTCTACGGTACGCTCGACGTTGATCTGTTGCAAAAAATCACCTGCGCCACCCGAGTACAGATAACCCAACCAAAGCATAGGAGCGGCAGAGCTCAGAAGCTTTAGACAAATAGAAAACTTTCATCACATCATCGCATTACTGCAATATATTTGGTGACCGACATCATGGTTACTTTTCCGACCTTGATAATGCAAGTAGGTGAGCACTGGCGACTTCGTACCGAAATTTATCAGGTGACCTCGGTGCATCCTGATCGTGTCCAATTACGCAGCCTTAGTAGAACAGGACACATTCTAATCCATCATAAGGAACAGCTCCACCAGGCCCAGCGCAAAGGCAACCTTGTAAAAGTTCAGGAAGCCCCATTCCCTGACGGATCACAGCGTATCATTAGCGGCCTGGACGAGGCGACTGCGTACGAGTTGGAAAAGCGCTTGTTTTACGTCAGGAACATCGAGAAAGAATTGTGTGGACAGCTCCCACGTTTATTGACAGATGCATTGATTAAACGTCTGTCAATTGAAATCCATGACTCATCACCTCCATGTTATACCACACTATACGAATGGTCCCGATCTTATCGCCTGGCCGGCGGCAACCCTATTGCATTAATCCCGGCGAGACGGCGAACTCGACAATTGCGTGTGCTGCGTCAGCCCGCAGCCATTCAAGAGCTAATCGATTATTGGGCCGAAAATTTATTTCAACAAGACACACCCATTACAATTACTGAACTGACCGACGTTATTATATCCAGCATTGAGGACCTGAATGACCGCCGCCCGATTACTGACCAACTGCATGTTCCGGGCAAAACAACCTTATGGCGAATCATTCGAGAAATGGATGCTTATGAAGTTCAACTTCACCAGAAAGGTAAACGCCGCGCTTTAAAGAATCAACATTGGAGCCAGAAAACCATCTGTCCACATCGACTTCTTGAGCGTGTAGAAGGAGATACTCAGGTTATGGATGTATTCTTGCGATCAGAATCCGGAGACATATTAGGCCGCCCCTATTTGACTATCCTTTTGGACGTCCGTTCTCGATGCATTATCGGATACGACATTTCGCTGAATCCACCCTGCATGGAGAAAACATTGCGCGCGCTGAAAAACTCGTTGATCTCTGGAGGGCTGTATGGAGGATTGGCTCAGTACTACATTCTCGACAACGGTAACGAATTCGCGGGTAAAAAGATTTCCGAAGTAATGGACCTATTAGGCGCTCACATCATTTTTTGTGAACCTTACACACCGAATCAAAAACCGCATGTCGAACGATGGTTCAAAACGTTGAACGTCCAATTCAGTCATCATTTGAGTGGGACTACGTTCTCCAACCTTGGCGAACGGGGAGATTATAATCCGGCTGAACATACGATTTACACCTTGGACGAGATCATTGAAAGATTTGAGGATTTCCTTCAGGTCTATCACAATAATTTTCACAGGTCGCTCAATGACTCGCCTCATAACACTTGGATGCAAAACCTCGACCGATTTTCGCCCCCTAGGTTATTTGATGTGAGCGACATCCGACGCATGATGATGAGCAAACGCTACTCAGCGACTATTGGCGATAGCATCGGGTTTGAAAAACTCCGCTGGACGGCCCCTGGCATTCCCAGCCTTGCCCAGCGCTCCGTTAAAAGGAAGAAGCTGTGCATTTACTACGACATAAGCGATCTTGGTAATGTATCTGTTTGTCATCCTGACTGGCCCGATGATCTCATCTCAGCTCAAGCAGTAGATGTGCAGTACCAGTCTAATCTCACGCTAGAAATGCATCACCTGATCCAACAAGAAATCAGACAACAGGCCGCTAACTTCGATTTTACCACCGCACGCCAGGCACGTGTTCAACTCATCCTGAAACTGCAGGCAGACAAGAGTAAAAGAGGGCGTCGCCGCGAAGCGCGATTGGCAGAAAATCGATCGCTTTCACAACCTGCTCCGAAGGTGTCCATCCCGTCAAAGTCGCCAAGTTCGCAACCAAACTTCTCCACTGAGGTGACGCTGACCGACTTCAATCCACCCAAACCTGCAACCACATTACAGGTGCGCCATGAGTAACTCCGACTCGTTGCTTTTAAAAGAATTCTCATCCCAGATTGTGTTATTCCCTGCCTACCATCATGCTTATATGCTACTACAAAAAAGCGCAGAAACTACCCGACAGCGCAACGTGCCAAGTTCAGCGATGGTAGTTGGACCATCAGGCTCAGGAAAGTCGACACTCTGTGAAATTTTCAGGGATTCTTTCGGAGATACTCATGAGGAAAGCCGTCCCGATGGCGAGTACACCATCCGTCCTGCGTTCTTATGTAGGACCCCTTCACCTGTAACCGTCAAATCCTTCGCCAAGACAGTGGTAAAAAAGCTCTCACCCATTGGGAAGGAGGCTGACCTTCGCGGAGACACGACAGAATTGACCTTCCGAATGTTGGAGCTATTCAAGACGTGCCGTATTGAAGTTTGTGAGTTTGATGAATTTCACTTCTTGGTCAAGCCCCAAGCTGCAAAGGTCAAGGAAACGGTAATTGACTGGCTGATATCGGTTATCAACGAAAGTGTTCGAACTTTTGTTCTGGCTGGGACTGATAGTTGTTTATCACTTCTAGAAGGGTCTACAGCGCTTGCCCGGCGCTTCCCCTACGTTATTAACTTACAATATCTTTCATACAGCGAGGACAAGTCATCAGATTATATGATTTTGTTATCTAAACTTGACGATCATATTGAAAGCATTACGCATATTTCCGGAGGTTCACGACTCACGGACCCAGATATAGCAGCGCGCCTATACATCGCCTCATCTGGAAACCTCGAATATATCCGTCTGATAATCCATGGCGCACTGCAAAACGCACTTCCTCATCGAAGCCTAGGGCTTAGCATTAACGATTTCAAAAGATCCTGTGCGCTCATTGATCTTAAATTCAGCAAAGTCTCTGACCCCTTTGATAAAACGCTTGTAACCTGCTACCAAAAAATATGGGGGGCTCAGCATGAAAACGCTTAATTTCATCCCCACACCTTTACCCAACGAAAGTCCGACGAGCGTGATCAAGCGGCTCTGCCTCCGCAACGGCTATTCTAAGGTCAGCAAGTTCGAGGCATTTCATTTCGTTTCTGACCAAGCTAAGGTTTGCCCACTTCTTCAAGGAAGTCGGTTCGAGCGCTTTCTTGTCGCGAACTCAACTGACCTTCTGCAAGAACAGGTGAGGAAAGGTTTCTACAACACAGTTGGAAGCTCTTGGGGAGACATCAGTATTGGGAAATTAACCTTGAGCCGCAGGCTTTTGCGACCTCTCGATGCCGCGTTGTGCACGGAATGTTTGACCGATGGCTGGGAACATATACTGAAAGACAACTACCTGACCTCGCATTGCCCGATCCATAATCGCCATTATTTGTTCAGTTGTCCAAAGTGTAAAAGGTATCTGTCTTGGAAGAATCAAATAATCAGTTATTGCGACTGCGGAGAGCTCCTCGTCTCTCCTCCATGCTCTTGGACGGAGGCCCTTCCAGAAGCACGGCTAATGGAACTATTCGAAACTGGGGATCAGACTCGATTCGATCAAGTTATTTCCATTATTCGCCACCTGGGCATCGATCTTAAAACCGTCAGCACGGTTCCAGTTTACGATGTCTTTGCTGCGGCTATAGCGCTGGTTTTCGATGATGTCGAGCACGCAGCCATTTCTCTTTATAACGTTTATAACATCCCGGAACCGTTGGAAACTGAAGTACTACTCACTATGCTACAACCGGTTATTCCGCGCTCCACTCTCGAACATCTTCACCAGCAATTCAGCAAGCTGCCGGCCCGGGAACTTCCCAGCACCTCAAAGATACTGATTCCACCAAGAGTTATGCCACAACTACTTCACCTCAGCATCGACCAATGGCACAGATTGAAATATTATAGCAACATAAAAAAACTTCGCTCGACTCGGGACGGTCGTGGCAGATATACGGTAGAAGAGTTCGAGCAAATCGCCTGTGAAATACGCTCCTCGAATAGCCCTGTTGATCAGAGGAAAAGTTTAGAAACAGCTATCCGTGGCGGCTTTTACTATGAACTTCAGGAAGCCAGGGACAAACTCTCAGTCTGCGAACGGCATCTCTCCTACCTCATACAGCAAAACGCCCTTGGAAAAAAACAGGTACTAAATTCTAAAGTTTATCTACCCAAACATGTTGTTGACGACTTTACCAATAACCACATTCGCTCCATGATCCTAGCTCGCAAATTCAAAGTATCGACATCTACAATTCACCATGCACTTCAAAAGCTTACGATTAATTACTCAATTTTCGCTAATTGGTACGGCCCACCCTTTTTTGTCCGTCGCGAAGACATACCAGCTATTGAGGAGACAATACGAACTACTTCTAAGACTAAATACGGCCTAGCTTGTGCATCACGCCGCGTTTCCCCATCTCCATCAATATCAGTAATCACGTTAACCAAAGCTGCCTCCATTCTTCACGTGTCGACCCAGACGATTCAGTATTACCGTGATATTGGAACCCTCTCACATCACCCCGAGAGCCTGAGCCTAATAAGCCACGAAGATGTGCTGAAATTCCATCAAAACTTTGCGACACCTTCCGACCTGGGGCAAGAACTCAACATCAGTTCCAAGGTAGTAACTCGTGTGCTGCAACGACTAGGAATATCACCGGTGGCAGGACCATCTATAACAGGGACAAGAAGCCAAATATTTGCTCGATCAACATTGCCAGCAGATCTTAAGTATCGAGTCAACCCTTATAACGATGACTTTGGTATATATTGGTTAAGAAATGAGATATCAACTATTGCGCAGACAGCCAAAGAGCTAGGGCTTAGCCTACCAGACACATCACGCCTAATTAAGCTTTTCATAAAACCTACACGTGCGCCTTGCTACCGACATTATCCCGGCATTTCACCTAAAGACAAAGCTAAATTGCAGGCCTTATTGGGCACACTAGTACCACTGACAGAGATCTTGTCAACGCACAGTATGTCCCATCATAATTTTTCACGCCGCTTCACGAACCCTAGATTTGTTAGAAAGGTTAAAGTTCGGAAAGTAGAATACCTTACTCAAGATGACGCAGAAAAGATCACATCACTATTGGCCGAGTATTGCACCACAATGGAAGCGGACAAGATCCTAGGAACTCCGAAAGGCGGAGGGATAAAGCTGATCAAGAGGCATAAAATCCCCCAACACTTTCTGCCTCACTACAACTACAAACACCCCTTATACAAAATTAACGAAATTCTAGCATTTAAAAAGCAGTGAATAACTGAAACAAAGACCGATCTCAGAACTTTCGTTCCTACCCAAGTAAAAATCATGGGTAGCACGCCCCAATTAATTTATGATTTTTATCTTGCGCCCACTTTACCCTCCAACTAAATACCACAGTGAATTTCGCTGGTTCTCTTCTCATGGTTAGGAGCTCTCACCGATTTCGTCAAAACTGAAAAACTCCTGAGAAAATTCGGACTTCATGAAATCTAAATTCATTATTTGTGAAATCCCGAATGGGCGAGTCTCCCGTACCAAGGCAATGCGTTTCAGATTGTGGTGAAAACCTACGGGGGCTATGTAGCTCTGATTTGAAATGAGAAAGCCAGGGGGCGAAAGCTTCCTGGCTTTTTTGTGGGTGCGAACTGGGCAGTCACCTTGGAATGGTCATACGCTCAATGCTTGATCTACATAAGCATTCATGAACCAATCCGGAATTTCATCGTGGCGGAACTCCAGAGTTGTTCCTTCGGTAACTTCTGCCATAAAAATCGACTGCTCGCCGGAGTTGTCGAAAATAAAGGCACGACTTGATGCAGCTATAGCCTCAGGTAAGAGCTCAAGCGAACGATAGTAACGTTCGATGATCTTTTTCTGCGGCACATTATGCCCGCCATCGCCAACACGGTTAGCAACCCGGTTGATGTTGATATCTGGAGACTCCGTGGCCACAAAATACAAATAGGTTCGGTAACCTTCAGCCTGAGCACGCCGAAGAAACTCCACCTTGTCGCTTGATGACATGACAGTTTCAAATGTGAAACTGGTTTTGTTTGTCAGCAGCTTGTGCCTTATGAAGTCAGCAATGACCGAGGCGTAGTAGGAGTTCATCTCGATAGCGCGAAAATCGACGCATTGACCATCCAACGCAATACTGCATGCTTGCTCCTGAAGATCGAATTTCAGAAGCAGAGAATGGCTGGCGAAAAAAGCATGTAATTCGTCAGATGTTGCGTAAATGCCAAACGAGCTCAAATCCAGAAAACCGGCAGCTTTTGCCGCTTTCTCAATCTCATCGGCATTTACATAAATGCCAATCAAATTAGGCGGTATCTGCTCTTTGATCGTGCTTTTCCCGGAGCCATTGGGACCGCCAAACATCCTCAACCTGGGCCTAGGCACTCGGGCTGGCATCCATACGACGGACTTTCAAGCTGGCACCAACCGTTACCTTACGGCGTGGTTTTGCATCACCTACTACGCGAGTTGAGCCATCGGCTTGCGAAGCCACGATGTAGGTTCCTTCGACCTTGAGCACTGTATGGCCAGCCGCAAGGGCTCGAACATAAGCGGCTCGAGTAGCGCCCTCCGCGACACTAGGGATCTGATCCTCCAGACGGATGATCGCTTTTTCAGAAAGTGGGGCTTTGACAGATGCAGTCATGATTGCCTCCCGTACCTGATTGTGTACGTACATTGCTGACGATTCTAGCTGCCGGCTGGGCCTTTCAAAAGAACAAATTTAAGTAAATCTCACCCTAGCAATCCCTGGCAGTAATACGAGCTTGCGATTCTCAAGTCACTACTCAGGGGGTTATCCAAAACGAGAAAAACTCAAATAAGTTGTAACAAGCACCACCACTACCTCATCATCCTTTTCCTACACGAAAAATGGAAAAGGATGATCTGGTGAGCAAAAAAGTATCACAGCAAGCGCTCACGGGGGCACTGGCATCCCAGCAGTTGAAAACAGGCAACATCTACACCCGTGCTGACCTGCGTGATCTGTTTCACATCACAGCTTCCAGCATCAAAAACGGTATTTTCAAACCCGCAACCTTTGACTCTGTGTGGATTTTCGTTACGGAGCACAAAACGGCAGACCGAACGCAATACAACGATATCCTCACTGAAGATGTGCTTCACATGGAAGGCCAGCTCAAAGGCGGTACCGACTACCTCCTCAAAGAGCACACCGAACGTGGTCTGGAATTGCTGCTGTTCTACCGAAAAAAGAAATACGAGCACCCCGGCGCAGGCTTCACCTACGAGGGTCGTTTCCTCTACCAAAACCACGAAGGTTCACGCCCTACAAAATTCACGCTTCACCGAGAAACCGGCACTACGCTGGCAATCGCTGAAATCGAATCGGAGCTAGAGACACAAGGGGCATTTGATCCTACCGACGTAATCGATGCCCGTAAGCGCACGCTTTCCAGCATCGTGCGTCGCCAAGGGCAAAAGTCTTTTCGTAAGAGGCTGCTCAAAGCGTACGAAGGTCAATGCGCAGTAACCGGCTGTAGCATCGAAGCCTTGCTGGAGGCCGCTCATATCGTGCCGTATCAGGGTGCAGAGACGAATGTGGTGAGCAACGGTTTGTTGCTTCGTGCCGACATTCATACCCTGTTTGACTTGGGTCTGCTGTGGGTCAACCCCGATAGCCTGTTGGTAGAGCTAGCTGACGGACTAAAGCAAAGTGAATACAGCGCACTGGATCAAAAGCCTTTATCGCTTCCTTTGGCCTCGTCAGACAGGCCTAGCGCTAAAGCTCTCCAGTCGCATCTCGATTCATTGCTATAGACAGACCTGGACTCACAAGCCGGGCATTCAGCCCGGCGCCCTCTGAACTTTCAGAATCGCCCTACAGCCTTGCACCTTGCTGGCCCAGTCGTCGCCCCCTACCCTTGCTGCGCGCCTAAGAAACGCACAGAAATCTACAGCAGCGGCCTGACCGCCCCGATAAAATGCGGCTTTTTGTACCTGCGGCCTTCCGCTGCGCGTCCTAAAATTTCTGCTATGTCGGGAGTGGACTAATACAAGACCCGTAAGGGAAATACGTCCGGCCTTTCTGCTGTGGGTTTCTTAACTCCCGACGCCTTTAACAGCAGAGATCACATAAATGCCTATGCCCAGCTATCAGTCCTCAGACAGGGACAGTAAAAGTACCGCTTTCCACCCCACCACCTTCCTCCGCCACAACCGCCAACTCCGCGCCCTGCTCCTCGAAACCCAACCCTGGTTCTCAGCCCGTGACCTGAGCAAGCTCATTGCCTGGCCGCTCAACGAGCGCACCACCAGCAAGCTCGATCCGGATCAGCGCCGTACGCTCTGGCTGGAAAGCCATGGGCGGACTGAGGAGGCGCTGATGATCAGTGAATCGGGGGTATATGCGTTGCTGGTGCATCATTACCATCCCGAGCATCGCAGTTTGCGGCACTGGATTACCAATGAGGTGGTCGCGGCGTTGAGGGATGCGCAGGAGCCGCCGGTGGAGAGCATGCCGAGTCTGAGCCTGCTGCAATGGCCGGGCCTGTCGTTGAGCATGTTGCATTGGCAGAGCGAGCCGTGGATTCGGTTACGGGATGTGCCGCAGGTGTTGCCGGTGTCCGGGCAGGGTTTTGAGGGGCGGACGGATCGCTCGGATGGGTCGTGGTGGCAGGGGGCGGCGAGGTTTTTTCAGGTTGGTTGAGGGATTGTGTTGGGTGGCAGTTCAGACGGTAGGAGCGAATTTATTCGCGAATGAATTCGCTCCTACCGATGTGCTGTTAACGGTTGAAACGCTCCGCAAGGCTGTGCAGGTATTCGGCCATGTCTTCCAGTTCCTTGCTGATGGTCGAGCCTTGTTCGGCCTGGTCGGCGCTCTGGTCGCAGAGTTGGGCGATACGGGTGATTTGTTGGCTGATGCTTTCCGCGACGTGGGTCTGTTCTTCCGAGGCGGAGGCCATTTGCTGGCTCATGCCGGTGATGCGGGTCACGGACTGGCTGATGCCGTCGAGGGCCTTTTGGACGGCTTCGACGCTGGCGACGCTTTCCTGGGAGATCTGTTCGCCCTTGCTGGCGGTCAGTACGGCGCGGTCTGCGCCGTCCCGCAGGGAGGTGATGATTTGCTGGATCTGTTCGGTCGAGGACTGGGTGCGCGAGGCCAGTGAGCGGACTTCGTCGGCAACCACAGCAAAGCCACGCCCCTGTTCGCCCGCCCGGGCCGCTTCGATGGCGGCGTTGAGGGCCAGCAGATTGGTTTGTTGCGCGATGGAGGTGATCACGTCCACGACACTGCCGATCGACTGGGTGGCCGTGGCCAGTTCACCCACCGCGGTGCCGATTTCGGTGACCGAGTTGGCCATGTGACGAATCGCCAGCAGGCTGTCATCGGCCAGGTTACGGCCTTGCTGGGCGAGCTTGTCAGCTTCTTCGGCAGCATGGGCGGTGCTCTGGACGTTGTGGGTGACTTCCTGAATGGTCGCAGTCATCTGGTTGATCGCGGTGGCCGACTGGTCGGTTTCGCTGCGCTGCTGATCGAGGGAGCGTGCTTGCTGGTGCGACAACTGTGCCGACTGCCCGGCGTGTTTCCTGACGCTTTCGCCGGTATCGACCAGACGGGTCAGCGCGGTTTGCAGGCGCGCCTCTTCGCTGAGCAAGGCCAGGTCCAGTTGTGCCTGCGGCCCTCGGTTGTCGCTGTAGGTCAGGGCCACCAGTGCGCTGGTGAACGCCTTGGGATGATCGTCCAGGGTTTTCTGGATCGTGCGCCGCTGGCGTATTTCCAGGTAAGCCCCCAACGCGACCAGCACCGCCAGGATCAAGGCGAAGGAACCCAGATCGCCCAGCAGGTGCACGCCCATCATCATGACGATTGCACTGACGATCATGGGGAGTTGGCGCATCAGGTGATACACCGCTGCCCCTGTCTTGGAAACCGCCGACTTGCCTTCACGCAGCCGGGCATAGAGCGCTTCGGCGCGGCGAACCTGTTCGCGGGTAGGAACCGAACGCACCGATTCATAGCCGACAATGCGGCCGTTTTCGTACACGGCGGTGACGTAGGCGCTGACCCAGTAGAAATCACCCTGCTTGGAGCGGTTCTTGACCACGCCCATCCAGGGTTTGCCCTGCTTGATGGTTTCCCACATGTGGGCAAAGACCGAAGGCGGCATGTCGGGGTGACGGACCAGATTGTGTGGCTGGCCAATCAGCTCTTCGCGGGTAAAGCCGCTGAGCGACACGAAGGCGTCGTTGCAGTAGGTGATGTGGCTGTTCAGGTCCGTGGTAGAGATCAAACGCTCAGACGCGGGAAAGGTTCTCTCGTTCTGAGTCACAGGCATGTTCACACGCATCTAAAAGACCTCTCCCTGAAACCTACGAATATCCCGGGGGTACGCTTTGAAGGTGTAGCACAGTCTTTCAAAGTGACAACCGGAATCGCAATGGCACCTATATCGACCCGTTTAAAAAGGTCTTTAACGTGTCCTACAATCCATTTGTTTGGCCTGGAACGACATTGTTTCTACTCTATTGTCGTTCTTGAAAAGGGTAGAAGCCCGACGGCTTCAAAGAGTCACTAGTTGTTCTGTTTCCACGACAAATCCTTTGCTTCACGGCCTCGACATCTGCACCATGAGCGCCCGTCAACAGCACACCCAAGCGCTCTAACACAGGCATCGGCCATGTCACGTAAACACTCTTCAACCCTGCATATTCTCATTCAGGCAGCCAGTAAATTGCCTTGGTGGTTGAGCGTTGTCCTGGCCATTTTCATCGGCGGTTACCTGCATTCGGTCGCCACGGCTGAATTACCGATCCATACAGATGCGCGTCAATTTGACACGCTGCTCATTCGCTCCGCCTTCAGAGGTTTTGCAACGCTGGGGCAGTACCTCCTGCCCATCGTCCTGCTGGGCGGTGCTCTGGCTTCATTTCTCGCCAAACGCAGGCGTCACAAGGCTTTCAAACCTGTGGCGATGCCTCGGCCCGAACCTCGACCTCAGCCGGTTGCCCCGGTGGTGAAGAAACCGGCGGTTCCCGGCATCAAGACGCCGAAAGCCCCCAAAGCGCCCCCGCCAGAACCGGCCAGACACTCCGAAGCCCCGTCTTGCCCGCACTGTAAAAAGAGCATGGTAATGAAAGTGGCACGAACAGGACGTAATGCAGGAGGAAACTTCTGGGGGTGTTCGGCATACCCCAAATGTCGAGGTATCCGGGGCATCTTTTGATCGTGACGTGTAATAACTTAACGCCTGCTTTTAAACAGTCGATAAACCTGCCGTTGAACGTATTGAGGCTCGATAAAGTCAGCAATACATCAAGACACTCTCTGGCAGTCTTTGATCAATAAGGAAGTTCAATGCAAATCTTCAGTTTCAAGGCAATGGTGATGTGTGTCGCATTGTTCGGATGCCAGGGCCTCATAAGTGCTCAGGCAGCGTCCAAGGCTGACACCGAAAAAAAGGCCGTTGCCATTCAAAAAGCATCCCTGCTCGATGGCAAGCTGGCGTTTACCCTGCCCGCCGGCTACGTCCGCAGCGAAATGCCTGAAATTGATGAAAAGGCGATCGCTCAGGGTGTCAGCGGCGCGCTGTACAGCAATCAGGCCGAAAAGCGGGTGCTGATTGTCACTGAAATGCCGATCCCGATGGATGTGCAGGCCAGTGACAACGATGCGCTGGTCCTGGATGGGCTGGTCACCGGAACGTTGGCCCAGCAGCGCCCCCATGCGGTGGACTTCAAGGAGCTGGGCGAGAAGAAGATCGTCAAGAAAAACGGCCTGGGCCTCCGTCAGGTCGATACGTCGTCCACCCTGAGCGGCACGCCGGTATTGAGTACGACCCTTGTGGCCGCCTCGGGCACACGCTCGGCGGTTCTGAATGTAGTGTCCAGCGCCAAGGACCCGGCCGGACATGCCGAGCTGGTGAAGGCCATCATTGGTCAGTAACCGTTGACCCGCCTTCTCGCCCTGTTCATTCGTGAAGAGAAGGCAGGCGCAAGGCTTCGGAGAGCCGTTCGATCAGCACCTGCACCTTGGGCAGTGATTCCCGGCTGCGTGACCAGGCCAGGTGCAACGCCAGGCCATCGGTACTCAGGTGAGGAAGGATTTCCACCAGTTCGCCACGTTGCAGTTGGTCCCTGATCAGCCAGGTGGCCAGTTGTGCAATCCCGCAAGCCGAGGTCACAGCGGCCACCACAGCTTCAGCATTGCCGACGACGATCCGGCCGTCCATGGCGCGGGTTTCGCGCTGGCCCTGGGCATCGGTAAACAGCCATGGGCTGATGCTGCCATCGCCCCTGCCGAACAGAATGCAGTCATGGTCGGTCAGCTCTTCGGCGGTGACGGGCACGCCGCGCCGTTTCAGGTAGGCCGGTGCCGCACAAAAGGTGACCCGCTCGGTGCCCAGATAACGATGCCCAATGCCCGCCGGCCAGACCTGCGGGCCACCAATGCGCACCGCCAGATCAATGCCTTCTTCCAGCAGGTCGACAAAGCGGTCCGTAAAGGTGATCCGGGGGCGCAGCCCGGGATATTGCTCCGTCAATGCCAGGATCAAGGGCAGTACGTTCAGACGCCCAAAAGTGGCAGGCAGGTCGATTCGCAGTTGCCCCGCCGGTTCGGAGCGCTGATCCACCAATGCGGTTTCAGCCTCTTCCAGCTCTGCGAGAAGGCGCACGCACACGCCATGGTACGCCGCCCCCTCCTCCGTCAGGGACAGCCTGCGCGTAGTGCGCTCGAAAAGCCGCATGCCCAGGCGGCTCTCCAGACGCGCCACGCTTTTGCTGACTGCGGAGTTGGTGAGGTTCAGGCGTTCAGCCGCGGCGACAAAGCTACCCGCATTGGCCACGGCAACAAAGGTTGTGATGCCTTTAAGACGATCGGAGGAAAACACAACTTCAAATCCGATTAGTGAAATTATTTCCTTAGTGTGCCGAAAAACCGCCAAAGATAAGAAAGCTTTTCTGCAATAGGCTGACGGCCTTCTTTTAATCCGGGTTGTTGTGTCATGCCGTCTCTAGAAAATATCTCCTCCACCACCGCCAGCGGTGAACGCTCGACAGGGGCTAGTCTGCCCATCGCGATCCTCGCGCTGGCGGGCTTTCTGATTGTCACGACCGAGTTCCTGATTATCGGCCTGCTGCCTGCGCTGGCACGAGATCTGGGAATGTCGATCTCCGATGCCGGTTTGCTGGTCACGCTGTTTGCCTTCACGGTGATGCTGTTCGGCCCGCCCCTGACAGCCCTGTTTTCGCACCTGGACCGCAAACGTACGTTCATCGTTATCCTGCTGATCTTTGCTGCCTCCAATGCCCTGGCGGCGCTATCGACCTCTGTCTGGGTCCTGGCAATCGCCCGCTTCATCCCGGCCCTGGCGTTGCCGGTGTTCTGGGGCACGGCCAGTGAAACCGCGAGTCTGCTGGCAGGTCCCAGACACGCTGGTAAAGCGGTGGCGCAGGTTTACCTGGGCATTTCGGCCGCCATGCTACTCGGTATCCCGCTGGGCACGGTGTTTGCCGATGCGGTGGGCTGGCGCGGCGCTTTCTGGGCGCTGGCGGCACTGTCTGCGTGCATGGCCGCATTGCTGGCCCTGTCGATGCCACGCCTGGCACCGACCCCGAAAGTCGCTCTCGCTCAGCAAGCCCGGATATTGCGCGATCCGTTGTTCATCATGAACCTGCTGCTGTCGATCCTGCTGTTCACGGCGATGTTCGCAGCCTATACCTACCTGGCCGACATGCTTGAGCGTATCGCTCACATCGAGTCGGCCCGAGTGGGATGGTGGCTGATGGGCTTTGGTGCGGTCGGCCTGATCGGTAATGCCCTGGGGGGCCGCTATGTTGACCGCAGCCCGCTGGGCTCGACCCTGATCTTTACCGCGCTGCTGGCGCTGGGCATGAGTGCCTGCGTTCCTCTGGCCGGCTCATTGTCCGGCCTGATCGCGATGCTGGCCGTGTGGGGCATCGCGCATACGGCGCTGTTCCCCATTTGCCAGATTCGTGTGATGAAAGCCGCCCCGCAGGCCCAGGCGCTGGCAGGCACCTTGAATGTGTCGGCGGCCAACGCCGGCATAGGCCTGGGCTCGATTATCGGCGGTGCCACCATTGAGCATCTGGGTCTGGAAGCGATCGGGTATGTCGCGGCGGCACTGGCAGCCGTCGCTATTGTTATCGCATGGCAGTTATGGAGAGGTCATTTAAAAACCTGATTTGACCCTGATGGTTTCTGGCTTTATAAAACGGCCGAACAGTGTGGTCACACTGTTCGGCCGTTCATATCAATTGATCCGCCATGTTTTTGAACCGTTCAGGCATCATGGAATGACGTTATTTTGACCATGGACAATGTATATAGCGCGAAATTTTTATATTTTATGATTGTTGTCAAAAGGCTCTTCCCATTGACACGAGCTACAGGCGAAACTGCCGCCTTTCGGTCAAGCGTAAGGGTTTTCTGGCCGGCTAGTACAATCGTCCGGTAAGCACCATGAATACACCACGCGGCAAAGGTCTTTCATTTGCCAGAAGAATTTATGCTCCCCGTACTCTCGGCGTGAGCATGGGTTTTTTCACTGTCGCCGTGTCGTTGTATCAGGTGAATGCTCCACTCTGGTTATGGCCGCTGGTGCTCTTCAATGCGATTGCCTGGCCTCATCTGGCCTATCAACTCGCCAAACGCTCCGCTTATCCCTACAAGGCCGAATGGCGCAATCTGCTCACGGACTCCCTTTCGGGTGGTTTCTGGGTGGGTGCGATGGGTTTCAGCATGCTCCCCAGCGTGACCGTGCTGGCGATGATGGCCATGCACAACATCGCGGCCGGTGGCACGCGGCTGATGCTTCAGGGCTTCGTGGCCCAGGCAGCAGGAGCTGCGATCTCGATTCTGGCCCTGTCGCCGGTCATCAACCTCGACAATAACGCCATCCAGATCTATGCCTGCCTGCCCGTGCTGGTGGTCTATCCCATCTTCATTGGCTGGATGAGCCATCAACTGGCCCTCAAACTGTGGGAACACCGGAATATCCTGAGCGAGCTCAGCCGCACCGACAGCCTGACAGGCCTTATCAATCATGGCTCGTGGAAGGATCTGCTCGAAGCCGAGTTCGTGAAGAGCCAGGAACAGCAGCACCATTGCACCATCGCGTTGATCGACATCGATCACTTCAAGTCCATCAACGACACCCATGGCCACATCATGGGCGACACGGTGCTCAAGAATATGAGCGAAGCCCTGTCCGAAAACCTGCGCGATACCGATCTGGCGGGCCGCTACGGGGGCGATGAGTTCTGCATCATCCTGCCCAATACGTCCGCCGGGCAGGCCAGCGAAATACTCGAGCGCCTGCGTCTGAGGGTCAAGGAAAACACTGATGCCTTGCTGCCGGACCTCAATGTCAGCCTGAGCATCGGCATTGCCCCCTACCAGCCACATATCACCGATTCGGCCATGTGGCTGAACGAGGCGGACAAGGCGCTCTATATCGCCAAAACCAGTGGCCGCAATCAGGTAGTCAGCATTGAGGACCATTCGCCAGAGCGCCTGCGCCTCTCGGTCCAGAACTGAGGTCGGCACTTCAGCGAGTGCTCTGTGCCAGCGTCGAAAGGTTTTTCAGCAGCCACTCCGGCGTGTGGCTTTCCAGAATCACACTCACCGGCTGTGGCAGTTTCAGCTTGCCGTACATGGCTTCTTCACGGTCGAGATGAGCTTGCTGAACGGCCCGGTAGTTGAGCGGGTAGATACTCTGCTCGACCGGCAGCAAGACGTCGAAATGCTCCAGCAGGCCATGAAACACGATACGGCGCTCGACGGTGTCACGGGTCGTCGCAATCAGCTTGATGAAGTATTCACTGTCTCGCCTGCGCAACGCTTCACCGGCAGCATAACGTTCAGCCAGGGTATAAGGCGCGACCTCGTCGTAGACGACGCAGCACAGAAACTCCCGTGACATCTCCGTGAACGGGTTTTCGCATGCCTCCCGCCGGTTGTACCGTCCCAGGATGAACCGGACCGCTTTCTCGGCCCGCAGTTGATGCTCCCGGTCCTGAACCTCGTAGAGGTCCTCGAAGACCGATGCCTGTCGTCCCTGCTGCGGGACCTCCTGGGAGAACCTGACGAATAACCCACGGGGCCCCAGCATGCTGGCCTGCAGTTCACACAACTGGGCCATGGACAGCGCAGACTGCCTGGCAGCCAGATGACGAAAGTTCATCATGGCATTGACGTCTGGCGCGCAAGAGCCCGGTTGCATGGATTGACAGGGCTGATCCTCGCTCTGTGTTAAACAGACAGCCATGAAATAACTCCTTTTATTGTTTGTTGTTTCGTTGTGCAGATATGTTCACGTCCAGCCGCGTCCCCCTCCCCACAAAGCAAGTAACGCGGCATTCATCCGGACACTCGTGCCGACTTCAGGGCCACCCGTTACCGGCTCGACTTATAACCTCCACCCGAACGTCATTTTTATCGAGCCTGCACAAAGTAGCCGGCGGCCCGTTAATGCACTAATGAACCCCACTCTGAATAAAGGGCATTATGTTTGGTTTGTCTCGACACACAACCCGACAGATGTAGGGGGTTGCATGTTCTTTCTGGACACCAGTCGAGTGACGTAACGGGCGATAAGTTCGGTACGCGTCTTCACCTGACACTTTCTGAGCAACGAGGACACATGATCGCGTACGGTATAGCCACTGATGCACAGCCGCTGTGCTATTTCCTTGTTCGTGAAGCCTTGCAGCAGCAGGCACAAGACTTCCTGCTCCCTGATTGTCACCCACATGTTGTCTCTCCTTGTGATGAGCATGCCCACAGACAAGCGTGTAGGATGCTTCTTACATTTGCCGTCCTTGACTTGAATAATAAATCGGCACACCTGTACCTTTATTTAGCGTTGTTTTTATATCGACCGATAAAGAGCACAGTCATACATCACAAACACCACTGCTCGCCCAACCAACAAGGAAAACTCCTACACTACTACCGGAACATCCCTAACTTAATGATTTAAAGCCCTCATAAAAGCGTCATCCCCTGCTAAAAAGCGGACAGGCTTATTGAGAAACATGGGAGGGCGTCGCATATAAGAAGACGCAAGATAAACTTGCCCAATGAGAATTACAATCAGTTGTTACAATTGGATCCCGACACTGACATATATTCAAACACGTGTCACAACAATGTATGTCATTGTCCGTCAACCCGCCTGTCATGACAGACGGGTTGATGTGTTGACAGGGCTTCGGGGTCAGGGCTGAAGGTCGAACAAGGCCTTGCCGCTGCCCATGTCGAAGGGAGCCGAAAAATGCTCATGCACGGCTTTCCATCCTTCAGCGGTCAGACGATAGCCCGCACTGGCCCGCATCCATGAGCCTTTGCTTTCCCCTGTCTCATCGACCATGCCGCAATGGTTCAGCCAATGGGCAAAAGCCACATCGCCATCCACCTGGATGACCAGATCACGCTGCTCGAACAGCATGCCTCCTTCGCACAGGCCCAGGCAGTATTGCCAGTGCTTGCGATAGGCCTCAAGGCCCTTGAACTGCAACTGGATGATCGCATCGAAGGCGATCACGTCAGGGTGGTAATAAGCGGTGATGGCCTCCAGATCCTTGTTGCGGACAGCCACGCTCCATCTTTCCAGTGAGGCCTGGATCTGCTCTCTGGCGCTGGTGTTGTCGGTGGTGGTGCTCATGAAAAGCTCCTGGCCGTTGTCGGCTCGGTTGCATGGACTGCGGCATGAGCGGGCTGTTACGAGGCAGGAACGTTCACCACAGCGACGCATGCGGCAGGAACAGAAGGCGCGACCTGCAAGGCATTGTTCAAATGCCGGTTGGCTTCAGGTAACGCCCACGCCAGTTGCCCGCCGGGCGACGGGCTCGGGAGCAACTAGTGAGCAAGAGTAGCTCCCTGGCGTTGAAATGTATGCTCACGCCCGACAGGACAAACCGTCATCGAGCCGCATCCCCTTGTGCAGCCCGAAGACTGCAGCGGTCAGCAGGCCGACGCTGCCCATGACCACGCCATAGACAACGCACACCCAGGGGCTCCAGGGCATCAGGGCGATCAGCATCAACGGCGTGGTGCTGGCCCAGAGGGCATAGGCAATGTTGTACGTGAAGGAAATGCCCGAGACCCGGATGCCGGGCGGGAACAAGCCCACCATCACGGACGGCACAACGCCAACAATGCCGCAGGCCAGCCCGGCAATGGCATAGGCAGCAGCCGGTGACAGCCATTGCAGGATCAGACTGGCATACAGCACGCCAATACCCAGCGGCAGCAACAGGCTGTAGACAATGACGCCACGCCACGCGCCGATACGGTCGACCAGCATGCCAGCCAGTACACAACCGATGTTGAGAAAGACAATGCCCACGGCACTCAAGGCAAAGGTGTCGCTTGCACTGATGCCGAAACGTTTTTGCATGACCGTGGGCGTGATCACGACCAGCACCACCACCGCAGAAGTCAGCACACAGGTGAGCAAGGCCGCGGGCAGCAATGACTGGCGATGCTCACGCAGGACCTGCCCCAGCGGCAGGCCCTGCATGTTCTCGCGCTGCTTCTGCAAGGCAACGAAGACGGGCGTCTCACTCAACCAGCGACGCAACCAGACCCCGACCACACCAAATACCCCGCCCAGCAGGAATGGAATGCGCCATGCGTAATCAAGGATTTCAGCCGGGCTGAATACCCGGGCCAGCCAGGTGGCGGTCAACGCACCCAGCAGGTAACCGAAAGTCAGACCGGCCTGCAGGACGCCCAAGGCATAGCCGCGATGCCCCTTGGGTGCATGCTCGGCCACGAACACCCAGGCGCTCGGGACTTCACCGCCCACGGCAGCCCCTTGCAGAACGCGAAGAGCCAGCAGAACCAGCGGTGCCCAGTAACCGATCTGGGCATAGGTGGGCATGATGCCGATCAGCAGGCAGGGCAACGCCATCATCAGAATGCTCAGGCTGAACATCCGTTTGCGCCCCAGCCGGTCGGCAAAATGCGCCATCAGAATCCCGCCCAGCGGACGCGCCAGATAGCCGGTGACGAAGATGCCGAAACTTTGCAGCAAACGCAGCCATTCGGGCATTTCCGGCGGGAAGAACAACTGGCTGAGGGTCAGGGCGAAAAAGACGAAGATGATGAAATCGTAGATTTCCAGAGCGCCGCCCAGGGCTGCAAGGCTCAAGGTCTTGTAGTCGGCCCTGGTGAATGGCTGAGGGCGAGGTTTAACAATGGCTGTCATGAAGCCCCCGTAAACATGGCTGAAGGAAACGTCTGCGCTCGCAGGGCGCGAAGGATAGCAAAGCTGGTGGTTTTATGGGATTTGCCCCACGGTAGGAGCGAATTCATTCGCGAAGGGGCGGTACATCCGACACGGATCTGTCGTTTGAAATACCGTCTTCGCGAATGAATTCGCTCCTACTGGTGCTGCGCTAGAAGTTGACCGAGGCCGACAGGGTTGCGGTTCTTGGCGCGCCCATGAACAGGTAGTCATCGCCCATGTATTCCCCGGCATCGCGCCAGTAGCGCTTGTCGAACAGGTTGTCCACGGTCAGACGGAAAACTGTGTCGTAATCCCCCAAACGCGTGCTGTATCGACTGCCGATATTGAACAGCGTGTAGTCGTTGACCTTCACGGTGCCTTCGCGGTTGGCGTATTTGCTCGCGCTGTATTGCATGCCCCCCAGCAGCGCCAGGCCACGGATCGGCAGGCTGTAGTCGGCCTGAAGGCTGCCGCGATACTTGGGCACATTCAGCGCCTGATGGTCTTCATAGGCCTGCGTACCACTGCCATCGACCTGGGCACGAATCGCGGCAGCACTGGCGGAGATTTGCAGGCGCTCCGTCACCCAGCCATTGGCACCCAGCTCCAGGCCTGTGTTCTTTTGTTCGCCCTGCTGCACGTAGGTGAAAGAGCCGTCATCGTTGGGCCTGGAATACTGATAGGCCTGACGGGTCTGGAACAGCGCCGCCGTGAAGCTCATGCGCTGCCAGTCGTACTTGATGCCGGTTTCCAGTTGACGCGAGACAGTCGGGGCCAGAATCTCAGACGCATTGTTGGTAAACCAGGGTGCCGTGCCGCCCAGCGACAGGCCTTTGCTGTAACTGGTGTAGAGGGAGATATTCTCCAGCGGCTTGTAGATCAGGGCCGCCTGGGGCAGGAAGATCGAACGCTGGGTATGACGTTGGTCGCTGCCGGTTTCCGTATAGGCCTGCTCGTCGAGACGCACCTGACGTCCGCCCAATACAGTCTGCCAGTGTTCGTTGAAGCTGATCCGGTCGGTCATGAACAGCCCGTATTGGCGGCTGTCCAGTCGGCGCTCGGTGTGCGGGAGCGGCAGGTCCGACTGCGATACGGATTCAGGGTCTGTATTGATGTTGCTCGACCCCACCATCTCGTTGAAGGTGCCACGGGTGTCCACGGTGCGCCGGAAGGCGCTGGTGCCGAAGGTCAGCTCGTGCTTGAGCGAACCGGTGTCGAAGTTACCGGTCATGGCCGCTTCGACCTCGTCATTGCGACGGGTGTCGTCAGGGCTGCGGAAGTCATAGATGTCGTAACCGCCTTCGGCACTGAAGTGATTGGGCACAGACTCGGCGGCGCAACTGGCCGAACCGTAGCAGCCCCAGGCAAAGGCGCTGTAGTCGTCGATCACCACGCGGCTGCGAGAGGCGCTGAGGCTGCCCTTCCAGGTGTCGTTGAAGCGATACTCGAAACGTCCACTCATGTTCAGCGAGTCGATACCCACCGGGTTCGACCAGCTCTGATAACCCAGCAACTTGCGTGGCGAGGCGTTATGGGGCAAGGCCGTGCCGCCCAGCAATTGATAGCCCGGCACCGAACGTTGCTCCTTGGTCTGGTATTCGACGTCCAGTTGCAGCAAGGCGCGCTCGCTGATGTTCCAGTCGAAGGCCAGGGACGCGAAATCGCGCTGCCCGTCGGCATGCTCGACGTAGGAACGGATGTCTTCATGGGCCAGGTTGGCGCGCAGGCCGAATTGATTGTCGCTGCCGAACCAGCCGCCGACGTCCGTCGCCAGATAGCGCCCGCCATGCTCGGTGGTCGAGACAGTGACCGAGCGGACATCCTGAGCGCGCTTGGTTTCATAGTTGATCAGGCCGCCCGGCGCAGAGGCTCCGTTCTGCAACCCCGACAGCCCCTTGAGCAGTTCCACCTGCTGCTTGTTTTCCAGCGCCACGTTCTGCTCGCCGGTGATCGTGCGCCCGTTGATGCGGTAGCTGCTGGCGGCATTGAGCGAAAACCCGCGGACCACGAAATTCTCGTAATAGCCCACCGGCGCATAGGCGTCCCCCACCGAGGCATCATTGCGCAGGACATCACTGAGCAGCCGGGCCTGGCGGTCCTTGATCAGAGCCTCGGTGAAGACCGACACCGACGCCGGCGTGTCGATCAGCTCCGTTTCGCCAAAGCCGCCGACCGATGCCTGACGGGCCTGATAATCGGGCGTGGACTCCTCGGCGGTTCCCGTCACTTTCACGGCGTCCAGGTTCACCGGCTCGGCAGCCAGCAAGGGTGAAGTGACAGCCATGCCAAAAGGCAACAGACACGAAGCCAGACGCGCAGCAGGTCGGCGTGACGAACTCATCGATGGGACTCCTGGGGAAACGGGGCAAGCACAAGGGCAAAGCAGCATTCGGCTGGGGGCCACCTTTTACGTTCCCCGCCGTTTTTTTACAACCTTTGCATGCTCAACGAAAAGCAGTCGGAAACTTTACCGGCGGGATGAAAAAAAACAGACCACGGTACCCAAACAGCCTCCGTCGAATATTTAAGGATGAATTAAGTAAGGCGCTTTAATCTGGCTTCAACCAAACAGTTGAACGAATCAACTGGTAAAGCCTCCCTTAATGCAGTCCCATCAGAAGGAATACCCCATGAAACTTATGCCTGCTCTTTTCGCCGCGCTTGCCCTGACCACCGCTGCCGGTGTTGTACACGCCGATGTCGGCCCGGACGAAGCCATCCGTTTGCAGAAGTCCGGTGCCGTCGGTGACTTTGAACAGTTCAACAAACAGGCGCTGGCCAAACACCCTGGCTTCCAGATTCACGATACCGAACTTGAACGACAGGCTGGCCGTTACGTCTACCAGATCGAGCTGAAGGACGCCAAGGGCGTGGAGTGGGACTACGAAGTCGATGCCAAGACCGGTGAAGTCCTGCGTGATGCACAGGATCGTTGATCCCGCCTTGTCCATCATTCCCGCATGATTCGCTCATGCGGGAATAATCACAATAAAAGGCCGTTATTATTCCAGGCCTACTTTCAATACTTTCCCTTTTTCGTCATCGGTCAATACATAGAGATAACCATCCGGCCCTTGGCGAACATCACGAATACGCTGTTTCATATCGCCCAACAGGCGTTCTTCATGAACAATGCGGTCGCCCTCGAATTGCAACCGAATCAACTCTTCGCTGGCCAGTGCGCCAATAAACAAGTTGTGGTCCCACGCCTTGAAACGGCCGTCGCTATAAAATGCCATTCCGCTGATGCCCGGTGACTTTTCCCATACATGGAAAGGGGCTTTCGTGCCGTCGACAAACTTGCCCTTGGCTTCCGGAATCGGTTGGCCGGAATAGTTGATGCCGTGGGTTGCCAACGGCCAGCCATAGTTCTGACCACGTTCGATGATATTGATCTCGTCACCGCCACGAGGGCCATGCTCGTTGGTCCAGAGGGTTCCGCTCCAGGGGCTCAGGGCCGCACCTTGCTGGTTACGATGGCCATAGGACCAGATTTCGGGGCGCACATTGTTCTGCCCGACAAAGGGGTTGTCTTTCGGAACACTGCCATCCGGGTAGATGCGCACGATCTTGCCTTGCAGCTTGTCCAGGTCCTGGGACGTCGGGCGATCGTTGTTTTCCCCCAGGGCAATGAACAGGTAGCCGTCACGGTCGAAGACCATGCGTGAACCGAAGTGGTTGCCCACTGACAACTTCGGTTGCTGGCGGAAGATCACGGTGAAGTTTTCCAGCCGGGTCATGTCGGCCGACAACCGGCCGCGCCCGGCGGCCGTCCCGGCGTTATCGCCTTCCGCAGCACTGGCCCCGCTGCCTTCGGAATAGGTCAGGTAGACCATGCGGTCCTTGGCAAAGTCAGGGGACAGCACCACGTCCAGCAAGCCGCCCTGCCCTCTGGCCCAGACTTGCGGCACACCGGAAATCGGACCGGACATTTCACCCTCCGGCGAAATGAAGCGCAGGTCGCCGGAGCGCTCGGTGACCAGCATGCCTTTCTTGTCTGGCAGGAAAGCCAGCCCCCACGGATGATTCAACCCGCCCACCACTTCACTGACACTGACGCTGCCCAGCTCGCTTTTATAGTGCTCGGCAGCCGCTGTGGCGGCGCTTGCCGTCAAGGGTGACAGGCTCAGAAAGGCCGTGGCACAGAGTGTCGCGATCAGGGATTTTCTAAACATGAGCGATTCCTTATGCATTGATTAGAGCGGGAAACGAGTCAGGGGCGCTTGGGGTCCGTCACCTGGCTCGAGGGAGTTTGGGGTGTCTGGCGGACAGGATAGCCATTGCCGATCCCGCCGTTTTCCAGCGTGGGCTGACGAGGGGTTGGTGTGGGCATCGTCCCGGGCGCTGGTGGTGTACTGGGTTGAGTGCCCTGGCGGCTGTTGGGGTTGGCGCGGTGGATCGGGCTGTTGTAAGGGTTACTGCTGGCAGCGTTGCTACCCGGCAGGTCCTGCGCATGGGCAGCGCCCAGACCTGACAGGGTACCGAGCATCATCATGGAAAGGTGTCGCGCAAAACTGTTCATCACTTACCCTCAAGGGAAATGGCAAAGACCAGACTTTGATGACGATCAGGCTGTCAGGTTCGCCGTTGAAGGGCAGATGAGCAAACTTATAACGTTTGACTTTGTAACAAGGATGGTCGACCGGGGCGCCCGATCGATTCCAGGCGTTTGAATTCAAAGGCATTTATATGAATGCCCCCGAGCCCATGCCGTCTCGGTCACGGGATCGGCGAGGTTTGCGGAATCGTCGCCGTAAAGGTCGTGCCTTGTTCTGGCGTGGAAACAACGCTTACGTCCCCCAGATGCGCACGCACAATCTCACGGACAATGAACAACCCCAGCCCGACGCTGCGATTGTCGTCGGTGTCGCTGACACCCCGGACAACAGGCTCGAACAGGCTTTCAATCATCTCGGGCGGCACAGGCTCTCCGAAGTTATGCACGGACAGGACAATCCGGTTCGGCTCGATCCTTGAAAGCACACTGATTTCACCGTCTGCCGCCCCGTAGTGGATGGCATTGGCCACCAGATTGCTGATGATCTGCCCCAGTCGATCGGAATCGGCCAGGCAATTACCCTGGCCTTCACAGCGATGCGTGATGAGATGCCCCACGAATGCCTGGCGCAATTCATCGACACAACGATCAATCACGGCATGCAGGTCGATGCTTTGGGGAGACACCGAAATCCCGTGCCCGACCCGTGCGTGGGTGAAATCCAGCAGGTCGACGATCATGCGCTGGGCACGGTCGGTCGCATTGTTGATATGACCCAGCATGCGTTCCTGCCGGGAATCCAGCGCACTGCGCCCCAGCAGGCCCGCGGCCATCTTGATCGCCGCCAATGGATTACGCAGGTCATGGCTGACAATCCCGATCATCTGTTCGGCAAAGATCGCACGAATCTCGGCCTCGACGTGGGCCAGACGCAAGCGGTTGCGAGCCGATGTCAGTTCTGTCTGGACACTCATCTGTTGCAGCAGAAGCTCTTCGGCCAGTTTCTGCGCCGACAGCAGCTCACGCTCGTACTTGTTGCGCTCTTCAGCGACAAACACGGCCAGCTCATGGAAAAAGCCATGGGCGTGCTCACGGCGAACCGCATTCAGCATCATGGGCACGAGACGGCCATCGACATGCCGCAATTCAAGCTTGACCTCCGACACCGATCCTCTCGCCTGCAACAGGGGAGCCCAATGGGTCTGGTGAAAGATCTTGCCGGCCATGTTCAGCAGGTCTTGAAAGCGCGTTCCCGGCAACGCTTCGTGCTCCAGCCCCAGCCACAGGCAGAAGGTGCGGTTGGCCCGCTCGATGGTGCCATCCTCCCGGGTCACCAACAGACCACAGGCCGCGCCATCAAAAAGGTTATCCGCATCTGGCGCACCGTGTGAATCAAGCGACATGGGCGACACACCCGAAAGGTTGCAGGAACTCGCTCATCGCGTTGACACAGTCATTGGGGGCACTCATGTGCGGGTAGTGCCCGACATTTTCGATCATGCGCAAGGTGCTGTCGGCAATGATGCGATTCAGGTAGTGGCCGACCTGGACCGGAACGACCATGTCATCGCTGCATTGCAGAATCAGGGTTTTAGCCGAAAAGTTCGCGACCTCCCGGCGGTGGTCCGACATGAAGGTCACGCGGGCAAACTGCTTGGCAATCTCGGCATTGGTGCGGCAGAAACTGTTGGCCAGTTCCTCACCCAGTTCAGGCCGGTCGGCGGCCCCCATGAGCGTGGGAGCCATGGTGCTGGACCAGCCCAGGTAATTGCTTTCCAGGGTGTGGAGTAACGAATCGATATCCGTCTGGCTGAAGCCGCCAACGTAGTCGTCATCGTTGATGTAACGGGGCGAAGGACCCACCATGACATGCGCAGCAAAGCGGCCGGGCTGCTGAAGCTCGGCCAGCACCGCGATCATGGCGCTGACCGAGTGCCCGATATGGATGACCGGGCCGCTACCGGCGAACTCTTCGACGATCTCCAGCAGATCGTCGGCATAACCACGCAAGGACGCGTATTTATGCGGGATGTAGGCCGAGAGCTCGGATTGTCCACTGCCCACCAGGTCAAACAGCACAACCTTGAAGGAACTGGCGAAGACCGGCGCGATGAAGCGCCACATCTGTTGGTTGCAGCCAAAACCATGAGCAAAAATCAACGTGGCCGGTCCATCGCCCATCACGTTCACATTGTTACGCAGTTGAACCGGCATTGCTGACCCCGTGCGCCATGAAGAGACTGAGCCTAGGCTTTGTACGAAAAGTGCCTGCGCGACGATCATGCTGCGTTGAAAGCAGGCTCGGAATGCTCATTTACACCCCGTAAACTCCGCTTCCTCGCCTGCTTTCGCCTTGCCTGATCGCCGCTCGGCAACTTTTCGTACAAACCCTAGCACCGTTCAGAAAGCACGGTAGCCCGAAAAACCCCAACAGAGGCCATCAATTTAACTCTATCCGGGGCTTTAGGGGAGAGGCCTGTCCGTGACCGGTTTCACTCTCCGATATCTTCATTCCACAGCTCGGGGTGGCTGTCGATGAAACCCTGCATCATGTGCTGGCATGTCGCGTCATGCAGCACGTCGACCTGCACCCCTCGCGAGCGCAGCAGTTCCTCTTCGCCCATGAATGTCCCGTTTTCGCCCACGATGACCTTGCCGATCCCGTAGAGCAGAATCGCACCGCTGCACATCGCACAGGGTGACAAGGTGGTATAGAGCACGGCCTCGCGATAGACGCTGGCGGGCTGGCGGCCGGCATTCTCCAGAGCATCCATTTCGCCATGCTTGATCGCACTGCCCTCCTGCACGCGACGATTGTGTCCACGCCCGATGATCTTGCCGTCATGAACGATGACCGAGCCGATGGGGATACCGCCCTCGGCCAGTCCCTGCCGGGCTTCATCGATGGCGGCCTGCATGAATGGGTCCATGGTGCTGTCCTCGTTTTCGTGGAGATGAGCCTCAGTGGGCGAGCGATGTCTGGGCATTGCCCAGAGCCTGGGCAACAAAGGTTTTCAGGAGCTCGGACGATCGTGCCTTCATTTCTGCGCCGACCTCGTTGTTCCTGGCCCTGAACTTGTTCATCAGCGACGATGAACCACGCCCTTCATTGAGTGACTGCAATTCTTGCGCCGTAAAGGCATGGGCATAGGCCGCCGCCAGGTTGCGGTCCCATTGCACCTGAAAGGCAGGCTGTAGACGCTGCAACTCTTTCTGCACCAGATCCTGAGCCTGTGTCTTGCCGATCGCCTCGACAAGGCTGGCAAAAGTGACGGTCCGGGAAGCGACCTGATACCCGAGCCAGCCCAGACTGTCGCCCAGATGGCGCTCCTGGACGAATGCCAGCGCCGTGTCCTCCACCTCGTCGGCCCGCACATCCTGTGCCAGCTCGAACAACAGGCAACACCCCACCAGCGTCAGGCTTTTCCTGAGCGCCGCGGGCAGCCCCTTGTAGGCCTTCATGATCTCCTCCTGAGAACGAATGCAACCCCATGAACTTACCAGCTGACAGGCGCTTTACCACACATCAGGTCGCATCCCGGCGACATATGCCGTTATCAGGAACATCCGGCCAGCCATTGTTCCAGTTTCATGCGATAAATCCGTACACCCAGGCGGTGGTACTGGCTATGAATGAAGCCACTGAATCCGGCCTTGCGCAGAACATTCACCGAGGCCACGTTCTCGGGCTGAACAATCGCAATGATCGAGGGCAGGCGTAACGTGCCGAACCCGTGCTGCAATATGGCTTGCACGGCTTCGCTGGCCAGTCCCTGCCCCCAGAACGAGGTGCCCAGCCGATAACCGATCTCGACCTCCCTCGCACCGTCCACCCGTTCGGCATTGAGCCCGCAAAAACCGACAAGCCGCGAGGAAGCCTTTTCGATGACGGCCATCGGGCCAAAGCCATCGGTGTCATAGCAATGAATGCTGCCTTGCACGAACTCGCCCGTGGACTGTTCGCTGAGCACGCCCCTGACCGAGTAACGCATGACCTGCTCATCACCGAGGATTGCAGCCAGGGCAGAGGTATCGGCGGCGCTCAGCTCACGGATCAGCAACCGGGCCGTGTGTAACTCAACAGATTTTCGGTTCATGGATAGATTCTGATCACGGTTTACATGCCCTAATCGTATGATTGTCCGCCCCCGAGCATTAGAGCCCGACCATGACTGACATCCGGTTCAGCCTCCTGTCCGATACCTGCCGCCCGTTGCTGGACAAATTCTATCGAGAGCACAGGTCGCCCATGCGCGCGGTCAGCCAGGGGCAACGCTGGGTGGCGAAGCAGTCACAGATCGTCGGCGCGCTTTGCCTGACGCCCGTTGCCCACGGGCATTGGTTGACCGGGTTGTTCGTGGCACCGCCCATGCGAGGCCAGGCCATTGCCCGGCGTCTGATAAGTCATGCCCTGGAGCCCTTGGCCGGACCGGTCTGGCTGTTCTGTCATCCGGACCTGCTGACGTTCTATCAACAGAGCGGATTTGAGCCTGCCACAGACCTGCCCTCCCCGCTGGCCGACAAATTCATGCGCTATAGCCGCAGCAAACCGCTGATTGCGCTTATCAAACTGTAGGAGCGAATAACTACCTGTCAGGCGATACATTTCGGCCTTCGCGAATGAATTCGCTCCTACAGGCAGCTCAGTCGTCGGCGTTGGGGTCCATGTCCGGAAACATGACTTCGATAAAGCCGAACTTGCTGAAATCGGTAATCCGCGACGGGTACAGACGGCCGATCAGGTGATCGCATTCATGCTGCACGACACGCGCATGAAACCCATGGGCGATACGCTGGATCGGCTGGCCGTCCGGGTCGAAGCCTTCGTAGCGAATGCCTTCGTAACGATCGACCATGCCCCGAAGCCCCGGTACTGAAAGGCAGCCTTCCCAGCCGGACTCAAGGGTCGGGGCCAGTGGGGTGATCAGCGGGTTGAGCAGAATGGTCTGCGGCACCGCTTCGGCATGCGGATAACGTTCGCTGCGCTCGAAACCGAAGATCACCAGTTGCAGATCGACACCGATCTGCGGAGCGGCCAGACCGACGCCACCGACACTTTTCATGGTTTCGAACATGTCATCGATGAGTGTCTTGAGTTCGGAACTGCCGAACATCTCACGGGGAACAGGCGGCGCAATACGCAGCAGTCGCTCGTCGCCCATTTTCAGAATGGTGCGGATCATGATGAGGCCGGTCTCTTGAACGAAAAGGCGATTCTGGCACCCTCTCTCAGGGCTCGTCAGCTTTTAATGCATGTACCGAATGGTCGCGCCCCAGCCCCGACACATGCTGCTTGCCCGTTGACTCCACGCCCTGGTCGCCCGGCTCCTTCTCGCCGGCCTCCTTGCCTTCGCGGGACATGTGCTCGATCACGGCATTCATCTCCGCGCCCAGCAACAGGACCGCCGCCGAAATGTAGAAATACAGCAACAGCACAATGATCGCACCGATGCTGCCGTACATGGCGTTGTAGTCGGCGAACGTCTTGACGTAGAAGCCAAAGCCCAGCGAAGCGATGATCCACACCACCACGGCCAGCACAGAACCCGGGGTAATGAAACGAAACTCCTGTTTGACGTCCGGCATGACGTAATAGATCAAGGCCACGGCAACCATCAGCAGGATGATGATCATCGGCCAGCGCAGCACGGTCCAGAGCGTGACGATGAACTCTTCCATCCCGATCTGCGAAGCGAACCAGCTCATGACCTGCGGGCCGACCACCATGAACGCCGCAGCCGCCAGCAGCATGCCGGCAATGCCCACCGTGTAGAGAATCGACAGCGGGAGACGCTTCCAGATCGGCCGCCCCTCAACCACGTCGTAGGCGGCGTTCATGGCGCTCATCATCAGGCGCACACCCGCCGAAGCAGTCCATAACGCGACAACGATACCGATCGACAGCAAGCCGCCCTTGGATTGCTGCAACTGGTCGATCACCGGGTTGACCTGCTCCAGCGCCTGCGGCGGCAGGACCAGCTCCGACTGCAGGCGCAGCCAGGAGAAGAAATCCGGCAGGTGCAGGAAACCGATCAGGGCAATCAGAAACAGCAGAAACGGAAACAGCGAAAACAGCATCTGGTAAGCCAGTGCCGATGCGTAGGTAGACATCTCGTCATCGAGAAACTCGCTGACGGTACGAACCATCACTTTGCCCAGTGGCAACTGACGCATGTGAGGAAAGATCATGGCGTCTCCTTGCGCTAAAAACCCGATTACATGGCATCGCCCGACCGACAAACGTTGCGATTATGCGGTTGCCCATATGCCAGCAGTGCAGGGCCGGCGTCAAATGGACTGGGCGAGTTGTAAAAGGTTTCAGGGCCATGATGGATAAAGGCCATCTCTACGATGACCTTTATCCGCTTTCCCTGACGGACTAAGCCTTGTCCGCACCCTTTTTCAGGGTTTCCTTGGTTTTACCCTTGATCTGCTGGGCCTCGCCCTTGATTTCCTGGGCCTTGCCTTCGGCTTTCAACCGGGTGTTGCCCGTTGCCTTGCCAATGCCTTGTTTGACGTTACCAGCAGCCTCATTGGCCATGCCTTTGACTTTATCGCTAGTACTGCTCATGGAATATCTCCCAGGTCCTCAAGACCGTTCTGGAATCGAATGTCGTAACCTCGACACAAGGATGGACCCGGGGCCGTTGCACAGAGTTTCAATTATTTGCCCGGCGGAGATTTCCGTTCGTCAGCTCATGGACCAGCCTGTCTGCCCGGAGTTTGTGCGAGAATGCGCGTCGCAGTCAGTCTGTGCCCGGCACGCTGATCAAACCGATTCACAGGAACATTATGAAACTCGATAAAAAGCAGGCCATCGCACGCAGGAACCAGGATCTGGGCGGTGCAGTGCTGGGCGTCAACAACACCCATTTCGCCATTCTGGACACCAAACGCAACATCTGGTGGTTCGATCTGCCCGTGACACGCCTGCAAGTGGGCCAGTACGAGTGGCTGCACCTGCTGATGCACACGCCTGCGACCGATGAACTGCTGCACCTGAAGGTGACCACCGCCTTCATGCGTGACCACATCGAAGGTCTGGAAGTGCGCAACGCCGGCAAACGCAAATCCACCGTGAGCCTGGAGCTGAGCGCCGACAAGGACGCGTTCCTCAAGGACATGCGTCCAAAAGGCAGCAACCTGAGCTTTGCGGGTTTTCTACAGAAGTAAGCCATCAGCCGGAGCGACGGGGCAGTGGCTACTCCGTCGCTTCAGCCGGCCTGGCAATCAGGTCAATTCGATACGGTCAGGGTGAATCACGATCTGACCTTGCTTGTACAAGGCCCCGATAGCCTTCTTGAAATTCCCCTTGCTGACCCCGAACAAGCCGCTGATGACCTGCGGGTCGCTCTTGTCGCACACCGGAAGCACACCATTGTTTTCGCGCAGTCTGGCCAGGATCTTGGCGTTAAGGCTGCCCGCCGCCTCGGCACCCACCGGTTGCAGGCTCAGGCTGATGTTGCCATCGGCGCGGATTTCCTTGATGAAACCCTTTTCCTGTTTGCCGGGGCGCAGGAACTTGAACACTTCGTTCTTGTGGATCAGGCCCCAGTGCTTGTTGTTGATGATCGCCTTGAAGCCCATGTCGGTGGCTTCGGCCACCAGCAGGTCGACTTCCTGACCGACGCTGTAATTGGCCGGTGTCTTGTCCAGATAGCGATCCAGGCGCGCCGTGGCGGTGATGCGGCGGGAGTGCTTGTCCAGATAGACATGCACCACGCAATAATCCCCGGCCTGCAAGGTGCGTTTCTCTTCGGAGTACGGCAGCAGCAGATCCTTGGGCAGCCCCCAGTCCAGGAACACACCGATGCTGTTGACCTCGACCACCTTCAGGCTGGCGAACTCACCGACCTGAACCTTGGGTTTTTCAGTGGTGGCGATCAGCTTGTCTTCGCTGTCCAGATAGACGAAAACGTTGATCCAGTCTTCGTCTTCGGTAGGAATATCCTTGGGGATATAACGGTTGGGCAACAGGATTTCGCCGTCCTGAGCACCGTCCAGATACAGACCGAAATTGGTGTGCTTGACCACTTGCAAGCTGTTGTAACGCCCGATTAACGCCATGTGCGGATACCCTCATTAATGGGCGGCATTCTACCCGACTTTCCATCCGGTTTTATGCCGGCTTTCACCTTGCCGCCGAAGCGACGAAGGCCCCGTTCGTCAGTTGTCCGGGCCGTAGCCACGCGGTGATGAAAACGATGACTTCCCATTCAAAACAGTCGGTTACGGCCTGATCGGCAATGGGCAGAACGCTTGAAAACCGAACCGTCATGGACATCTCTGCCCTGTTAACCGGGCAGAGACCCGCCATTTCCTGTACGATGGCTGGCCGTATACAGTTTTATGAAGGTTCATGGCAGTCATGCGTATCAAGGCATCCCACACCAAAGCAAAACCCGCTCCAGCCGTAGAAACGAGCGAGTCGATCAATGCCCAGATCGCGGCATTCCTCAAGTCCGGCGGTGAAATCCAGCAGATCGACAAAGGCGTAAGCGGCCAGTCCTTTACCCCATCCAAGCACATCAACCTCGGCAAGAAGTAATTTCTCCGATTGAGCACCGATCTCTATGCGCCTTGATAAACAGGGCGCCAGGCTCTGTACGAAATGTTTTCGAGCGAAGGTGAGGCAAGGCGAAAACAGGCGAGGAAGCGCAGTTTACTGGTTGTAAATGAGCATTCCGAGCCTGTTTTCAACGCGGCATCACCGAGCGCAGATACATTTCGTACACAGCCTAGAGGTAGCGACTTCTGCTATCACACTGCTACTCTCTCCTCCAGTATCAATCACCACGGGCAGGACAACGCCCTGGCAGCAGGCCCCTTTTGCTTTGCGGAATGCTTGAATGAAGAACTGGATGCTTTTCGGCGCTCTGATGTACTTGGGCGGTTGTGCATCGCAACACTGCGAAAACGGCCCCAATGAAAGCCCCCTCACCGACAGCCCTTGCCGGGCCGGGCACTTGCTGTATCAACACGACATGCTTCAGGCCAAGCTGCTGATCAGCGAAGCCGATCGCGAAAACTATGAACTGGCTGAAGCCATGTTGCGACGCTCCGCCATCGACGACGCTTCCGGCGAAGCCGAGTTCTATCAGGCCGTGCTGCTGATTCGCGAGCAGGCGGATCCCAAGGTCATCATCGATCTGTTGCAGACCGCAGCCAAGTACAGGCACCCTCTGGCCATCGCCCTGCTCTCTCAGCAACTGAGCATCAGCGACCCGGAAAAATCCGAACGCTATCGGGCCGAATATGCCGAGCTGGATGTGGCCAAGAGTGGCTACCCTTCGTTCGAGCAGGCACTGGTCGTCATTCGCGGGCTGATCATTGCGCCCACGCAGACAACCGTCAGCCACTGACATTCCCGCGGGTCGACGAACGGTCTGCTTATTCATTATTTCGCGGGTATGCTTGCGAAGCTCTAGCTCGCGGCTTGTGTCGGGCCTTTCAGCCGTTTTCGATACGCCATTGTGACCACACTCCTCGGGACATAAGGAGTGAGCCATGCTCAGTTTTCGATTACCCACGCTGACACTCAGCGCCCTGTTCATCTGCCAACACGTTTCTGCTCAGGTCATGGAGCGGGATCTGGGCGATTTCGACCTCAAACTGGCCACGACGCCTACGCGCAGCATGGCCCAGGGCCTGGTCACACCCGGCAGCGACTCGGGATCGTTCCACGGCGGCATGGACCTGACTCATGAAAGCGGCTTCTACTTCGGCCAATGGTCGCCGAACATGGGGTTTGCAGAGGACACCAACCTTGAAGTCGACTCCTACATGGGCTTCAAGAAACCTTTCGACAACACCCTGGGTTATGAACTGGGGGTGATTCGCTACAGCTACCCCGACACCAGCCAGATCGACAGCCATGAGTTCTATGCCGGGCTGCGCGTGCGCAACAGCCGGGTCGGAGCCGCCTTCAGCGACGATGTCGGCACTCGCAACAGCACCCTGTTCATCGACCTGGGCGGCATCGAGCAACTGGGGCTGGGTGTGCGCATGCAATACGCCAATCACCAGTTCGACACGCCGCAAACCGGCGGCGACGGTGCCTTGATCAGCGGGTTCAACGATTGGTCACTGAACCTGTCACGCCCTTGGCTGGGCATCGACATGAACCTGATCTACAGCGATTCAAGCCTCAACGGCAGCGATTGCAGCGTCTACAGTGGGCACAACTCTCGCTGCGAAGGCACCTTCACCCTCAAGGCCGTGCGTTCGTTCTTTTAGATAAGTTGAACTGCCAGCCTCTACACTCCTCTACAGTCGGTCAGTGCATCGAGGAGTTGTCATGCATTGCTTCAAAGCCCTCATTACGTTGTTGATGGCCCTGCCGCTGTTGATGTCCTGCAGTCAGGTGGGGCTGGCCTACCGCAATCTGGACGTGATCATTCCCTGGACGCTCGGCGACTACCTGGACATGAACCGGCCACAAAAGAACTGGCTGGACGAACGTCTCAAACAGCATTTGAGCTGGCATTGCAGCACCCAGTTGCCTGATTACCTGAGCTGGCTCGACCGGCTTGAGCAGATGGTGAAAACCGATCAGGTCACTTACGCGGAGCTTGAAGCGCGTACCGAAGAAGCCAAGGACGCCATCGCCAGAATCTCCCGTCAGATAACACCGTCAGCCGTCGAGTTGCTGGCCCGTTTCGATGACAAGCAGGTTCAGGAGATGCAGAACGCCTTCGCCAAGGACCAGCGCAAACAGGAGAAGAAACTCCTCGATGAACCGCTGGACAAGCAGATCGCCGAACGGGCCGAACGCATGGAGCAGCGTCTGACACCCTGGATCGGCAAGCTGAACACCTCTCAGAAGGCTCGGGTACAGGAATGGTCGGTGTCACTGGGCGAGCAGAACCGGGCCTGGATAGACAACCGCACCCGCTGGCAGAACCTGTTCCTGACCACCGTGCAGCAGCGCCAGTCCAGCGACTTCCCGCAACGCATCGCGGCCTTGTTGCAGGATCGGCAAACCTTCTGGACCCCGGAATACCGTCAACGCTACCAAAAGACCGAACAGGCCGCGATCTCGCTCATCGTGGACGTCATCGCCCAAAGCACACCCGAGCAGCGAAAACGCCTGCTGAGCAGGATCGCGGACATGCACGAGGACTTCTCGAACCTGGACTGCCTGAAGGCCTCGCAACAAAAGACATGACGGCTCAGGCCACCTGGGCCTTGGACGCCACCTCATCGAAGGTCGAAGGGTCGAGCGCATCGGCCTGTTCATCCAGCACCTGGCGCGGATGATCATTGCCCGGAATGCTGCTGTCGATCATCGCCAGCAGGCTCGATCCACGGGCCGTCAGGACAAAGTTGGAGCCTGTGCCCCCCTCTTCTTCCGGTCGCGGCTCGATGTAGGCGTGCTTGAGCAGTAGCGCTTCCAGATCGGCGGCCTCGGTCTTCAGGTGATCCAGATCACCCACAGCCTCGCCTTCTGCCGCCTTGGCGACCGCATGATCTTCGGCATACTTGCGCGGGGCAAAGGACTCGCCAGCGCTGTTCTGAACTTCATGGAGCAGACGTTCGATAAGGTCCCAGTTGTAAGCCATTTTGTAAAACCTCCGTCCAGCATGGATGAATGGCCCATGACGTCCCGCCACAGGCTTGCTGTTCAGAGGTTGTGACCTGCCGGGGTGGCAGCCGTTCAGCCTGTGCGCCCGGCGGTAGAGAGAGGGGAGGTAACAAGAGCTTCGCGGATGAATCCGCTCCTACAGGTGGGAGCGGATTCATTTGCGAAAAGGCGTCACTCGGCAACAGGTGGCCGTACTGTGCGCTTTTTCAGCGGCGCCATGCCATCCTGGCTCACCAGCGAATCCGACTTCGGACGGTTGACCGTCTTGCGCTTGGTCGGGCCCTTGGCGGCGACTTTTTTCTTGTCGCCCTTGGTATCGGTCTTTTTCTTCTTGGTGCCCGCAGCCTTGCCGGAAGCCTTGACCTTCTTCGGACCGGCGTAGGTGCCTTTGACTTCCTTGATCGTGCGACGCTCGAAGCTCTGCTTGAGGTAGCGCTCGATGCTGGACATCAGGTTCCAGTCACCGTGGCAGATCAGCGAGATCGCCAGACCTTCGCTGCCCGCACGGCCGGTACGTCCGACACGGTGAACGTAATCGTCGCCGCTGCGTGGCATGTCGAAGTTGACGACCAGATCCAGGCCATCCACATCCAGCCCGCGCGCCGCCACGTCGGTGGCCACCAGCACCTTGGCACCGCCCTGCTTCAGACGCTCGATGGCGGCCTTGCGGTCTTTCTGATCCTTGTCGCCGTGCAGCACGAACGCCTTGTATTCCTGAGCGACCAGACGCCCGTACAGACGGTCGGCCATCGCCTTGGTGTTGGTGAACACAATGGCTTTCTGGTAAGTCTCGTTGGCCAGCAGCCAGTAGAGAATCTGCTCTTTATGGATGTTGTGGTCAGCCGTGATGATCTGCTGACGGGTGCCCGCAGCCAGCTCGCTGACGTTGTTGAGCAGCAGGTGTTGCGGATCTTTCAGCACCTTCTGGATCATGTCACGCAGACCGGCACCGCCGGTGGTGGCCGAGAACAGCATGGTCTGCTGACGCGCCGCACACTCGCCCGCCAGACGCTCGACGTCTTCGGAGAAACCCATGTCCAGCATGCGATCGGCTTCGTCGAGCACCAGCACTTCCACCAGCTTGAGGTCCAGGTTACCGGCGTTGAGGTGTTCCAGCAGACGGCCCGGCGTACCGATCAGGATATCCGGCACCTTGCGCAGCATCGCAGCCTGGACCTTGAAGTCCTCGCCGCCGGTAATCAGGCCAGCCTTGATGAAAGTGAACTGCGAGAAACGCTCGACTTCCTTGAGGGTCTGCTGCGCCAGTTCGCGAGTCGGCAGCAGGATCACGGCACGAATATCGACACGCACCTTGGCCGGGCCGATCAGGCGATTGAGAATCGGTAATACAAAAGCGGCAGTCTTGCCGCTACCGGTCTGTGCCGTCACCCGCAGGTCACGCCCTTGCAATGCCAGCGGAATAGCGGCGGCCTGCACAGGCGTAGGCTCGACAAATTTAAGCTCGGCCACGGCTTTAAGCAGGCGTTCGTGCAGGGCGAATTCGGAAAACACGGGGTACTACCTCGACGAAATACAAAAATACAGCTGCATAGCGTAACGGTTTCGAGCGCCGGGGCCGAGTTTCTTTACCACTATGGGCCGATTTTGTTGCTTGATTTGACCAGGGCTGCCCTGCAGGCAGCAGGAATGCTCTAATCGCGGCCCCCATTTTCTTTACGGGATTGTTCTGTTTTATGGCTATTCAATCGTTCTGGCTGCGTGTTCAGGAACTCTGGAACATGCTCGATCAGCATCCCTGGATCCACACCGGCCTGGCCCTGATCGTATTGCTGACCTCCGCCTGGCTGCTGGGCCGACTGGCCCGCTTCCTGATTCTGCACGGCATGAGAATCCTCGGTCGCCAGCCGGCCCTGCACTGGTTCAATGATCTGCGCCACAACAGGGTTTTTCATCGACTGGCGCAAATAATGCCCTCGCTGGTGATCCAGTTCGGCCTGAACCTGGTGCCGGGGTTGAGTGCCACGGGCAAGACCGTCATCGGCAACATGGCCCTGGCCGTCACCATACTGTTCATGACCCTGGCCGTATCGGCCCTGCTCAATGCCCTGCTGGATATCTACGCCCGCACCGAACATGCCCGCACCCGCTCGATCAAGGGGTACGTGCAACTGGCCAAGATGATTCTGTATATCTTCGCCGCGATCATCATCGTCGCCACCCTCATCGACCGCTCACCGCTGCTACTGCTTTCGGGTCTGGGTGCGATGTCGGCGGTGATCCTGCTGGTCTACAAGGACACCCTCCTGTCGTTCGTCGCCAGCGTGCAACTGACCAGCAACGACATGCTGCGCGTCGGCGACTGGATCGAGATGCCCCAGGTCGGGGCTGACGGGGATGTGGTGGACATCACTCTGCATACGGTCAAGGTGCAGAACTTCGACAAGACCATCGTCTCCATCCCCACCTGGCGGCTGATGTCCGAATCGTTCCGCAACTGGCGCGGCATGCAGCAATCGGGCGGACGGCGGATCAAGCGCAGCCTGTTCATCGACGCCAGCGGCGTGCGTTTCGTGCGTGACGACGAGGAGCATCGACTGGCCCAGGTTCGCCTGCTGACCGACTACATGGGCCGCAAGCAGGCCGAGCTGCTGGCCTGGAACAAGGCTCAGGGCAATGTCGCCGAACTCTCGGCCAACCGCAGGCGCATGACCAACATCGGCACCTTCCGCGCCTACGCATTGGCGTACCTGAAGAGCCATCCCGACATTCACCCGGACATGACCTGCATGGTCCGCCAGATGGAAGCCACCGCCCAGGGCATTCCGCTGGAAATCTACTGCTTTACCCGCACCACCGTCTGGGCCGAGTACGAGCGGATTCAGGGGGATGTGTTCGATTACCTGCTGGCGGTGCTGCCGGAGTTTGGGTTGGGCCTGTATCAACAGCCGAGTGGAACGGACATGCGCACAGGGCTGGCGGCCAGTGTGGCCAACAAGTCTGTGCGAACGCCTGCGTGACTGGCTGCAGATTTATGACCGGGCCAATGCCGGTCTGATGCCCATACGGCTAATCCACAGCGACACCAGAATCAGCGAGCCGCCAATGAACAGGCGGCTTAGCGACTCATGCTGATTCCAGATCAACAGATTGACCAGCAGCCCGACGGGCACATGCAAGACGTTGAATACCGCCAGGGTCGAGCCGGATACAAGGCATGCGCCCTTGTTCCACCAATACATCCCCAATGCCGTCGAACACAGGCCCAGAAACAGCAGCACGCTCCATTGCTGGGTGTCGCTCGGGACATTCTGCGGGTTGCCGAACATCAAGAAAGCGGGCAAGACCACCGCCAGTGCGCCGAGGTAGAAGTAGCCGAAGCGCCGGTAATGCGGCAGGTCGCTGGGGTGGCGTGCCACCAGGTGTTTGTACAGCACTTGCCCGGCGGCGTAGGTGAAGTTGGCCAGTTGCAGCAGCAGGAAACCGCCGAGGAAATCGCCGTCCAGTCCGTCGTAGCGGATCACGCCCGCGCCCAGGACCGCGACCGCCGCTGCCAGCAAGGCCCATGGGTTGAAGCGCCGGTTGAGGGCATCTTCGATCAGGGTCACGTGCAACGGGGTGAGGATGGTGAACAACAGCACTTCCGGCACCGTCAGCACGCGGAAGCTCAGGTACAGGCAGACGTAGGTGATGCCGAATTGAAGTGCGCCAATCAGCAGCATGCCGCGCATGAAACGCGGTTCGACCTGACGCCAGCGTGTCAGCGGGATGAACACCAGCCCGGCCAGCACCACGCGAATCAACACCGCCAGATAGCTGTCGACATGGCCTGCCAGATAGACACCGATCAGGCTGAAGGAAAACGCCTGGATCAGCGTCACGATAAGTAGATAGCCCATGAGCGCCCCTTTTTTGAAGGTCGCGAACATAGCGGGTTGGTGGTTTGGGTGTCTAGCAGCAATCTGTGGGTCAATCATCCTATGGGACCGGATTTATCCGGGAAGAGGCCCGCACATTCACAACATCTTCGTCGGTAGAAAGAATGCCTTCCCGGATAAATCCGGTCCCACAACGTCAATTCAAAGCACAAGAAAAAGCCCGATCCCCTCACGACAAGAGGAATCGGGCCATGCACCCAGGAGCGGGAGGTGCCAAGGGGATATCTACAAGGGGAATCAGGCGACCTGAGCCAGTCTGGCGATGGCCTGGTTCATGCCTTTTTCACTGAAGTCGCTGCCCATGTTCAGGCCTTCAGCGTGAATGAAGCTGACATCGTGAATACCGACAAAGCCCAGCACCTGACGCAGATAGGGTTCCTGATGATCCAGGCTGCTGCCGGCATAGATGCCGCCACGGGCGGTCAGCACAAAGGCACGCTTGTTGAGCAGCAGACCTTGAGGGCCGGTTTCACCGTACTTGAAGGTCACACCGGCACGCAGCACGTGGTCGAACCATGCCTTGAGGGTGCTGGGGATCGCGAAGTTGTACATCGGTGCGGCGAGGACCAGAACGTCGGCGGCCACCAACTCATCGGTCAACAGATTTGAGCGTTCCAGCGCGGCCTGTTCAATGGCGTTGCGCTGTTCGGCAGGTTTCATCCAGCCACCCAGCAGGGTCGAATCCAGATGCGGTACAGGGTCGGTGCCCAGGTCACGAACGGTGATTTCGTCACCGGGGTGCGATGTCTTCCACTGACTGATGAACTGTTGAGTCAGTTGACGTGAAACCGAATCCTGCTGACGAGCGCTGCTTTCGATAATCAGTACGCGGGACATGACCTGTGATCTCCATCCAAGAATGACTTGAGCCGATGGAGCACAGGCTAAACATGAACCTATCGATAAAAAAGCGCAAAAAATGGCTTATATACATCTAATAATTTGTTTTATCGGGCAAGAGGCTCTACGCTCAGGCCTATGAAGGCTCGCAACTGAGCGTAATGCGCAGCTTGATGATGCTCCGGTTGAACTTGGAGGAAACATCGACGCTTTTACCGGCCGCGACCTGGACACGACGGGTCCGTGGCGCTTCGGGGCCATTGCGAAACACCACGGAACACTTGGCATCGACACGGCCATAGTTGTTCACGGTGATCGAACCGGTGTCGTGGTAAGTGTCGTGGCTGTTGTAATCGATCTGCACACCCTCGTAGTGCTTTTCCACCTCGATGGGATAGGCCAGGGCGCTCACGGGCAACATGGCCAGCAACACACAGCACAATCTGTTCATCCGACAGTCTCCAGAGAAAGGACTGTCAGAGTAGGACAATCGAGATGAAAAGAGGAATAACCGAATGAAAGCCCCCCGCGTGACGCTCGACCAATGGCGCACCTTGCAGGCCGTTGTCGATCACGGTGGTTTTGCTCAGGCCGCCGAGGCCCTGCACCGTTCGCAGTCTTCGGTGAGTTACACCGTGGCGCGAATGCAGGATCAGCTCGGCGTACCGCTGTTGCGGATCGACGGGCGCAAGGCTGTACTGACCGAGGCAGGCAGTGTTTTGTTGCGCCGCTCACGGCAACTGGTCAAGCAGGCCAGCCAGCTGGAAGACCTGGCGCATCACATGGAGCAAGGCTGGGAGGCCGAGGTACGTCTGGTGGTCGACGCGGCCTACCCCACAGCCCGTCTGGTCCGGGCCCTGGCGGCCTTCATGCCGCAAAGCCGTGGCTGCCGGGTGCGGTTGCGGGAAGAGGTATTGTCCGGTGTCGAAGAGGTGCTGCTCGAAGGTGTGGCCGACCTTGCCATCAGCGGCTTCAACATTCCCGGCTACCTGGGCACGGAAATGAGCACCGTGGAGTTCATCGCCGTGGCTCACCCCGAGCATCCTTTGCACCAGGCCAACCGCGAGCTGACCTTTCAGGACCTGGAAAGCCAGTTGCAAGTGGTGATTCGCGACTCCGGCAGGCAGCAGCCGCGGGATGTGGGCTGGCTCGGCGCGGAGCAGCGCTGGACTGTCGGCAGCCTTGGCACCGCGACCACTTTTGTCAGCAGTGGTCTGGGCTTCGCGTGGCTGCCCCGGCACATCATCGAACGTGAACTCAGAGAAGGCGTGCTCAAGATTCTGCCGCTGGACAAGGGTGGCAGTCGCAATCCGTCGTTCTATCTTTACTCCAGCAAAGACAAACCGCTCGGGCCGGCGACCCAGATCCTGATCGAACTGATCCGCACGTTCGATACGGCTCCGCTGACAGCCGCCTTCGCAGCGCCTCAACAAGCCTGACGGAGAAAACCTTCATGCCTTTTTTCGAGCATGACGACTGTTCGCTGCACTATGAGGAATACGGTCAGGGCGAACCGGTATTGCTGCTGCATGGCCTGGGTTCCAGTTGCCTGGACTGGGAATACCAGATCCCGATACTGGCCGAACGGTATCGGGTCATCGTCATGGATGCCCGTGGGCATGGCCGCTCGGACAAGCCCCGTGAACGCTACAGCATCAAGGGGTTCAGCGCCGATGTCGAAGCCCTGATCGAGCATCTGCACCTGGGGCCGGTGCATGTGGTCGGGCTGTCCATGGGCGGCATGATCGGCTTTCAACTGGCAGTCGATCAGCCTCATCTGCTCAAGAGCCTGTGTGTCGTCAACAGTGCGCCTGAGGTCAAGGTCAGAAGCCTCGGGGATGCCATGCAATTACTCCGGCGCTGGACCCTGTCGCGGCTGGTGAGCATGGAAACCCTGGGCAAGGCGCTGGGCAAACTGCTCCTCCCCAAACCGGAACAGGCCGAGCTGCGCCAGAGAATAGCAGACCGCTGGAGCCGCAACGACAAGCGGGCCTATCTGGCCAGTTTCGATGCGATTGTCGGCTGGGGCGTTCAGGAAAAGCTGTCGCGCATCACCTGCCCGACCCTGATCATCAGCGCCGACCACGACTACACGCCGGTCTCCCTCAAGGAGGCTTACGTCAAACGGCTCCCCAATGCCCGGCTGGTGGTCATCAAGGACTCACGCCACGCCACACCACTGGATCAACCCGAGACATTCAATCGGACCGTACTGGAATTCATGGCCTCGAGCGGGGTCTGAAAACCGCAGGCTGTTCACATTCGGTTTCAAGCCATGATCACGCTGGGCAAAAAAAGCCAAACGTGGTTACCTTGCCAGCCATCACCCTTGAAGGACTCTCTGCCCCATGCTGAAAAAAATCGCCCTCGCCGCCTGCTCCGTGCTGTTCGCCGCCAATCTGATGGCTGCCCAGCCTCCCGCCAAGGCCACTCATGTGCTGCTCAACACCAGCTTCGGCGAGATTGAAATCGAGCTAGCGGACGACAAGGCTCCGATCAGCACCCAGAACTTTCTGGGCTATGTCGACAGCGGTTTCTACAACAACACCATTTTTCACCGCGTGATTCCGGGCTTCATGGTTCAGGGCGGTGGCTTCACCCAGTACCTGGTGCAGAAAAACACCAAGGACCCGATCAAGAACGAAGCCCAGAACGGCCTGCACAACGTGCGCGGCACCATCGCCATGGCCCGGACGTCCAGTGTGAACTCGGCCACCAGCCAGTTCTTCATCAACACCAATGACAATGCCATGCTCGACAACGGCGTCCGTGACTACGGTTACGCGGTGTTCGGCAAGGTGGTCAAGGGGATGGACGTGGTGGACCAGATCGTCAATGCGCAGACCACGACCCAGAAAGGCATGCAGAACGTGCCTGTCGACCCGATCCTGATCAAGTCGGCCAAGCGCGTCGAGTAACGGGAACCCAGGCGTATGCAGCCCTGTATTCAGGCAGGGCTCATACGTTCTGTACGGGAGCGCTTCCAATCATCGAGGAGAACCCACCTCGCGTGGGTGTCATAGCCAATGCTTTATCGTCGTTTTGAAAAGCTGATCGATACCTTCCGAGACGCCCCCACCGCCTCCCCGCCCAATACCGTCCTGGCGTTCTACATCTACTACCTGCGTCAGGTATGGCCCGTTTTCACTGCACTGCTGGTGATCGGATTAATTGGTGCACTGATCGAAGTCGCCCTGTTCAGTTACCTGAGCCGTATCATCGACCTGGCACAGAACACTCCCGCCAAGGACTTCTTCACGGTCCATGGCAGCGAGCTGGTCTGGATGGTGATCGTGACCCTGCTGCTGCGCCCGGTGTTCGTCGGCCTGCATGATCTGCTGGTGCATCAGACCATCAGCCCCGGCATGACCAACATGATCCGCTGGCAGAACCACAGTTACGTGCTCAAGCAGAGCCTCAATTTCTTCCAGAACGATTTCGCCGGACGCATCGCCCAGCGCATCATGCAGACCGGCAACTCCCTGCGTGACTCGGCCGTGCAGGCCGTGGATGCCCTGTGGCATGTGCTGATCTACGCCATCAGTTCGCTGGTGCTGTTCGCCGAAGCGGACTGGCGCCTGATGATTCCACTGGTGCTCTGGATCGCGGCGTACATCCTGTCTCTGATGTACTTCGTGCCCAGGGTCAAGGAGCGCTCGGTGATTTCCTCCGATGCACGTTCCAAACTCATGGGACGCATCGTCGATGGCTACACCAACATCACCACCCTCAAGCTGTTCGCCCACACCAACTTCGAGCAACAGTACGCCCGCGAAGCCATCAGTGAGCACACCCACAAGACCCAGATGGCCGCCCGGATGGTCACTGCCATGGACACGGTCATCACGTCCATGAACGGCCTGCTGATCGTGTCCACCACCGGTCTGGCCCTGTGGCTCTGGAGCCAGTCGCTGATCTCGGTGGGTGCCATCGCCCTGGCGACTGGCCTGGTGATCCGTATCGTCAACATGTCCGGCTGGATCATGTGGGTGGTCAACGGCATTTTCGAGAACATCGGCACCGTGCAGGACGGCCTGGAAAGCATTTCGCAACCCGTGACAGTCACCGACAAGCCGGATGCACAGCCGCTGAGAATCGGCCAGGGCGGGGTGAAATTCGACGGTGTCGATTTCCACTACGGCAATGGCAACGGCATCATTCACAACCTCAATCTGGATATCCGGCCGGGCGAGAAAATCGGCCTGATCGGCCCTTCCGGTGCGGGCAAGTCGACTCTGGTCAACCTGCTGCTACGCATGTACGACGTACAGGGCGGGAAGATTCTGATCGATGATCAGGACATCTCCGAAGTCACTCAGGAAAGCCTACGGGCGCAGATCGGCATGATCACTCAGGACACGTCGTTGCTGCACCGCTCGATCCGCGACAATCTGCTGTACGGCAACCCTGGCGCAACGGATGAACAGCTCTGGGAAGCTGTGCGCAAGGCCCGCGCCGATGAGTTCATTCCCCTGCTGTCCGACGCCGAAGGCCGTACCGGTTTCGAGGCCCATGTAGGGGAGCGCGGCGTCAAGCTGTCCGGTGGACAGCGCCAGCGTATCGCGATTACCCGAGTCCTGCTCAAGGACGCGCCGATTCTGATCATGGACGAAGCCACTTCGGCCCTGGACTCGGAGGTCGAGGCCGCGATTCAGGAAAGTCTGGAAACCCTGATGCAGGGCAAGACCGTCATCGCCATCGCCCACCGCCTCTCCACCATTGCCCGGATGGACCGTCTGGTGGTACTGGAAAAAGGCCAGATCGCGGAAACCGGCACCCACGCCGAACTACTGGCCCATGGCGGTCTGTATGCACGGCTATGGCAGCACCAGACCGGCGGGTTCGTTGGCGTGGACTAACCCGTAGGAGCGAATTCATTCGCGAAGGCAGCATTCCAGGCAATGCATGCCGACTTGTTCGCGGATGAATCCGCTCCTACGGGGTGGTGTTGCGGTAGGGCAAGGCGCTGCGGGCATCTTCGGCATACGCCAGAATGCCCGTTCGTTCCTGATCGAGAAAATCACTCACGGCATCCTTCAATCCCGGATGCAGCAAGTAGTGCCATGAACGGGTGACCTGTGGCTCGAAACCACGAATCAGCTTGTGCTCGCCCTGGGCGCCCGCATCGAAACGTTGCAGCCCTTTTTCGATGGCGTAATCCATGCCCTGATAGAAACAGGTCTCGAAGTGCAGGCGGTCGAACTCGGCCAGGCAGCCCCAGTAACGGCCATAGAAACTGTCGCCTCCCGTCAGGCTGAATGCCATGGCCACCGGACGATGGCCCTGGCGCGCCAGCACTACACGGATCGCTTCGGGCATGCGTTCGGCCAACAGGCTGAAGAATTCACGCGTCAGGTAAGGTGCCTGCCCACGCACCTCATAGGTATTGGAATAGCAGGCGTAAACGAAGTCCCACAGCACTTCGCTCATCTGCCGGCCTTCAAGCCACTCGAACTCGATCCCCTGCCCCGCGACCTGCTCACGCTCCTTGCGCATCTGCTTGCGTTTGCGCGAACTCAAGGCGTCGAGAAAATCCTGAAAATCCCGATAGCCGCGATTGTGCCAATGGAACTGGCAGCCATAGCGCTGCAACCAGCCCGGCTGCCCGGCCAGCAAGGCATCGGCTGCCGGATCAGTGAAGTTCACATGTGCACTGGACAAGCCTTCGCCTTGTAAATATTCAGGTAAGCCAGCCAGCAATTGCATGCCGGCCTCTGGCGTTTTCGCCAGAACACGCGCACCGCTGACCGGGCTGAAAGGCACTGCCACCAAAAGCTTGGGGTAGTAGGCGATACCGGCTCGACGGCAGGCGTCGGCCCAGCCGTGATCGAACACGTATTCGCCATAGGAATGCCATTTACGGTAGGCGGGCAATGCCGCCTGCAGCTCTCCGCCTTCGTAATTCAGCAGGTGCCCGGCCTGCCAGCCGGAACGCGGACCAAGACTGCCACTGTCTTCCAGTGCACTGAGAAAGGCGTGACGAACGAAAGGCTGCCCATCGGGAATCAAAGCATCCCACTGCGCGGGCAAAACATCGCTCAGGCTGGCGATCATGACGGACATGCGGGCTTTTCCAGAGAAATCGGAAGACGCAGCAGTATTACTCATCGCCGCCCAATGTTCACGGCCTGTTAGAGCGGGAGGCTCTAGACCGCGCCTTACAGGAAAAGTTGCATTGTCATCGACACGCCATCGTATTGCCACCTTTCTGAAATAACCAGCCGTAATACTGGCGCCTGTTTTTAGAACAGGGGGTGCTAGGTTCTGTACGAAAAGTCGGCGAACGAAGGCCAGGCAAGGCAAAAAACGGCGAAGAAGCGGAGTTGACGGGTTGTCAATGAGCATTCTGAGCCGGTTTTTAACGCCGCATGACCGAGTGCAGCCACTTTGCGTGCACAACCTGAAGCCCTCACCGCGCCCTGCCTGTGGGGTCGTATTCAAGGATGACGTCCGTCATCCGCTATTCAGTTATGGAGATTGACATGCGTCTTGTTTCTACACGTACTGCAGCCGCCCTTTCCGGCAGCCTGGCACTGGCCTTGAGTGTTTCCGCCAATGCCGCAGTCGACGCTAAACTGCTGGACATGCTCCGGGCCAATGGCTCGATCAACCAGGCTCAATACGCTGAGTTGCAGACCGAACTGGCAAAAGACCAGCAGGCTCAGAAACAAGCCCTGGCCGACATCCAGCAAAGCAAATCGGCTTCACAGGCCGAGTTCGAGAAAAAGATCGCCTGGGCCACCAAGACCCAGTTCAAGGGTGACGTGCGCGTCCGTCAGGAAACCGTCAACATCGACGGCCAGACCAACGCTCAGGACAAGGACCGCCAGCGTATCCGTGCCCGCCTGGGTGCCTACACTGAAATCAACCCGCAAGTAAGCACGGGCATCCGTATCGCCAGCGGCGGTACCACCGGTGATGCACGCTCCACCAACGTGGATCTGGACGGCTACTTCGCCAAGAAAGACCTGTGGCTGGACCTGGGCTACATCGACTACGCGCCAACCGCCGTCAAGAACCTGCACATCATCGGCGGCAAGATGCTGCAGCCATGGGTCAGCATGGGCGACGTCATCTGGGACGGCGATATCAACCCGGAAGGTCTGGCAGCCACCTACAGCCTTCCGCTGGGCGGCAAGACCGAGCTGTTCGGTAGCCTCGGTAACTACACGCTCAAGGACAACATCGACGGCGACGGTACCCAGTTCCGTCATGACCTGAGCATGTACGCTGGCCAGTTGGGCGCACGCTTCGCACCGACCGAAGACCTGAAAGTCACTCTCGGCGGTAGTATCTACGGCTTCCGTAACGACAAGGACAGTGCTGCCCTGCGCGTCAACGGCAACACCACCGACCAGTTCCGTCTGTATGAAGGTTTCGGCCAGGTGGATATCGGCGGTCTGGGCCTGCCTCTGGCCCTGTACGGTCAGTACATCGTCAACAATGACAGCACTGACGACCAGGACACTGCCTGGCTGACCGGTGTGAAAACCAAGGTGTTCGGCTTCAACCTGGACTACAACTACCGCGACACTCAGCGTAACGCTGTCGTGGGTGCCTTCACCGACTCGGACTTCGCCAACGGCACCACCGGTTCGCGCGGTCACAAGCTCAAAGTTGGTTACGAAATCGACAAGAACTTTTCTGTCGGCGCCACTTACTTCCTGACCAAAGCCGACTACGCTACTTCCACCAGCCCGCTTGATGCAGACGTGAAAACCCTGCAACTGGACATGGAAGCCAAGTTCTAAGCTACTCGCTATACGCTCTCGTTTTTTACAGGCTGTCATTGGCATACCGATCCCCATCATCCTCGGAATGCCAATGTTCAGCCTGTATTTCTTTTTCTACCCCGATACCGCCGTGATCAGCGCTTGCGCAGAATCACGCTACCGATCGAATACCCCGCCCCGAACGAACTGAGCACACCCAGCGCGCCCTTGGGCAAATCGTCCTGATAGGTGTGAAAGGCAATCACCGAACCGGCCGAACTGGTATTGGCGTAGGTGTCGAGAATCACCGGAGCCTCTTCGACCGTGGCTTCACGCCCCAGCAGTTTCCTGACGATCAAATGGTTCATGCTCAGGTTGGCCTGATGCAGCCAGAAGCGCTGTACATCGCTGGCATTCAACCCGTTTTCATACAAGTGGTTGCCCACCAGCTCTGCCACCATCGGGCAGACATCGCGGAATACCTTGCGGCCTTCCTGAACGAACAGCTTGTCCGGCGCGCCCTCGCCCACATCCGAGGTGCGGTTGAGAAAACCGAAGTTGTTACGGATGTTGTTGGAGAAGGAGGTCAACAATCGGGTGCTGACGATATCGAACTGATACGGGGAAGTGGCCAGATCGGCACGCTCCACCACCACGGCCGTGGCGCCATCACCGAAGATGAAATGGCTGTCGCGATCACGGAAATTCAAATGGGCGGTGCAGATTTCCGGGCTGATGACCAGCAATGCACGGGCCTGTCCCAACTGCACACTGTTGCAGGCCGCCTGAATACCGAAGGTGGCCGACGAGCACGCGACGTTCATGTCGAAGCCATAACCCTGGATACCGAGCGCCGACTGGATTTCAATGGAGATCGCCGGGTAGGCACGCTGCAGGTTGGAGCAGGCGACAATGACGCCATCGATATCGGCAGCCGTCTTGCCTGCGCGCTGCAAGGCCTGTTCGGCAGCTGCGACACCCATCTGGCACAGAATCGACCACTCATCGTTGGAGCGTTCCGGCAGGTTCGGCTTCATGCGCTGCGGATCGAGAATGCCCTCCTTGTCCATCACGAAACGGCTTTTGATACCTGAGGCCTTTTCAATGAATGCTGCGCTGGATTCACTCAACGCTTGTACTTCACCACGCTCGATGGCGGCAGCGTTCTCGCCATTGAACCGGGCGACATAGGTATTGAAAGACTGCACCAGCTCTTCGTTTGAGATGCTGTTGGCCGGGGTGTACAGGCCTGTGCCGCTGATGACGACGTTATGCACGGTCGTTCCTCTCTTATTGAACGTTGCTGGTAGTGATCTGCTCAAGCAAGGTACGTGGCGACCCACACGTTATTGGAACCAACGTACCAAAAAGCATGTGAAAGCAGCCCGTCAAGGCAAGAAAAACCCTGTGACAGACTTCAAGGCAAGAGTTGGAGTGTGCCATAACGGCTGGCATTTGGCGCTATCAAGGCGACCGGGAACGCCATTGAATGATCAGGACGGGTCGCTCAATCGTCTACGCCACGACCGCTCAACAAACGACCGATCATGTCCAGTGGATACCCTCGATAGCTCAGGAAACGGCCCTGTTGGGCACGCTCACGTGCATCGGCAGGCAGTCTGCCGGCAAACTTGCGCTGCCAGACTTCTTCCAGGCGGGCTTGCCAATCGACATCGCACTCCCGGAGTGCTTCCTCGATATCACCTCTTTGCAAACCACGCTGGCCCAGCTCTTCACGAATACGTAAAGGACCGTAGCCTGAACGCGCTCGAGAAGAGACAAAGCTTTCAAGGTATCGGGATTCGGAAAGCAGCCCTTCTTCGACCAGACGATCAAGGGCGGATTCGATCAGTTCGGGGGAGGCGCCGCGCTGACGCAGCTTACGCGTCAGCTCGACTCGACCATGCTCGCGTCGCGCGAGCAGGTCCATTGCAGTTCGCCGTACGGCGACAGGGGTATCGAGCACGGCAGACATGGGGGCTATCAGATATCTGCGTCAACTTCAGCCATGTCATCGGCATCGGCTGGCTCACGGGAACCGGCAGCCTTAGTGTCGCCACCGGCGGCCAACAGCTTGTCGCGAATCTGCTTCTCGAGCGCTGCGCCGATTTCCGGATTATCTGCCAGGAACTTGGCCGAGTTGGCTTTACCCTGACCGATCTTGCTGCCCTGATAGCTGTACCAGGCACCGGACTTCTCGACAAAACCGTGCAGCACAGCGAGGTCGATGATTTCACCGTTGAGGTAGATACCCTTGCCGTAAAGAATCTGGAACTCGGCCTGACGGAACGGCGGAGCCACCTTGTTCTTCACGATCTTGACGCGGGTTTCGCTGCCCACCACTTCGTCGCCTTCCTTCACCGCGCCGGTACGGCGGATGTCCAGACGCACCGAGGCGTAGAACTTCAGAGCGTTACCACCAGTCGTGGTTTCAGGGCTGCCGAACATCACACCGATCTTCATGCGGATCTGGTTGATGAAGATGACGAGGCAGTTGGCGTTCTTGATGTTACCGGTGATCTTGCGCAGCGCCTGGGACATCAGGCGAGCCTGCAGGCCCACGTGCATGTCACCCATCTCGCCTTCGATCTCGGCCTTGGGCACCAGGGCCGCCACGGAGTCGACGACGATGACGTCGATGGCATTGGAACGCACCAGCATGTCGGTGATTTCCAGCGCCTGCTCACCGGTATCCGGCTGCGAGACCAGCAGGTCGTCGACATTGACGCCCAGCTTGCCGGCGTACTCAGGATCCAGCGCATGCTCGGCATCGACGAACGCACAGGTTGCACCCATTTTCTGAGCCTGGGCGATGACCGACAGTGTCAGCGTCGTTTTACCGGAAGACTCCGGGCCGTAGATTTCAACGATCCGGCCCTTTGGCAGACCGCCGATACCCAGTGCGATGTCCAGGCCCAGCGAACCGGTGGAGATGGAAGGAATAGCCTGGCGATCATGGTCGCCCATGCGCATGACGGCGCCTTTACCGAATTGACGCTCGATCTGACCCAAGGCCGCAGCCAAGGCTTTTTTCTTGTTGTCGTCCATTGAAGTCCTCACGTAATCAAATTCAATTTGGGGCCTGGCTGGCCACAACACCTGTATAAGTAGACAGTATTATTCCACAGGGATGAGCGCTCGCCTACCCCTGTTTTGGCATTTCTCCGTCGGCAAGCCGTATCAGCCCCTCTAATGCGGCCTTCACCGTTTGTCGGCGCACCTCGTCGCGATCGCCGTCGAATTGCCGACGCTGCGCAATGAGCTGCTCGTCCGCCCCCCAGCACAGCCATACCGTACCCACCGGCTTTTCGGGCGAACCACCGCCCGGCCCGGCCACACCGCTGACCGCCACGGCGAAGCGAGCACCACTTTTGTTCCGGGCACCACGAACCATGGCCTCCACGACAGGCTGGCTGACGGCACCGACCGTCGCGAACAACTCGGCCGGCACATCGAGTTGCCGGGTCTTCTGATCATTGGAATAGGTCACATAGCCGGCTTCGAACCAGGCAGAGCTGCCGCCGATGCGGGTAATCGCCTCAGCAATCCCACCACCGGTGCAGGACTCGGCGGTGCTGACCTGAGCATCGATGGCTTGCAGGCACCTGCCGAGCGAAGCGGCAAGCCGGGTAATTTCATCCACGGTCTTTTCCTGTCGAACTGTAAAAAGGCTACAGAAGCATCAAAGCGGCCGCCTGGGCAACCGCTCGCCAAAAGGCAACTATGACTCTTTTTTCTTCGGACAGGGTTTTCTGATCGTCTCAATGGTTGTCTCTTTGGGGCGACGCCTGGCTTCTTCCACAGGAATGAAGCGTCCGCTGCCCGAATCCCTTGCTCGTTTGTTTGCCATATAAAAGTCCTTTTTTATAGCCACCGCCCGTGATTGAGCGGCAACGCTGGAAGTCTATATGGCAAATTCCCGCTCAGGCCCTTCTGGAAATCTTCGCTCATGAAACAGTCAATGGCAGCCATGCCTGCGTTGTCGGGGATGCCCGTGTTAACCTTGCGCCCATCGCAAAAACACGGCGCCCGCCCTCACACCACGAGGGCGAAAGGCCATATGCCGAATCTTGCCCACTCTTTCCACGAATTCAACGAACTTGCCCAGCCGACTGATGAATAAAGCAATTTCCGATCTCTCCTCGCACACCCCGATGATGCAGCAATACTGGAAGCTGAAGAACCAGCACCTCGACCAGTTGATGTTCTATCGCATGGGCGACTTCTATGAAATCTTCTACGAGGACGCCAAGAAAGCCGCCAAGCTGCTGGATATCACCCTGACAGCACGCGGTCAGTCGGCAGGGCAAAGCATTCCCATGTGCGGCATTCCCTACCACGCCGCCGAAGGGTATCTGGCCAAGCTGGTCAAGCTGGGGGAATCCGTCGTGATCTGCGAACAGATCGGCGACCCGGCCACCAGTAAAGGGCCTGTCGAACGTCAGGTCGTGCGCATCATCACCCCGGGCACCATCAGCGACGAAGCCTTGCTCGATGAGCGTCGGGACAACCTGATCGCGGCCGTTCTGGGCGACGAACGGTTGTTTGGCCTTGCGGTGCTGGACATCACCAGCGGCAACTTCAGCGTGCTCGAGATCAAGGGCTGGGAAAACCTGCTGGCCGAGCTTGAGCGCATCAACCCTGTGGAACTGCTGATTCCCGATGACTGGCCACAGGGTCTGCCGGCCGAGAAGCGCCGTGGTTCTCGCCGCCGTGCGCCCTGGGATTTCGAGCGTGACTCTGCGCATAAGAGCCTGTGCCAGCAGTTCGCGACCCAGGACCTCAAGGGCTTTGGCTGTGAAAACCTGACACTGGCCATCGGTGCCGCAGGCTGCCTGCTGGGCTACGCCAAGGAAACCCAGCGTACAGCGTTGCCGCACTTGCGCAGCCTGCGTCATGAACGTCTCGACGACACCGTGGTGCTGGACGGCGCAAGCCGCCGCAACCTGGAACTGGACACCAACCTGGCCGGCGGTCGCGACAACACCCTGCAATCGGTCATGGACCGTTGCCAGACTGCCATGGGGACACGCCTGCTGACCCGCTGGCTCAATCGCCCCCTGCGTGATCTGACGATCCTGCAAGCCCGTCAGACTTCCATCGGATGCTTTCTGGAACGCTACCGCTTCGAGAACCTGCAGCCACAGCTCAAGGAAATCGGCGACATCGAGCGCATCCTGGCGCGGATCGGCTTGCGCAATGCCCGCCCACGCGACCTTGCACGCCTGCGTGACGCGCTGAGCGCCCTGCCGGAGCTGCAACGCGCCATGGCAGATCTGGAAGCCCCTCATATTCAGCAACTGGCTCAGACCACCAGCACTTACCCTGAGCTGGCCGACCTGCTGCAAAGGGCAATCATCGATAACCCGCCTGCTGTGATTCGCGACGGCGGCGTACTGAAGACCGGTTACGATGCCGAGCTCGACGAGTTGCAGTCACTCAGTGAAAACGCCGGCCAGTTCCTCATCGATCTGGAAGCCCGCGAAAAGGCCCGTACCGGACTGGCCAACCTGAAAGTCGGTTACAACCGTGTTCACGGCTATTTCATCGAGCTGCCCAGCAAACAGGCCGAACAGGCACCTGCCGACTACATCCGTCGCCAGACCCTCAAGGGGGCCGAGCGCTTCATTACGCCCGAGCTCAAAGAGTTCGAGGACAAGGCGCTGTCAGCCAAGAGCCGCGCCCTGGCCCGGGAAAAGATGCTCTACGAAGCCTTGCTCGAAGACCTGATTGGTCATCTGGCACCGCTGCAGGACACCGCTGCCGCTCTGGCCGAACTGGACGTCCTGAGCAACCTGGCCGAACGGGCATTGAATCTGGACCTGAACTGCCCACGCTTCGTCAGCGAACCGTGCATGCGCATCGATCAGGGCCGCCACCCCGTGGTCGAGCAGGTTCTCTCGACGCCCTTCGTGGCCAACGACCTGTCGCTGGATGACAGCACCCGCATGCTGGTCATTACCGGCCCGAACATGGGCGGTAAATCGACCTATATGCGCCAGACAGCGTTGATCGTGTTGCTGGCCCATATTGGCAGCTTCGTGCCGGCTGCCAGTTGCGAGCTTTCTCTGGTCGACAGGATCTTCACCCGTATCGGTTCCAGCGACGATCTGGCGGGCGGACGCTCGACCTTCATGGTGGAAATGAGCGAAACCGCGAACATCCTGCACAACGCCACCGATCGCAGCCTCGTGCTGATGGACGAAGTCGGACGCGGCACCAGTACATTCGATGGCCTGTCGCTGGCCTGGGCTGCGGCAGAATGCCTCGCCCAGTTGCGCGCCTATACCTTGTTCGCCACGCACTATTTCGAGCTGACGGTATTGCCCGAGAGCGAACCGCTGGTCACCAACGTGCACCTGAACGCCACCGAGCACAATGAGCGAATCGTGTTCCTGCACCGGGTCCTTCCCGGCCCGGCAAGCCAGAGCTATGGACTGGCGGTTGCCCAGCTGGCGGGGGTTCCAGGCAAAGTGATCACTCGCGCCAAGGAGCATCTGCTGCGCCTGGAAACCACCAGCCTGCCCCATGAGCAACCTCGTCCCAAGCCAGGAAAACCGGCTGCGCCCATGCAGAGCGACCTGTTTGCAAGCCTGCCTCACCCGGTACTTGAAGAGCTGTCGAAGGCAAAAATCGACGATATGACCCCTCGACAGGCTCTGGAATTGTTGTACTCATTGCAAACTCGGATCTGACGCGAAGCGCTACAAGCTGTTAGAATCCCGCGCGGTTTGGGATGCTCTCAGCTTTTAGCCTGGTTGGGCAGCTAGTCGAGCCGCGTGAAAACGCAGCGAACCAAGGGTCGGGCTGCAGAGACACACCGTAAGGTTGCCTCGGGAACGCCCACCACAAGCACGTGTTTTCATAAGGCCGGGAAACTCCCCGAATCTGGCAACCCTGTCTGGAAGGGCTCTGCTGCAGCCGCCTGAGGAGAAAATTAGAAATGACCTTCGTCGTCACCGACAACTGCATCAAGTGCAAGTACACCGACTGCGTAGAAGTCTGTCCGGTGGACTGCTTCTACGAAGGGCCGAACTTCCTGGTGATTCACCCGGATGAGTGCATCGATTGCGCACTGTGTGAGCCTGAATGCCCTGCGCAAGCCATCTTCTCCGAAGATGAGGTTCCCAGCGGCATGGAAAACTTTATCGAGCTTAACGCCGAACTCGCCGAAATATGGCCCAGCATCACTGAAAGAAAAGATGCCCTGCCCGACGCAGAAGAATGGGACGGCAAGACAGGCAAGATCGCAGATCTGGAACGCTGAGTTCCCGGATCGTCAAAAAGGCCCTACCGGGCCTTTTTTGTGCCTGCAAGACCCGTTTCGACAGGCAAAAAAAAGGGGCGGTATGACCCGCCCACATTTTTTCCCTAATCCCTTTGATCCCTTTCATCATCCTGATGAATCGCTTCTTGCGATGTCCCTGACGGTCTTCCTTGACTGCCTGTGCCTGTCCGTTTGCACAGTTTTGATATTAGTGATTTTCAGGCCGGGGGCAACTCCCGAGAATGCAGCCGGATATTTCTTACCTGGCCGGGTGAAAAATAAAACTTCCCTTAATTCAATCAATTAAAACCTGGCCAATACGAAAAAATCTTTTATCCCGCTCATCAAGCCTTCGATCACTTACGAAACAGGTAAGTAAAGGCTTACGCATCGCGCGCATGTTTCTGCGAAAACCATTGCTTCCCTTTCGCCCGAAAGCTTCGGACAAGGTTTATAGGATAAGGATCATGTAAAAGGCCGATGTAAACATTTGCTGTTTACATCGGCCTTTATCACGCAGGGGAGGTTTTTATTGGAAAAGGGACTCGCTCGAAAGACCATTCTTTTCGAGGATTTCACGCAGACGCTTCAGACCTTCAACCTGTATCTGCCGGACACGCTCACGGGTAAGGCCAATTTCAAGCCCTACATCCTCAAGCGTACTGCTTTCATGCCCACGCAGGCCGAAGCGGCGAATCACCACCTCACGCTGCTTGTCAGTCAGCTCCGACAGCCACTGGTCGATACTCTGGGAAAGATCATCATCCTGCAGAAGCTCGCAAGGATCCGTGGGACGATCATCCGTCAGGGTATCAAGCAGAGTCTTGTCCGAATCAGGCCCCAGAGAGACATCCACGGAAGACACACGTTCGTTGAGCCCGAGCATGCGCTTGACCTCCCCGACCGGTTTTTCCAGCAGGCTGGCAATCTCTTCGGGAGACGGTTCGTGATCGAGCTTTTGCGTCAGTTCGCGAGCGGCACGCAGGTAGACGTTCAACTCCTTGACGACATGAATCGGCAACCGGATGGTCCGGGTCTGATTCATGATGGCCCGCTCGATGGTCTGACGAATCCACCATGTCGCGTAGGTCGAGAAACGAAAACCACGTTCCGGATCGAACTTTTCGACAGCCCGGATCAACCCCAGATTGCCCTCTTCGATCAAGTCAAGCAATGACAACCCACGATTGACATAGCGCCTGGCAATTTTGACCACCAGCCGCAGATTGCTTTCAATCATGCGCTTGCGTCCAGCCGGATCGCCACTTTGCGACAATCTCGCAAAATGGACCTCCTCTTCCGGGGACAGCAGGGGAGAGAACCCTATTTCATTGAGATACAACTGGGTAGCATCAAGCGCCCGGGTGTAATCAATATATTTGTGCTGTTTGAGCGATGAGGCGTGCTTGGCCTTGCTTCGATCCGAGGCGGCAGTAGACGGCTGCTTCTCGGTCGAGATGTCCTCCAGGACAATGCCGGTTTCCATGAGGAGCACTTCATCATCGATGTCAAACTCCGGCGCTTCGCTGCTAAGAGCCATTGTTATAGTCCTTTGGTGAGTTCGACCTCAAGCTCTGCGTCGCCATATCCCTGGCAACACTCGAGCCCATTCCCTCTGCGTCAGGAACAGGCTGACAACCGTCAACGACGTGGTAGAAATTGCAGCGGATCTACAGGTTTTCCTTGTCGGCGAATCTCAAAATGCAGCTTCACCCGGTCAGTTCCTGTTGACCCCATTTCGGCAATTGTCTGCCCGGCCTTGACCTGTTGCCCCTCCCGAACCAAAAGCCTGCGGTTGTGACCGTAGGCACTGACGTAGGTATCGCTGTGTTTGATGATGATCAATTCGCCGTAGCCCCGTAATCCACTTCCGGCGTAAACGACTGATCCATCAGACGCGGCTAAAACAGGCTGTCCCAAATCCCCAGCGATATCAATTCCTTTATTCAAACTACCGTTTGAGGAAAATTTTCCTATCAAAGTGCCATTTGCGGGCCACGCCCAGCCTGTCGGGGATTTACCTGCAGCCCCCGCAGAAGTATCCCCGGAAGGCGGTATTACCACCGGTGCAACTGCAACAGGCCGGGAAATAACCGTTGTCTTGACCGAGCCCGACGGACTCGTCCGGGTGGATGTGCTCGACGTGGCCGGAACCGGACGCACAACAGCCGACGAGGTAGCCACGGCTTCGGATGTTGAATTTGAACGCCCGTCAAAACGAATCGTCTGACCGGGTTTAATCGTGTAGGGCTCTGGAATCTGGTTACGGGCAGCCAGGGCTTTCCAGTCCCAGCCGTAACGAAATGCAATGGAAAACAGGGTATCGCCACGTCGTACGACATATTGGCCGGTGGTAACAGCCTGTCTTTGCGACTCAAGGTTACCGTTGCGATCGACGACACGAACACCACCCGAAGGAGAACTCGCGCAACCGACCAGGAGGACACTGAGTGCAATGCCAATCGCCAGACGCTGATAACTTGCCGAAGACCTGAGCTGTCGAATGACTGTGTGACTCACCCGCCACTCCCTTTACTGGTGACTGAATTCAAAAGATGCCTATTGTGCCGCAAGAACGGTGGCAACCCATGATTAACTGTATAAAGCAGTTGCCTTGTATGAATCATGTATGCGAAATGATGCCATGCTGCCATACCCCACCCTGCTCGACAGGGTGAATAGACCGACGAGCGCGGCCAGAATTCACTCGGGCTGCGTTTCAGGCCAGAGGCCCGTTGAGCAAGGGCACAAATCGCACAGCACCCAGCACATGCCGGGAAAATCCGTTTTCCTCTCGAACGATCAGCATCAACTGCTGCACTTCACCGGAACCGACCGGAATGACCAGTCGCCCACCCGGAGCCAACTGATCAAGCAAGGCTTGCGGCACGTCCGTGGCAACCGCCGTCACAATGATGCCGTTATAGGGCGCCAGGGCAGGCCACCCTTCCCAGCCGTCACCCCAGCGGAAGACCACATTGCGCAGGTTCAGCTCGACCAGACGCTCCTTGGCACGGTCCTGCAGAACCTTGATGCGCTCTACGGAGAACACTCGCTCGACGAGCTGGGCCAGCACAGCCGTCTGATAACCCGAACCCGTACCGATCTCCAGCACCTTGTCCAGCGGACCGGCCGCCAGCAGCAGTTCGCTCATGCGAGCAACCATGTAAGGCTGGGAAATGGTCTGGTTATGCCCGATCGGCAGAGCCGTGTCTTCATAGGCTCGATGTGCAAGGGCTTCATCCACGAACAGATGCCGTGGCGTCTTGCGAATGACATCCAGAACGCGGGTATTGGACAGGCCTTCTTCGTACAGGCGCTGAATCAGGCGCTCGCGGGTACGCTGCGAGGTCATCCCGATCCCGCGGCGTACCAGATCATCTTGCTCGCGTGACATCAGCGCAGCCCCTCCAGCCAGGTGTTCAGGCTACTGAAGCCGTCCTGATAGGTTCGATCCAGTTGCAACGGTGTAATCGATACGTACCCCTGCATGACCGCATGGAAATCCGTACCGGCCCCGCCGTCTTCCGCATCACCGGCAGCCGCGATCCAGTATCCGGCACGACCGCGAGGGTCGACAACCTTCACAGGCGCTGCGGCACGGGCACGATGCCCCAGGCGGGTCAACTGAATGCCGCGCACATGTTCAAGCGGCAGATTCGGGATATTGACGTTCAGCACCGTACGCGGCGGCAGGTCCAGTAGCTCATGGGCCTCGACCAGCACGCGAGCATAGTGGGCGGCCGTGGCCAGGTTGTCCGGCTGACGCGACAGAAACGAAAAGGCAAACGAAGGCCGCTGCAGAAACCGCCCTTCGAGCGCGGCGGCAACCGTGCCGGAGTACAGGACATCATCCCCGAGGTTGGCCCCCAGGTTGATGCCCGACACCACCATGTCCGGTTCCTGCTCCAGAAGCCCGTTGAGCCCCAGGTGAACGCAGTCTGTCGGCGTGCCGTTCAGGCCGATGAAACCATTGGGCAGCGTGTGCGGGTGCAACGGCCGGTCGAGCGTCAACGAGCTGCTGGCGCCGCTTTTATCTTGATCGGGAGCGATAACCACGCACTCGGCATAGTCTTCCAGCGCCGCATACAGCGCCGCGAGACCGGGTGCTGTTACCCCATCATCGTTTGAAATCAGAATACGCATGGGCTGTCCGTCTGCCCAACCGACACCAGATCAACAAGCTCACGCACCAATACAGTGGCAAAGCATCCGGGTGGAAGGACGAATTCCAGTTGCAAAATGTCAGACTCGGGATAATGCCACGTCAAACGCCCAATGGGCAGCCGCAGTATGCGACGTTCATGCTCCATTCCCGCCTTTATCAGCCATTCGCACAGCGCCGCTTCATCACGGGCAATGCCGTTTTCCAGCTCGGCGGTCGCACCGGACGCTGGCGAAGGGCCTTCGCCCCATTGAGGCCCGGTCGGGTGCAGATCGAGAATATCCAGCCGGGGATCGCTGCACTCGGCAATACCCGCCGGGAAAAAGCTGCGACTGTCGGTAAAGGCCAGCAGATCACCGACCTGCGCACATTGCCAGCTTCCGTCGGCAACACGTGCAGCCAGCACCCGGTTGAACAGATAGCTGCGTACCGTCGACAACAGCCGGGAACGCACATTGCGCTGCTCCGGCAACGCCTGACGCCCGGCGTAATCGCGAGCTTCGCCCAGGTTGCCGCCTTGATGGCCGAAACGCTGGGCACCGAAATAATTGGGAATCCCTTTACGGGCAATGGACTCCAGACGCTGATTCAAGGCGTCCTTGTCCGCATTCAACCCGGTCAGTCGCAACGTGAAGCCGTTGGCCGAATGGGCACCGCGCTGGAGTTTGCGCCTGTGGCGGCTGGTCTTGAGGATGTGCAGCGTATCGTCCTGGGCTGCCGAAAGATCCGGATCGGCCTTGCCCGGCAACTGGATGCTGAACCACTGACGCGTCAGGGCCTGGCGGTCCTTGAGCCCTGCATAGCTGACCGTCCGCAACGGAACACCGGCAGCGCGGGCCAGGCGACGGGCAGCCTCTTCGGTGTTGAGACCTCGCTTCTCGACCCAGAGCCAGAGATGTTCACCATCCCCGGACAAGGGAATGTCCAGCACTTCATCGACCTGGAAGTCTTCGGCCGTAGCCTTGAGAACAGCACTTCCCAGCGCATCGCCGTAGGCCCGCGGGCCCAGAAGGTCCAGTTCGGTCATGCGCGCAACAACAGCGCGACGGCATGCACCGCGATGCCTTCTTCACGGCCAACGAAGCCGAGTTTTTCAGTAGTAGTGGCTTTTACGTTCACTTGATCCAACTCAACCTGGAGATCAGCGGCAATCAAAGCCCGCATGGAATCGATATGGGGAGCCATCTTGGGGGCCTGAGCCACGATGGTGGCGTCGACATTGCCGACTTTCCAGCCTTTGCCCTGAACCTGCTTGAGCACATGACGCAGCAGCACGCGGCTGTCCGCCCCCTTGAACTGCGGGTCTGTGTCAGGAAAGTGTTTACCGATATCGCCCAGCGCAGCAGCGCCCAGCAAGGCATCGCTCAGCGCATGCAGCAGGACGTCACCATCGGAATGAGCCAGCAGGCCGAAACCGTGTGCAATCCGCACGCCGCCCAAGGTAATGAAATCGCCCTCAGCGAAACGGTGCACATCATAGCCATGGCCAATACGCATAGAAAAACGCCCTGAAAAAAGTCAGGGCGTGATTCTACCTGCTTTGAGGCAAGTTAGGGCCTGTCAGGCATCAGCTCAAGGCCGCTGCGTGATGGCGAAGATGATCCTCGATGAAGCTGGCAATGAAAAAGTAGCTGTGATCATAGCCAGGTTGCATCCTCAGGGTCAGCGGATGCTGTGCAGCCTTGGCCGCCTGAACCAGCGCCTCGGGCTTGAGCTGATTGACCAGAAAATCATCCCGGTCACCCTGATCCACAAGGATCGGCAACTTTTCAGAGGCTTCGGCAATCAACACGGTGGCGTCCCACTCGCGCCAGCGTGAACGGTCTTCTCCCAGATAGCGGGAGAACGCCTTCTGGCCCCACGGGCAATCCATGGGATTGCTGATGGGCGAGAACGCCGACACCGACCGGTAGCGCCCCGGGTTGCGCAAGGCACAAACCAGCGCCCCGTGACCGCCCATCGAGTGACCACTGATACCGCGAGCTGGTGAAGCAGGAAAATGCTCTTCGACCAGGGCAGGCAGTTCGTTGACCACGTAATCGTGCATCCGATAATGCTTGGCCCAGGGTTGCGCCGTGGCGTTCAGGTAAAACCCTGCCCCAAGGCCGAAGTCCCAGGCGCCGTCCGGATCATCGGGCACATCGGCACCACGCGGACTGGTATCGGGTGCAACCAGGATCAACCCCAGTTCGGCAGCGACCCGTTGGGCTGCGGCCTTCTGCATGAAGTTTTCGTCGTTGCAGGTCAGGCCGGACAACCAGTAGAGCACCGGCAGCTTGCCGCCCTGCTCTGCCTGAGGCGGCAGGTATACGGCAAACACCATGTCACAGCCCAACTCTGCAGAGTGATGCTTGTAACGTTTAAGCCAGCCGCCGAAGCTTTTCTGGCAGGAAAGATTTTCCAGGGACATGGGTTTTAGCTCCAAGCTCCAAGCTCCAAGCTCCAAGCCTCAAGCCTCAAGCCGCAAGAAAGCCGTACGCCCTCTTGCCGCTTATAGCTTGCAGCTTGTAGCTACGCTCAAAAATGAATGACAGAACGAATGCTTTTGCCTTCGTGCATCAGGTCGAATGCCTTGTTGATGTCTTCCAGACCCATGGTGTGGGTGATGAAGGTATCCAGCGGGATTTCGCCGGTTTGCGACATGTCGACATAGCTTGGCAACTCGGTACGACCACGTACCCCACCGAAAGCAGAACCACGCCAGACGCGACCGGTTACCAACTGGAACGGACGGGTAGCGATTTCCTGACCGGCACCGGCCACACCGATGATTACCGACTCACCCCAGCCCTTGTGGCAGCACTCAAGCGCTGCGCGCATCAGTTGCACATTGCCGATGCACTCGAAGGAGAAGTCCACGCCACCATCGGTCATGTCGACGATCACTTCCTGGATCGGACGATCGTAGTCTTTCGGGTTCACGCAGTCGGTTGCACCCAATTGCCTGGCGATCTCGAACTTGGCCGGGTTGATGTCGATGGCGATGATGCGCGCTGCCTTGGCCTTGACCGCACCGATGACAGCCGACAGACCAATGCCGCCCAGACCAAAGATTGCAACGGTGTCACCCGGTTTTACCTTGGCAGTATTGAGAACCGCACCGATACCGGTGGTGACGCCGCAACCCAGCAGACAGACTTTTTCCAGCGGGGCTTCTTTCTGGATCTTGGCCACCGAGATTTCTGGCAGCACTGTGTATTCGGAGAAGGTCGAGGTTCCCATGTAGTGGAAAATCGGCTGACCTTTGTAGGAAAAGCGCGCAGTCCCATCAGGCATCAGGCCTTTACCCTGAGTCGCACGAATCGACTGGCAGAGGTTGGTCTTACCCGACAGGCAGAATTTGCACTGACGACATTCCGGTGTGTACAGCGGGATGACATGGTCACCGACGGCTACCGATGTCACGCCCTCGCCGATGGCCTCGACGATGGCACCACCTTCGTGACCCAGAATCGCCGGGAAGATGCCTTCCGGATCGGCACCGGACAGGGTGTAGGCGTCCGTATGGCAGACGCCCGAAGCCACGACGCGCAGCAACACTTCACCGGCCTTGGGCATGGCGACGTCGACTTCAACGATTTCCAATGGTTTCTTGGCTTCAAAGGCCACTGCAGCACGTGACTTGATCATGGATCTTCTCCAGCGAGATAAAAACAGGCTCGCAGTGTAGTACAGTGCCTTTCGGTGAATAATCCGGGCAAAAGCAAAACATTATTGCTGTACAGGGATAATCGATGTACACAAATCGCTGGGAAGGACTGGACGAGTTCGTCGCTGTCGCTGAATGCGGGCAGTTCACCGCGGCCGCTCAACGCCTGGGCGTTTCGTCCTCGCACATCAGTCGACAGATCGTTCGTCTGGAAGAGCGCCTGCAAACCCGTCTGCTTTACCGCAGTACCCGACGCGTGGCCCTGACCGAAGCCGGCCAGACATTTCTGCATCATTGCCAGCGTCTGCAGGATGGACGCGAAGAAGCCCTGCGCGCCATTGGCGACCTCACCAGCGAACCGAAGGGGTTGCTGCGCATGACCTGCGCCGTGGCTTATGGCGAGCGCTTCATCACGCCGCTGGTCACACGCTTCATGGACCTCTACCCGCACCTGCGCGTGGATATCGAACTGAGCAACGACACACTGGATCTGGTTCATGAAGGGATGGATCTGGCCATTCGCCTGGGCCGCTTACAGGATTCGCGACTGGTCGCGACACGACTGGCACCGCGACGCATGTACCTGTGCGCCTCCCCGTCCTATCTGGAGCGTTATGGTCGGCCTCATAGCCTGTCGGAATTAAGTCGTCACAATTGCCTGATCGGAGGCAATGACACCTGGCTGCTGCGCCAGGACGGCAAGGAGTTTTCACAGCGGGTTCAGGGCAACTGGCGCTGCAACAGCGGACAGGCCGTGCTGGACGCTGCGCTACAGGGCGTCGGCCTGTGTCAGTTGCCGGATTACTACGTGCAGGAACACCTGAAAAGCGGAGCTCTGGTTTCCCTGCTTGAAGCGCATCAACCACCTAACACAGCTGTATGGGCGCTCTACCCGCAGCAGCGGCACCTGTCACCCAAGGTGCGCAAGCTGGTCGATTACTTGAAAGAGGGATTGGCGATGCGTCAGGAATACAGCGCTTAATTGCCCGCTGATCGGCGCTGACGCAACCACTCAAGGTCTTCGGGACGCGTGACCTTGATGTTGTCGGAGCGCCCTTCGATCAAACGGGGCGACTGCCCCGCCCATTCGATGGCCGAAGCTTCATCGGTAATATTCACATTCGATACCAGACTGTCAGCCAGTGCCCGGTGCAAGGCACCCAGCCGGAACATTTGCGGCGTATAGGCTTGCCAGATCAGGCTGCGGTCCACTGTTTCAGTGACCCGGCCATTGCTGTCGGCACGCTTGAGCGTATCCCGGGCAGGCACGGCCAGCAGGCCACCCACGGGATCATTCGCCAGTTCACCCAACAGGTTATCCAGATCGCTGCGCGCCAGATTAGGTCGCGCCGCATCGTGGACCAGCACCCAGTCGTCATCGCTGGCACCTTGCGCATGCAGATGCAACAAGGCATTGAGCACGGAGTCCGAACGCTCCTTGCCGCCATTCACACGCTGGATTCGGGAATCCTGGGCGCAGGGCAAGGTTGGCCAGTAGGGATCATCCACAGCCAGACTGATCACCATGCCCTTGAGCCGGGGGTGATCGAGAAAGCAGAGCAGGCTGTGTTCAAGAATAGTGAGGCCGCCCAGTTGCAGGTATTGCTTGGGACGGTCTGCTGCCATGCGAGCACCGATGCCCGCGGCAGGAATCACTGCCCAGAAGGCAGGAAGGGAGTCGTTCATTGCACCAACGTCATTGCGCCAACTGATAGAGGGTTTCGCCATCCTTGACCATGCCAAGCTCATGGCGGGCACGTTCTTCTACGGTTTCAAGGCCCTTTTTCAGTTCCATGACCTCAGCGTCCAGAACACGATTGCGCTCAAGCAGGCTTTCGTTTTCGGCGTGCTGTTCTGCAATCTGTTCGGTCAGACTGGCCACTTGCGCCAGGCTTCCATTACCCACCCACAAGCGATACTGAAGACCGCCGAGCAGCAGGATCAGGATCAGGAACAACCAGTTAGGACTGCGCATGAAATATCAGGTACCCAGTAAAAAAGACTGCAGAGCCAACAATATGAACAATCGACTGAGGGCATTGAGCCTGACATAAGCCAGGCTCAATCACTCCCGATTACAGCGGAGCGTCCGCATCAGGGCTGCAGGATATGTCGGCAAGGCCGGTTTTTTCTACAGCACCCGATGTCTTTTACCATCTACGACTCAGCCGCGAAACTCTGCACGGCCACGGTATACGGCCTTGGCACCCAGTTGCTCTTCGATACGCAGCAATTGGTTGTACTTGGAAACGCGGTCGGAGCGGCACAGCGAACCCGTCTTGATCTGACCGGCCGAGGTACCGACTGCCAGATCGGCAATGGTCGAATCTTCGGTTTCACCGGAGCGGTGGGAGATCACGGCGGTGTAACCGGCAGCCTTGGCCATCTGGATGGCTTCCAGCGTCTCGGTCAGGGAGCCGATCTGGTTGAACTTGATCAGGATCGAGTTGGCGATCTTCTTGTCGATGCCTTCTTTCAGGATCTTGGTGTTGGTCACGAACAGGTCGTCACCGACCAGTTGCACCTTCTCGCCGATCTTGTCGGTGAGGACCTTCCAGCCAGCCCAGTCGGACTCGTCCAGACCGTCTTCGATCGAAATGATCGGGTAGCGCTGGGTCAGACCGGCCAGGTAATCGGCAAAACCGGCAGCGTCGAAGGAATGACCTTCGCCGGACAGGTTGTATTTACCGTCTTCGTAGAACTCGCTGGCTGCGCAGTCCAGAGCCAGGGTCACGTCGGTGCCCAGCTTGTAACCGGCATTGGCCACGGCTTCGGCGATGGCGCCCAGAGCGTCTTCGTTGGAAGCCAGGTTAGGTGCGAAACCACCCTCGTCACCCACGGCAGTGTTCAGGCCGCGAGCCTTCAGAACAGCCTTGAGGTGGTGGAAAATCTCGGTGCCCATGCGCAGCGCATCGGAGAAGGTCTTGGCGCCGACCGGCTGAACCATGAACTCCTGGATATCGATGTTGTTATCGGCATGCTCGCCACCGTTGATGATGTTCATCATCGGAACCGGCATCGAGTAGACGCCCGGAGTGCCATTGAGGTTGGCGATGTGTGCGTACAGCGGCAGATCCTGATCCTGCGCGGCAGCCTTGGCTGCGGCCAGGGAGACGGCCAGGATGGCGTTGGCGCCCAGGTTGGCCTTGTTCTCGGTACCGTCCAGCGCGATCATCGCCTGATCCAGTGCCTTCTGATCAACCGGATCCTTGCCCAGCAACAGGTTGCGGATAGGACCGTTGATGTTGGCTACAGCCTTGAGAACACCCTTGCCCAGGTAACGGCTCTTGTCGCCATCACGCAGCTCGAGCGCTTCGCGCGAGCCGGTAGAAGCACCGGACGGCGCACATGCTGTGCCGATGATGCCGTTATCGAGGAGCACATCTGCTTCCACGGTGGGATTGCCACGGGAGTCGAGAACTTCACGACCTTTGATGTCGACGATTTTTGCCATTGTTGTAAACACTCCAAGATTGACGAAAACGACGCAGCTGGGAAAAAACGATTATCGCTGTCAGGCTAGAAACAGGGCAGGCCTGAATGAGACAGCCCCCGACGCAAGGACGGGGGACGGCACTTTACCGGAGAACCGGGCTCAAGCGGTCTCGACTGTCGGAAAACTTTTGACAAGTTCATCCAAAGCCTTGAGCTGGGCCAGGAACGGCTCCAGCTTGTCCAGACGCAAGGCACAGGGGCCATCGCATTTGGCGTTGTCTGGATCGGGGTGCGCCTCGAGGAACAGACCCGCCAGATTCTGGCTGATGCCAGCCTTGGCCAGTTCCAGGACCTGGGCACGACGACCACCGGCGGAATCGGCGCGACCACCCGGCATTTGCAGGGAATGGGTCACGTCGAAGAAGACCGGGTAGTCGAACTGCTTCATGATGCCGAAGCCGAGCATGTCCACGACCAGGTTGTTATAACCGAAGCTGGAACCGCGCTCGCACAGGATCAACTGCTCGTTACCAGCTTCTTCGCACTTGTTCAGGATGTGTTTCATTTCCTGAGGTGCAAGGAACTGGGCCTTCTTGATGTTGATCACTGCACCGGTACGGGCCATGGCAACGACAAGGTCCGTCTGGCGCGACAGGAAAGCCGGCAGCTGGATGATGTCGCAGACTTCGGCAACGACCGCCGCCTGCTCAGGCTCGTGGACATCGGTGATCAGCGGAACATTGAAGGTTTTCTTGATCTCTTCGAAGATCCGCATGCCCGCTTCCAGGCCTGGGCCACGGTAGGAGTGCATGGACGAGCGGTTGGCCTTGTCGAAGCTGGCCTTGAACACATACGGGATACCGAGCTTTTCGGTCACCCGCACATATTCTTCACAGACCTGCATGGCCATGTCCCGGGACTCGAGCACGTTCATGCCGCCGAACAAGACCATGGGCTTGTCGTTGGCAATCTCGATCGAGCCTACACGGATGATTTTCTGAGCCATGTTCTGTATCCCTGTCAGGCGTTCTTCTGATGTTGAGCCAGCGCGGCCTTGACGAAACCACTGAACAGCGGATGGCCGTCACGAGGCGTCGAGGTGAACTCAGGGTGGAACTGGCAGGCCACGAACCATGGATGATCCGGAGCCTCGACCACTTCGACCAGCGCACCGTCACCGGAGCGACCGGAAACCTTCAGGCCGGCTTCGATCAATTGCGGCAGCAGGTTGTTGTTCACTTCATAGCGATGGCGGTGACGCTCGACGATCACGTCGTTGGCATAGCAGGCGTGAACCAGGGAACCGGCCTCAAGCTGGCACTCCTGCGCACCCAGGCGCATGGTGCCGCCCAGGTCGGAACTTTCGGTACGGGTTTCCACGGCACCGGTGGCGTCTGCCCACTCGGTGATCAGACCCACGACAGCGTGAGCGCTGCCACGGTCGAACTCGGTGGAGTTGGCGTCTTTCCAGCCCAGCACGTTACGGGCGAACTCGATGACGGCCACTTGCATGCCCAGGCAGATACCCAGGTAAGGAACCTTGTTCTCGCGGGCGAACTGAACGGCAGTGATCTTGCCTTCGACACCACGCAGACCGAAACCGCCCGGAACCAGAATGGCATCCACGCCTTCGAGCAGGCTGGTGCCCTTGTTCTCGATGTCTTCGGAATCGATGTAACGCAGGTTCACCTTGGTGCGGTTGGTGATACCGGCGTGGCTCATGGCCTCGATCAACGACTTGTAGGCGTCGAGCAGTTCCATGTACTTGCCGACCATCGCGATGGTGACTTCGTGCTCCGGGTTCAGCTTGGCGTCGACGACCTTGTCCCACTCGGAGAGGTCGGCGCTGTTGCATTGCAGGCCGAAACGCTCGACGACGAAATCATCCAGGCCCTGGGCGTGCAGCATGCCCGGGATCTTGTAGATGGTATCGGCGTCTTCCAGGGAAATCACCGCACGCTCTTCAACGTTGGTGAACAGCGCGATCTTGCGACGCGAGGACACATCGACGTGGTGGTCGGAGCGGCAGATCAGGACGTCAGGCTGCAGGCCGATGGAGCGCAGCTCCTTGACCGAGTGCTGAGTCGGTTTGGTCTTGGTCTCGCCAGCAGTGGCGATGTACGGAACCAGCGTCAGGTGCATCAGCATGGCGCGCTTGGCACCGATCTCGACGCGCAGCTGGCGGATGGCTTCCAGGAACGGTTGCGACTCGATGTCACCGACCGTACCGCCGATCTCGACCAGAGCAACGTCGGCATCACCGGCACCCTTGATGATGCGGCGCTTGATTTCGTCGGTGATGTGCGGAATGACCTGAATGGTCGCGCCCAGATAATCACCACGGCGCTCTTTGCGCAGGACGTGTTCGTACACACGGCCGGTGGTGAAGTTGTTGTTCTGGGTCATGGTGGTGCGGATGAACCGCTCATAGTGACCAAGGTCCAGGTCGGTTTCGGCGCCGTCATGGGTGACGAACACTTCACCGTGCTGGAAGGGACTCATCGTGCCCGGGTCCACGTTGATGTAGGGGTCCAGCTTGAGCATGGTGACCTTAAGTCCCCTCGCCTCCAGGATGGCCGCCAATGAAGCCGAGGCAATGCCTTTCCCCAATGAAGAAACAACACCGCCCGTGACGAAGATGTAGCGCGTCATGAAAAACCCTAGAAGTCTGCGTTAAAGCGGTCAGAGCCGCCGGGGAAAGCGAAGGAAGGCCGAAGCCCCCGATTACCGACAAAATTCACGGTGCACTCCCGAAACTGCTGCGTTTGAACCGACTGGCACTAAGCCTGCCCATTGGCGCCACATTTTAAGAAATCGCCCAGTAAACACTGGTTGGTAACCGGCAACTTCAATTGATTCAAAAGAGCCAACAGAAGCTGTATCAAGAAGGGAGCGTAGTCTACCTGAAAGGGCCTTTCAGCTCAAACATTGGTCGCTCGTCGGTGCAACCCAGCTCAAGCGCCAGTTTCCATGGCACGCACCGTCCAGTCCGGCGAGGTTGGCGACCGCCAGCAATTCATTGTCACGGTAAAGCAGCGGCAATCTGCCGCGCACGAACAACGGCACATCGCGTTCATTGAGCAAGCGCTTGAGATCGCGATGCCCACGCCCCTGTAGATTCATGACTTCCCCCCCCTGGCGATAGCGCACCTGCAACGGACCGTCCGGGCTATCGCCTTCAAGCCTGAGCAGGCCATTGCCGGGCAACAGCAGAGGTGTGCCGGTGTCCAGCCAGTCCAGTGTCACATCCGGCAGTTGCAGCCAGCTCCCCGACAGCCACCACACATGCCCTCCGGCACGGTGCAATTCCCCATCGGCCAGTCGCCATAGCGGTCGCCCTCCTTCGCCCGCATGACACAAGGCCTGCCAGCCAGCCCAGTGATCGGTGTCCGGCAAGCGGGTCAACGGCGCCAGCCAATGGCGCAGTGCATTGCGTTGCCGGGCAGCAGACAGACTGGCCAGCGGCTCCAGCGCCAAAACCGGCAGACCGAGCCATGCAAAAGGTGTCACGGGACGGGCATTGGTCAGATCCTGTTCGGCCAGCTCGCTCAGCAACTGCTGCGCTTCGCCCATATGCTCGGCGGTCCGTGCCAGACTGAACGTTACCTGAGGCCAGCGAGAAGCCAGCAGAGGCAATACCTGCTGACGCAGAAAGTTGCGCGAGAACCGGTGATCGTCATTGCTGGGATCTTCGATCCAGCTCAAGCCATGCCGGTGCGCATAATGCTCCAGCTCGGTACGGGAAAACGCCAGCAACGGCCTCACCAGATGCCCGCGCCCCAACACCCGCTGTCTTGGGATGGCGGCAAGCCCACGCACCCCTGCCCCTCGCAAAAGGCGGAACAGCAATGTCTCGGCCTGATCGTCACAGTGCTGCGCGGTCAGCAACAGCTCTCCGCCCCCCAGCAATCCGGTAAAGGCTTCATAGCGAGCCTCACGGGCAGCCTGCTCGATACTGGGGGCAGCCTTTACCTGTACGGCAACGACCTGCAGGGGAACACCCAGTTTCAGGCAGACCTGTCGACAATGGTCCGGCCAGCCATCGGCAGCTTTCTGCAGACCGTGGTGGACATGAATGGCATGGAGAGGCGGCAGCTTTTCGCGAGTCGCGAGTTCTGCCAGAAGGTGCAGCAATACGGTGGAGTCTAGGCCGCCGGAGAAACCGACATGCCAGACAGGCGCGTTACGCCAGGGTGCCAAGGCCTGAAGCAGCCTGGCGGGGAGATCATGTCTGTACACAGAAGAGCCCTGCAGGAGCGGATTCATCCGCGAAAGAAGTCGTTAAACCGCCTTCGCGAATGAATTCGCTCCCACAGAGATCATCCGCTTTTACCAAGACTCAGACGCCGTAACTCATCAGGCGCTCATAACGACGCGCCAGCAGTGCATCGGTGTCCAGCTTCTTGAGCATGGCCAACTGGCTGCTCAGCTCGGCACGGATAGTGGCGGAAGCCGCTGCCGGATCACGGTGCGCACCGCCCAGAGGCTCGGAGATCACCTTGTCGACGATGCCCAGGCCCTTGAGGCGCTCGGCGGTGATGCCCATGGCTTCCGCTGCATCCGGAGCCTTTTCGGCCGTCTTCCAGAGGATCGACGCACACCCTTCCGGCGAGATAACCGCATAGGTCGAGTATTGCAACATGTTCAACTGGTCGCAGACACCAATGGCCAGTGCGCCGCCGGAGCCGCCTTCACCGATGACGGTTGCGATGATCGGCGTCTTCAGACGCGCCATGACACGCAGGTTCCAGGCAATCGCCTCGCTCTGGTTGCGCTCTTCGGCGTCGATACCCGGGTAGGCACCCGGCGTGTCGATGAAGGTCAGGATCGGCATCTTGAAACGTTCGGCCATTTCCATCAGACGGCAGGCCTTGCGGTAGCCTTCAGGACGCGGCATACCGAAGTTGCGACGAACCTTTTCACGCACTTCACGGCCTTTCTGGTGACCGATCACCATCACTGGCTGGTCGTCCAGGCGTGCAATACCGCCGACAATTGCCGCGTCATCGGAGAAATGACGGTCACCGTGCAGCTCATCGAACTCGGTGAAGATGTGCTCGATGTAGTCCAGGGTGTAAGGGCGGCGTGGGTGACGCGCCATACGGGCGATCTGCCAGCTGGTCAGGTTGCCGAAAATGCTTTCGGTGAGCGTATTGCTCTTGTCTTGCAGCCGGGAGATTTCATCGCTGATGTTCAGCGAGTTGTCGTTACCGACCAAACGCAGTTCTTCGATCTTGGCTTGCAAGTCAGCGATAGGCTGTTCGAAATCAAGAAAATTCGGGTTCATAGGCATCCGTCTTGGGTCGACGGCCAAGAGGCCGGCCGGTTGATCCGTCAGCGCCCCATCCAGAGGAAGGGCGTCTTCCGGTCGAAATTAAAGGTTCAGGCTGAGCCTAGTCGTTCAGCGATACTGCAGGAAGACGTTCTCACGTCCGAACTGGTCACGCAGAGCTTGAATCAAGCTGTCCGCCGGATCAATTCTCCACGCCTCGCCAAACTGCAATAACGCTCTGGCATCAGACCCCGTGTAATCCAGTGTGATGGGGCATGCCCCTCGATGACGCTTGCACAGATCACCCAGCCAGCGCAGGCGATCACCCTTGAGCGCATCGGAATGCACCGTCAGGCGCAGGCTTTCTGCCAGATTGGTACGCGCATCCTCGATACTCATGACGCGCTTGGCGCGCAACCGCAGGCCACCGGAAAAATCGTCGTTACTGATTTCCCCTTCAACCACCACCATAGCATCGGTCTGCAGAAGGGATTGTGCCGAATGGAACGCGTCAGCAAACAGCGACGCTTCGATTCGGGCAGAGCGGTCGTCCAGGGTAATGAACCCCATCTTGTCGCCCTTCTTGTTCTTCATGACCCGCAGGGCAATGATCAGCCCCGCCACCGTCTGGGTATCGCGGGCAGGCTTGAGATCGACGATTCGCTGGCGAGCGAAACGCCGGACTTCGCCTTCATACTCATCGATCGGGTGCCCGGTCAGGTACAGGCCCAGGGTTTCCTTCTCGCCCCGCAAGCGATCCTTGAGGCTCAGCTCACGGGTCTTGCGGTGGTTGGCATAGACATCGGCATCTTCTTCGACGAACAAGCCACCAAACAGGTCCGAGTGCCCGCTGTCGCGGCTGCGGGCCGTTTGCTCGGCCGCCTGGATCGCCTCCTCCAGCGCAGCCAGCAGGACCGAACGATTACGGTCGATATTGGCCTGGTATGCCTTGGGCTCATGCGAGAAGTAAGGCCCGAGGCGGTCCAGCGCACCGCTGCGGATCAGGCCATCCAGCGTCCGCTTGTTGACGCGCTTGAGGTCGACGCGGGCGCAGAAATCGAAGAGGTCCTTGAACGGGCCAGCGGCACGCGCTTCGGTAATGGCCTCCACCGGCCCCTCACCCACGCCCTTGATCGCACCCAGGCCGTACAGGATTCGTCCATCGTCGCTGACCGTGAACTTGAACTCTGAAATGTTCACGTCCGGCGCATCGAGGCGCAGCTTCATGGTCCGCACTTCTTCGATCAGGGTCACGACCTTGTCGGTGTTGTGCATGTCCGCGGACAGTACCGCCGCCATGAACGGCGCCGGATAGTGAGTTTTCAGCCATGCAGTCTGATACGACACCAGGCCATAGGCAGCGGAGTGGGATTTGTTGAAACCGTAACCGGCGAATTTTTCCACCAGGTCGAAAATGTTACCGGCGAGGTCCGGATCGATGTTGTTGGTCTTGCAACCTTCAATGAAACCGCCACGCTGCTTGGCCATTTCCTCGGGCTTTTTCTTACCCATCGCCCGGCGCAGCATGTCAGCACCGCCAAGGGTGTAACCGGCCATGACCTGGGCAATCTGCATCACCTGTTCCTGATACAGGATGATGCCGTAGGTCGGAGCCAGTACCGGTTGCAACCCTTCGTACTGGTAGTCGACGTGCGGGTAGGCCAGTTCGGCGCGACCGTGCTTGCGGTTGATGAAGTCATCCACCATGCCCGATTGCAAAGGCCCCGGACGGAACAGGGCAACCAGTGCGATGAGGTCTTCCAGGCAGTCGGGCTTGAGCTTCTTGATCAGCTCTTTCATGCCGCGCGATTCAAGCTGGAACACCGCCGTGGTTTCGGCGCGCTGCAGCAACTGGTAAGTCGGCGCATCGTCCAGAGGAATGAACGCGATATCCAGAGGCTCTTCACCGTCTCTGGCCCGGTCACGGTTGATGGTCTTGAGTGCCCAGTCGATGATGGTCAGCGTCCGCAGCCCCAGGAAGTCGAACTTCACCAGACCGGCGGCCTCGACATCGTCCTTGTCGAACTGGGTCACCAGACCGTCACCCGCCTCGTCGCAATAGATCGGCGAGAAATCCGTCAGTTTGGTCGGCGCGATAACCACACCACCGGCGTGCTTGCCGACGTTACGTACAACGCCTTCGAGCTTGAGGGCCATCTCCCAGATTTCCGCCGCTTCCTCATCGACCTTGAGGAAGTCACGCAGGATTTCTTCCTGCTCGAAGGCTTTCTCCAGGGTCATGCCGACTTCAAACGGAATCATCTTGGACAGGCGGTCAGCCAGGCCGTAGGACTTGCCTTGCACCCGCGCCACGTCGCGCACCACAGCCTTGGCGGCCATGGAACCGAAGGTAATGATCTGGCTGACCGCGTTGCGACCGTACTTCTCGGCCACGTAGTCGATCACCCGGTCGCGACCGTCCATGCAGAAGTCGACGTCGAAGTCGGGCATCGAGACCCGTTCCGGGTTCAGGAAACGTTCGAACAGCAGGTCATATTCCAGCGGATCAAGGTCCGTGATCTTCTGCACATAGGCCACCAGCGACCCGGCACCCGACCCACGACCCGGACCTACCGGCACGCCGTTGTTCTTGGCCCACTGGATGAAGTCCATCACGATCAGGAAGTAACCGGGGAACCCCATCTGGATGATGATATCCAGCTCGAAATTCAGCCGGTCGACATAGACCTGTCGCTTGGTTTCGTAATCTTCAGTGGTATCGCGGGGCAGCAGGACCGCCAGACGCTCTTCCAGACCGTCGAACGACACCTTGCGGAAATACTCGTCGATGGTCATCCCGTCCGGGATGGGGAAGTTGGGCAGGAAGTGGGTACCCAGCTTGACGTCGATGTTGCAGCGCTTGGCAATCTCGACCGTGTTTTCCAGCGCCTCGGGCAGGTCGCTGAACAGTTCGGCCATTTCCTCGGGGCTTTTGAGGTACTGCTGATCGCTGTAATTGTGTGAGCGGCGCGGATCGTCCAGCGCGCGACCTTCACCGATGCACACCCGCGTTTCGTGCGCCTCGAAATCCGTCTGTTTGATAAAACGTACATCGTTGGTGGCCACCAGCGGTGCGCCGAGGCGGTCCGCCAGGGCAACGGCGGCGTGCAGGTGCTCTTCGTCATTGACCCGGTTGGTACGTTGCACTTCGACGTAGAAACGATCGGGGAAGATCGCCATCCACTCACGCAGCAGTTCATCGGCCTCACCCGGATTGCTCCCCAGCAAGGCCATGCCGATTTCGCCCTCTTTGGCAGCCGACAGGGCAATCAGGCCCTCGCTGGCCTGGGCCACCCACTCGCGTTCGATGATGATCTGCCCGTTGCGCTGCCCTTCGATGAAGCCTCGGGAAATCAGCTCGGTCAGGTTGCGGTAGCCCAGCGGGTTCATCACCAGCAAACTGATACGACTGAGCGGAGCGTCTTCATCCTTGCCGGACAACCACAGGTCTGCGCCACAGATCGGCTTGATGCCCGTTCCCTGTGCCGTCTTGTAGAACTTGACCAGCGAACACATGTTGTTCTGGTCGGTCACCGCCACGGCAGGCATGTTCATGCTCGCCAATGCCTTGACCAGTGGCTTGACCCGGACCAGACCATCGACCAGAGAGTATTCGGTGTGCAGGCGTAGATGAACGAAAGAAGCCGGCATGGTGATCCTATAGCGCGAAAACACAAAAAACGAAGGTCGGGATTGTAGCGACCCTTGGTGGAAACGTCAGTCCCGCAACAAGCCGGTCGGCATGGACGCATGCACCTCAAGCGCCGCGCGCACCGGCGCGAAAGAACGCCGATGAATCGGCGTCGGCCCCAGACGGGCCAGCGCTTCAAGATGGACCGGCGTCGGATACCCCTTGTGCCCGCCCATGCCATAGCCGGGATAGATCAACTCGAACTCCGCCATCTCGCGATCGCGGGTAACCTTGGCCAGAATCGAGGCGGCCGCAATGGCGGGCACCTTCGCATCGCCCTGCACCACCGGCGCACAGGGAACGGACAGTTTCGGACAGCGATTACCGTCGATCAACGCCAGTTTGGGGGTAATGCTCAGACCTTCCACGGCCCGCTTCATGGCCAGCATCGTGGCATGAAGGATGTTCAATTCGTCGATTTCATGGACTTCAGCCCGGGCAATACAAAAGCACAGGGCCTTTTCGCGAATCTCGTCGAACAGCTTCTCGCGCCGGGCTTCGGTCAGTTTCTTGGAATCGTTGAGACCCGCTATCGGCCTGGCAGGATCAAGAATCACTGCAGCGGTAACCACGTCACCACACAGCGGGCCACGACCCACCTCATCGACACCCGCCACCAGATCCTCGACCAGATTGAAATCCAAACCTATTTGCATTGATCAGGCACTCATAGTGAAGAGGGATGGCCCATCAGGCTCAGCACCGCATCGGCCGCCTGATTGGAGGCATCCCGACGCAGGGTCCGGTGAATGTCGTCGAACCCGGCTGTCTGAGCGCTCCCGTCATCCAGCAGCGGCAACAGCGTCCGGGACAGCGTCTCAGGGGTTGCAGCATCCTGAAGCAATTCCGGCACCAGCAAACGCTGGGCGAGCAGGTTCGGCAGGGAAACATAAGGGCTTTTGACCAGCCGCTTGAGTATCCAGAAAGTCAGTGGGGCCAGACGGTAGGCGACCACCATCGGACGCTTGTACAGCAAGGCTTCCAGGGTCGCGGTGCCGGAGGCAATCAGTACTGCATCGCAAGCGGCCAGCGCGACATGGGACTGCCCATCGAGCAAGGTGATCGGCAAATCACGGCCTTGCAGCAGTTGTTCGACCTGCGCCCGCCGCTGAGGGCTGGCGCACGGCAGGACGAAACGCAGGTCAGGGCGCTCGGTCAGAAGCCGTTCGGCGGTATCGAAGAACAGGCTTCCCAGACGGCCGACTTCACCACCGCGACTTCCGGGCATCAGTGCAACCACCGGGCCATCTCCCAGGCCAAGTTCGGCACGGGCGGCAGGACGGTCGGACTCAAGCGGAATCGTATCGGCCAGTGGATGCCCGACGAAACGCACCGGAACGCCCTTTTCTTCATAGAAACGGGCTTCAAACGGCAGGAGCGTCAGCATCAGGTCGCAGCCTTCACGGATCTTCAGGACACGCTTCTGCCGCCACGCCCACACCGAAGGACTGACGTAATGCACGGTCTTGATACCGGCACGACGCAGTTGAAGCTCGATATTGAGGGTGAAATCAGGCGCATCGATGCCGATGAAGACATCCGGCTTTTCTTCGATGAGCTGCTGGACCAGCAACTTGCGTCGGGCCAGCAATTCACGCAGACGCCCCAGGACCTCAACCAGCCCCATGACCGACAGACGCTCCATAGGGAAACTGGAGCGCATGCCTTCGGCCTCCATCAGAGGACCGCCGACACCGATGAATTCGACATCGGGATGGCGCGCCTTGATGGCACGCATCAATCCCGAACCGAGAATATCGCCGGATGCTTCCCCAGCGACCAGAGCGATACGCAGTGAACTCGCCATGGTCAGCGGGTAATGCCGCGGGTCGAAGTCTGGATGGACTGGAGAAAAACGGCCACTTCAGGAAACCGAGAGGCAGGCTCGGCCAGTTCGGCCAGCGCCTGATCTATCGTCAGCCCCTGGCGGTAGACCGTCTTGTAGGCCTTGCGCAGTGCATGGATGGCTTCTTCGGAGAAACCACGACGACGCATGCCCTCGAAATTCATGCTGCGTGCTTCGGCAGGGTTGCCAAACACCGTGACAAAGGCCGGGACATCCTTGCCAATGGCAGTGCCCATGCCTGAAAAGCTGTGGGCACCGATATGGCAGAACTGGTGGACCAGCGTGAACCCGGAAAGAATTGCCCAGTCATCCACATGCACATGCCCGGCAAGCGCCGTGTTGTTGACCAGAATGCAATGATTGCCGATGACACTGTCATGCCCGATGTGGGCATAGGCCATGATCAGGTTGTGATCGCCCAGGGTCGTTTCTGCGCGGTCCTGGATGGTTCCGCGGTGAATCGTCACCCCTTCGCGAATCACGTTGTGATCACCGATCACAAGACGGGTATCTTCGCCCTTGTACTTGAGATCGGGCGTGTCCTCACCTACCGAGGAAAACTGGTAGATGCGGTTGTGCTTACCAATCCGTGTCGGCCCTTTGAGGATGACATGAGGACCGATAACCGTACCCTCGCCAATTTCCACACCAGCTCCGATGATCGACCAGGGGCCGACCTCAACGTCATCAGCCAGAATGGCCGTCGGATCGATGATTGCGCGAGGGTCAATCAAACTCATAGCTTGCGTTCCGCACAAATGATTTCTGCGGAGCATACAGCTTTACCGTCAACCGAGGCCTGACATTCGAATTTCCAGATCTGGCGCTTGCAGCTCAGGAACTTCGCATCGAGGATCAACTGATCGCCCGGCAATACGGGCTGACGGAAGCGCAGCTTGTCCGAACCCACGAAATAATAGAGGGTACCGTCGGCAGGTTTTGTGTCGAGCAGTTTGAAAGCAAGAATGCCTGCCGCCTGAGCCATGGCTTCGATGATCAGGACGCCCGGCATGATGGGATGATCAGGGAAGTGACCATTGAAAAAAGGCTCGTTGACGCTGACATTCTTGTAGGCGCGAATGCTTTTGTTCTCGATATCCAGCTCTGTCACCCGGTCCACCAGCAGGAACGGATAGCGATGAGGCAGGTATTCGCGAATTTCTTTAATGTCCATCATTTCGTGGGGAAGCCTGTAGTAAAGATTGGGAGTGCATCGCGATTGCGCAGCACTCCTCTGCATCAAGGATGGCAGTTTATCGACTGTGCACGCTTGATATGAAAAAGGTATCAGCCATCAGATGAAACATTACCGTTACAGGTCACTGTCTCTACGATCTTTTCCAGCTTCTGCAGTCGGCGCGCCATGTCATCGAGCTTGCGAATGCGGGCTGCGCTCTTGCGCCACTCGGCAGCAGGCTGCATTGCCGTGCCAGAGGAATAGGAACCTGGTTCGGTGATCGAGTGCGTGACCATGGTCATGCCGGTGATGAAAACGCCATCACAGATCTCGATATGCCCGACCAGCCCGACGCCGCCCGCCAGCATGCAATGCTTGCCGATCTTCGTGCTGCCCGAGATCCCCACGCAGGCGGCCATGGCCGTGTGATCGCCGACCTGAACGTTGTGGGCAATCTGGATCTGGTTATCGAGCTTCACGCCATTGCCGATCCGGGTATCCGCCAGAGCGCCACGATCAATGGCGGTATTGACGCCGATTTCCACGTCATCGCCAATGGAGACGCCGCCGATCTGGGCAATCTTCTGCCAGACGCCCTTTTCATTGGCAAAGCCAAAGCCTTCACCGCCAAGGACTGCGCCCGACTGGATGACAACCCGCTTGCCGATGCGGACATCGTGATACAGCGTGACGCGGGGAGCCAGCCAGCCACCCTCACCGATCTCGCAACGGGCACCGATGAAGCAATGGGCGCCAATGGTCACGTTCGCGCCAATGCGCGCACCGCTTTCGATGACCGCGTAGGCACCGATACTCGCCGCCGGGTCGACCTGGGCATCATCAGCGATGATGGCCGTCGCATGCACGCCAGCAATGGCCTTGGGCTTGGGGTCGAACAGGTGGGAGATTCGGGCATAGGCCAGATACGGGTCCGGCACCAACAGGGCATCGCCAGCGTAGCCTTCGGCATCGGCGGGCTTCAGCAAGACAGCAGCCGCTCGGGCATCCACCAGGAACTTACGGTACTGAGGATTTGCCAGGAAACTGATCTGATCAGGGCCGGCCTCTTGTAAAGTGGCCAGCCCCGTAATGTGCTTGTCCTTGTCGCCACGTAGCGTGGCGCCAAGGAACTCGGCCAACTGACCGAGTTTAATGATTGTGCTCATGGATTACTTCAGCTGATTCATGCGCTCGATGACCTGGCGAGTGACGTCATACTGAGGTTTGACATCAATCACAGCTCCACGCTCGAATACCAGGTCAAAGCCGCCTTTCTTGATGACTTCTTCCACGGCCTGATCCAGCTTTGGCTTGAGTTGCTTGAGCATTTCACGGTCGGCAACGGCCTTGGCTTCGTTCAGTTCCTTGGACTGGAACTGGAAGTCACGAGCCTTTTGCTTGAATTCAAGCTCCAGACGCTCACGCTCAGGCTGAGCCATCTTGTCGCCACCACTTACCAGACGATCCTGGATGCCCTTGGCGCTGCTTTCCAGAGTCTTGAGCTTGGTCAATTGCGGGCCGAACTTCTTCTCGGCATCCACGGCGTATTTCTTCGCGGCATCGGATTCCAGCAGCGCCATCTGATAGTTCAGAACGGCGATTTTCATGTCAGCCAAGGCAGGACCCGCGACAAGAACAGTTGCCAGCATTACCCATTGAGTCAACTTACGCACAATACACTCCTACAGCATTCGTTTCGTTATCAAGGATCAGACGCTTAGAACGTCTGGCCCAGGGAGAATTGGAAAACCTGTGTTTCTGCTTCGTCGTCCGGCTTCTTGATCGGCATCGCCAAGGCGAAGCTCAGAGGGCCCAGAGCAGTGATCCAGGTAACGCCTACACCAACAGAGCTAGCCATGCCGGAGAAGTCTACGTTATTACACTCGACGCGTTCGCCATTCGAGGTTCTTTTGTTGGAACTGCAGTTACTGTCGAAAACGTTACCCACGTCCCAGAACAGAGAGGTACGCAAGGAGCGCTGATCCTTGATGAACGGCAGAGGGAACATGACCTCTACACCACCCTGTACCAGAACGTTGCCACCGAACGGAAGCGGGTCCTGATCCGGGTCGGCTGCCGTGCCCGGGTTCTTACCGGTACTTGGCGTACTGCGTGGGCCCAGGGTGCTGTCCTTGAAGCCACGAACCGAGTTGAAACCACCGGCGTAGTAGTTTTCATAGAACGGCAGACCGGAGGTCGAACCGTAGCCGTCACCATAACCCAGCTCGGTGTGCAGACGCAGGGTGTAGTTATCGGTGATCGGGTGGAAATACTGTGCGCGGTAGTCCAGCTTGTAGAACGACAGGTCGCTGCCCGGCAGAGTGGTTTCCAGCACGAGGCTCTGGGAATGACCACGAGTCGCCAGAACACCTTTGTTCAGAGTCGACTCGGACCAGCCGATGGAGCCCTTGAAGTTCAGGAAGCTGTCACCCTCTTGATTGATGAAGTCAAAGATTTCATCAACGGTATAGGTACCGGTCTTGATCTTGTCCTGCTGAACCGACAGACCGTAAGTCAGACGAGAAGTCTCGCTGATCGGGTAGCCCAGGTTGATACCGGCACCCAGGCTGTCTACCGCATAGCTCGCCACGTCGACGTCGAGGTCGTCATAGTCGGTGGTGCGATAGAAGGCGCTGTAACCCAGGCTCACACCGTCAGCCGTCCAGTACGGATCGACATAGCTGAAGTTGTAACGGCTCTGGTATTCGCTGCGGGTCAGGCCGATGCTGACCTTGTTACCCGTACCCAGGAAGTTGTTCTGGCTGATGGAACCACCCAGGATCAGACCGGCGCTCTGTGCAAAACCGACGCTGGCGGTAATGGAACCGGAGGCCTGCTCTTCCACTGCGTAGTTCACGTCTACCTGATCGTCAGTACCCGGAACAGCCGGGGTCTCGACGTTGACTTCCTTGAAGAAGCCCAGACGATCCAGACGGGTTTTCGACTGGTCAATCAGATAGGTCGAAGCCCAGCCGCCTTCCATCTGACGCATTTCGCGACGCAGCACTTCGTCCGCAGACTTGGTGTTACCACGGAAGTTGATACGGTTGACGTAGGCACGCTTGCCCGGATCGACCACGAAGGTGATATCGACGGTGTGATCTTCGTCGTTCGGAGTCGGTACACCGTTGACGTTGGCGAAGGTATAGCCTTCGTTACCCAGACGGCGGGTGATCAACTCGGAAGTGGTGGTCATGACCTTGCGCGAGAACACCTGGCCCGGCTGGACCAGCAGCAGGGACTTGACCTGATCTTCAGGTACTTTCAGGTCGCCACTCAGCTTGACCGACTTGACGCTGTACTTCTCGCCTTCGTTGACGTTGACAGTGATGTAAACGCTTTTCTTGTCAGGCGTGATCGAAACCTGGGTCGAGGCGATATCCATGTTGATATAGCCACGGTCGAGGTAGTAGGAACGCAGACGTTCCAGGTCGCCGGAAAGTTTTTCCCGCGCGTACTTGTCGTCGTTCTTGAAGAAGGAGAGCCAGTTGGTGGTCTTGAGCTCGAACAGGTCGATCAGGTCTTCATCGGGGAAGACGGTATTGCCCACCACGTTGATGTGCTGAATGGCCGCAACAGTACCTTCGTTGATGTTGATCTTCAGACCGACACGGTTACGCGGCTGAGGCACGACTTCGGCCGCAACCTCGGCCGAGTAACGACCCTGGGCAACGTACTGGCGTTGCAGTTCGTTACGCACACCTTCGAGGGTTGCACGCTGGAAGATCTCACCTTCGGCCAGACCGGACTGCTTCAGCCCTTTCATCAGGTCTTCGGTAGAAATCGCCTTGTTGCCTTCGATTTCAATGCTCGCGACGGAAGGACGCTCGACGACGGTAATGACAAGAACATTGCCATCACGTCCCAGCTGGATATCTTGAAAGAAACCGGTTTTGAACAACGCACGAGTCGCGTCAACCAGACGACCATCATCCGCCTGCTCGCCCACGTTGAGCGGCAATGCACCAAAGACGCTGCCGGCGGACACCCGCTGCAGGCCGTTGACACGGATATCGGAGATGGTGAAGGACTCGGCGTGAACTTCGGCGATCATCAGTACGGCAAGAACCGCAGTTAGCAGCAGACGTTTCATGAAGTCCTTTCTTATTCCAACTGGCAATAAACAAACTGCCGCAAAATGCGGCAGATTCAAAACACAGCAAGGCCTTACAGTCGACCCAGATCGTTGACCAGCGCGAGCAGCATGACGCCCACAACCAGACTGATACCGATCTGAACTCCCCAACCTTGTACCTTTTCCGAAAGGGGGCGACCACGAGCCCACTCGATCAGATAAAACAGCAAATGCCCGCCATCCAGTACCGGTATTGGCAGCAGATTCAGAACCCCCAGGCTTATGCTCAGATAAGCGAGGAAGTTCAGGAAATCCCCAATGCCTGACTGGGCTGAAGCGCCCGCCACTTTAGCAATGGTTATCGGTCCACTCAAGTTTTTTACCGAGAGCTCGCCGAACAACATTTTCCTGAGCGAATCGAGCGTCAGCACACTCATGTTCCAGGTACGGCTGAGCCCCTCGCCCACAGCGGCCAAAGGACCGTAGCTGACTTCACGCAACATGTCCGCAGGCCACTCGACACCCTTGACGCCCGCCCCCAGATATCCGGTTGCCGCCTTGCCCTCGCCACGCGCCGCCAGCGTCAGCGGAATATCCAGCCGTGCACCGTCACGCTCGATGCGTATCGTGATTCTTGCATCCGGGCGCTCGCGCACCCAGTCGACAACCTGTTGCCACTCATTCAGTGGTTTGTCATCGATGGCCAGCAACAGATCGCCGGTTTTCAGGCCTGCAGCCTGTGCCGGGCCTTGCGGGTCCAGCTCGGCCAGCACCGGCAACAGGGCCGGGCGCCACGGGCGAATACCCAGAGAGCGGATAGGATCAGGCTCTTCGGCCCCCTTGAGCCAGTTATCCAGGGCCAGCGTGTGGGCCGTGTCGACCGACGAACCCTGATCGCGGACCTTCAGGGCAATGCTGCCACTCTCACCCAGACGGCGGACCAGTTGCAGATTGACTGCGGACCAGCCCGTAGTGGCCTCACCGTCTACCGAAACGATTTCCTGACCGGCGGTCAGACCGGCCTGCTGCGCAATGCTCCCTGCCTCTACCGCACCGATGACCGGTCGAACCTGCTGGCTGCCCAGCATGGCCAGAGCCCAGAAAAACACGATAGCCAGCAGGAAGTTGGCCACCGGGCCGGCAATGACGATTGCAATACGCTGATAGACCGTCTTGCGATTGAATGACTGATCAGCCAATTCAGGTGGTACATCGCCTTCGCGCTCATCGAGCATCTTGACGTAACCGCCCAGAGGAATCGCGGCGACTACAAACTCGGTGCCATGCCGGTCATGCCAGCGAACCAGGGGCGTACCAAAGCCCACCGAGAAGCGCAGCACCTTGACGCCACAACGCCGGGCGACCCAAAAGTGACCGAACTCATGAAAGGTAACCAGCACGCCCAGAGCAATCAGGGTGCCGATGATCATATATAGCGCACTCATCAACCTTCTCCGGGTGCCGACATGTCGGCCACTGTGTTTATCATCGCAGCCCCAATAGCCTGCCCTCGATGCATCACATCACCCCTGTCATCCATGCCTGGTTATCGTCCGTTTCGTTCCAGCCAAAGCCCTGCCAGAACACGCGCCCTTGCATCTGCAGCAAAAACCGTATCGAGCTCTTCGACCGCGATGGCCGGCTCAAGATTCAGCACCTCGTCGATGATACTCGCGATTTCAAGGTAGCGAATACGCCGATCGAGAAACGCTGCCACGGCCACTTCATTGGCCGCATTGAGCATGGCCGGCGCGCTGCCTCCGGTCTCGGCAGCCTGACGGGCCAGACGAAGGCACGGAAAGCGCTCTTCATCGGGCTGCTCGAAATCCAGCTGGCCAATCCGGAACAGGTCCAGCGGCGAAACCCCCGAGTCCACACGCGCAGGCCAGGCCAGCGCATTGGCGATCGGCGTACGCATGTCCGGATTTCCAAGCTGCGCCAGCACCGAACCATCCACGTAATCCACCATCGAGTGAATCACGCTTTGCGGATGAATGACGACCTCGACCTGTGCCGGACGCGCATCAAAAAGCCAGCACGCCTCGATCAGCTCAAGCCCCTTGTTCATCATGGTGGCCGAGTCCACGGAAATCTTGCGCCCCATCGACCACACCGGATGAGCACACGCCTGCTCCGGCGTCACCTCATGCAGTTGCGCCAACGGGGTCTTGCGGAACGGACCACCGGAGGCCGTCAGCAGAATGCGCCGGACACCGACCGCCCCCAGACCACGGGAAAAGTCGGTCGGCAGGCATTGAAAGATCGCGTTGTGCTCGCTGTCGATCGGCAACAGCACGGCACCGCTCTGTCGCACAGCCTGCATGAACAATGCGCCGGACATGACCAGCGCTTCCTTGTTGGCCAGCAGCACCCGCTTGCCCGCTTCGACAGCAGCCAGTGTCGGCCGCAGACCGGCAGCCCCCACGATAGCCGCCATGACGGTATCGACCTGAGGGTGCGACGCCACTTCACAGAGACCGCCCTCCCCCACCAGTACACGGGTGTCGAGACCGGCAGCAGCGAGGTCATCCTGCAACTTGCGGGCAACGTCCTGCGTGGGCACTACAGCAAAGCGCGGCATGTGCCGGACACAGAGGGCCAGCAATTCATTCAGGCGACTGAAACCGCTCAGCGCGAAAACCTGATAAAGAGCCGGATGACGGGCAATCACATCGAGCGTACTGAGACCAATCGATCCGGTAGCGCCCAGGACGGTAATCTGTTGGGGTTTCACAGCACACCCCAGTCAGCCGCCCAGAGCAGCACGGCAAAGACAGGAATGGCTGCTGTCAGGCTGTCGATGCGATCCAGCACTCCGCCATGACCGGGCAACAGGTTACTGCTGTCCTTGATACCGGCCTGACGCTTGAACATGCTTTCGGTCAGATCGCCAACCACGGAAATCAGCACGATGACGGCAGCCCCCAGAAGACCGAGTATCAGCTGCGAAACCGACCAGTGACGGGAAAACCCTACAGCTGCCGCAATGGCCAGACTGACCACCAGACCGCCATAAACCCCTTCCCAGCTTTTACCCGGACTGACTTTCGGAGCCAGCTTGCGCTTGCCGAAAGCCTTGCCGGAAAAGTAGGCACCGATGTCGGCAGCCCATACCAGCACCATGACCGACAGGATCAGCCAGTTACCCAAAGGCCACTGCTTGATGAGGACAAGCCCTTGCCAGGCGGGCAACAGGATCAGCAGGCCAATGACCAGCTTGCAGATTGCGCTTGCCCAGTATTCGCTGGAGCCGGGAAAGGTCAGGACCAGAAAGGTCGCCACGCCCCACCAGATCACGGCGGCAACGAGAATCCAGGGAGCCAGCCCTGGCAACAGGTACATGAGAAAAAGCAACAGGCCGACCGCAACGGCATAAGCCACTCGCATGCCTTGGGCGACAAGCCCCGCCATGCGCGCCCATTCCCAGGCACCCAGTACCACAACCAGCCCGATGAACAGGGCAAATTCGGCTCCCTTGAGCAGGAAGAACCCGCAAAGAGCGATCGGCAACAGAATGAGTGCCGTGATGATCCGTTGTTTCAGCATTAAGCCCGGGCTCCAGCTTCGACCTGTTCGCTGGTTTTACCGAAGCGACGTTGGCGCGAAGCGAAATCGGCCAGCGCAGCGCGCATGGCATCGTGTTTGAAGTCCGGCCAGAACAGGTCGGAAAAATACAGCTCGGCATAAGCCAGCTGCCAGAGGAGGAAATTACTGATCCGGTGCTCGCCCCCCGTGCGAATGCACAGGTCCGGCAACGGCAGATCGCCGGTTGCCAGGCAGGTCTGCAGCAGTTCGGGCGTGATGTCCTCGGGCTGCAGATGCCCGGCCTGTACCTCACGGGACAAACGCTGGGCAGCCTGGGCGATATCCCATTGCCCCCCGTAATTGGCCGCGATCTGCAGAACGAAGCGATCGTTGCCGGCCGTCTGCATTTCCGCCTCACGCATGGCTGCCTGAAGCTCCGGATGGAAACGCGAACGGTCGCCAATGATGCGCAGGCTGATGTCGTTCTCGTTCAGACGCCGTGTTTCACGGCGCAAGGCCGTGAAGAACAGCTCCATCAGGGCACCGACCTCTTCGGCCGGGCGCTGCCAGTTTTCACTGGAAAACGCGAACAATGTCAGCACCTCGACCTTGGCCTCGGCACACACCTCAATGACCGCTCGCACAGCATCAACGCCAGCCTTGTGGCCCGCGACGCCCGGCAGCAGGCGCTTTTTGGCCCAGCGATTATTGCCATCCATAATAATCGCGACATGACGCGGCACCGAAGACGATGCGGCCAGTTTTGTCTTTTCCATGAAAGCGCCCCGAACCTTATACGGCCATCAGGTCTGCTTCTTTCTGCTTCACGGCCACTTCGATTTCCGCCACGAACTTGTCGGTCAGCTTCTGGATATCATCGGCAGCACGACGCTCTTCGTCTTCGCTGATTTCCTTTTCCTTGACCAGGTCCTTGTACTGACCCAGCGCATCGCGACGGATGTTGCGCACGGCAACGCGGGCATCTTCGGCCGCATCACGCGCCTGCTTGGTGAAGCCCTTGCGGGTTTCTTCGGTCAGGGCTGGCATGGTGATCAGCAGCAACTCGCCCAGGTTGGTCGGGTTGAAACCCAGGCCGGAGCTTTGAATCGCCTTGTCGACCGCCGACAGCATGTTGCGCTCGAACGCCACGACCTGCAGGGTACGCGCATCCTTGACGGTCACGTTGGCCACCTGGTTCAGAGGGGTGTCGGCACCGTAGTAAGGCACCATCACACCGCCCAGAATGCTCGGGTGAGCCTGACCGGTACGAATGCGGCTGAATGCATGCGCCAGGGACTCGAGGCTTTTCTGCATGCGAGCCTGAGCGTCTTTCTTGATTTCGTTGATCATTGTTGAACTTCCTCGATCAGGGTTCCTTCAGCGCCGCCATGTACGATATTCAGCAGGGCGCCGGGCTTGTTCATGTTGAAGACGCGCAACGGCATCTTGTGATCGCGACACAGGCAGATAGCCGTCAGATCCATCACGCCCAATTTGCGATCCAGCACTTCATCGTAAGACAGATGATCGAACTTCTCGGCATTCGGGTCCTTGAACGGGTCTGCGGTGTAGACGCCATCGACCTTGGTCGCCTTGAGGACGACATCGGCATCGATTTCGATCGCTCGCAGGCATGCAGCCGAATCGGTAGTGAAAAACGGATTGCCCGTACCGGCCGCGAAAATGACGACCTCCTTGGAGCTGAGGTGGCGCATGGCCTTGCGACGATCATAATGATCGGTCACACCCATCATGGAAATGGCGGACATCACGATGGCCGAGATATTAGCTCGCTCCAGCGCATCGCGCATCGCCAGGGCGTTCATCACAGTGGCCAGCATGCCCATGTGATCGCCTGTTACACGGTCCATGCCCGCAGCACTCAAGGCCGCGCCACGGAACAGGTTGCCACCGCCGATAACCAGACCGACCTGAACACCGATACCAACCAGCTGGCCGACTTCCAGCGCCATGCGGTCCAGCACCTTGGGGTCGATACCGAACTCTTCCGAGCCCATCAGGGCCTCGCCGCTAAGCTTGAGTAGAATGCGTTTATAGCGAGCCTGATAACCACTGCCCTGCTGAGCCATTGCGAATCTCTCCTGCGGCGTTTTCTGAAAAAAAATCTGTGCGGGCCATTTCAGGCCTGCGCTTACTCTAGCTTGACGCTACGAGAGCGTCTGGAGAATGCAGCCTTGCAGGCCAATTCTCAAAGGGAAATTCCCTTTCTTTTTTGACAAAGAGGCCGCGCGCGTAAGCGGGCAGCCTCTTTGGGGCGACAGTTGAAAACCGTCTTACTTCTTGCTTGCAGCTACTTGAGCAGCGACTTCTTCAGCGAAGTTGTCGACTGGCTTCTCGATACCTTCGCCTACTTTGAAGTAGGTGAACGATACGATTTCAGCGCCTGCTTTCTTCGCCAGAGCACCGACGGTGATTTCCGGGTTCTTGACGAAAGCCTGCTCGACCAGGCTGGCTTCGGCCAGGAACTTGGTGATACGACCGCTCACCATTTTCTCGACGATTTCAGCTGGCTTGCCTTTGATCTTGTCTTCGTTCAGTTGCAGGAAGACGCCCTTCTCACGCTCGATCGCTTCGGCAGAAACTTCCGAAGGCAGCAGGAATTCAGGGTTGCTTGCAGCAGCGTGCATGGCGATGTCTTTGGCCAGCTCGGCGTCACCGCCTTTCAGAGCCACGACCACACCGATCTTGTTACCGTGCAGGTAAGCGTTGACCACGTCGCCTTCGATGCGCGCGATACGACGGATGTTGACGTTTTCGCCAGTCTTGGCAACCAGAGCCAGACGCTCAGGCTCTTGAGCTTCGATCAGCGGAGCTGCGTCGGTCAGCTTGTCAGCGAAAGCTTTTTCGATGCTGCTGTTGACGAAGTTCTTGAAGTCGTCCTGCAGGGCCAGGAAGTCGGTCTGCGAGTTGACTTCGATGATGACAGCGGCTTTACCGTCTGCACCGACTTTAACGCCGATGGCGCCTTCAGCAGCGATGTTGCCTGCTTTCTTGGCGGCCTTGATGGCACCCGAAGCGCGCATGTCGTCGATTGCCTTTTCGATGTCGCCGCCAGCCTTGGTCAAGGCCTTTTTGCAGTCCATCATGCCTTCGCCGGTACGCTCGCGCAGTTCTTTGACCAACGCTGCAGTAATCTCTGCCATTTCAAAATCCTCTTGGATAGGTTTTCAACCATTCCACCCGGGTAGACGGGCGTTCAAATTCTTGAAGAATCAGGGTGACACTAGTACATGACAACCAGGCCATGGCCACGCCAACACATCATTCTCGAGGTGGCAAAAAGGGGGCCTAGCCCCCTTTTCGCGTACTGAGTAAACGCTAAGCGTCTGCTACTCAGCCTTCTACTGCTGCAGCCGGAGCTTCTTCGACGTAGACGTCGGTGCCGCCAGCAACATTGTTGCGACCACGGATAACAGCGTCAGCCATCGAACCCATGTACAGCTGGATAGCGCGGATTGCGTCATCGTTGCCTGGGATGATGTAGTCAACGCCTTCCGGGCTGCTGTTGGTATCGACTACGCCGATGACCGGGATACCCAGTTTGTTGGCTTCGGTGATCGCAATGCGCTCGTGATCAACGTCGATAACGAACAGAGCGTCTGGCAGACCGCCCATGTCCTTGATACCACCCAGGCTGCGGTCCAGTTTTTCCAGATCGCGGGAGCGCATCAGAGCTTCTTTCTTGGTCAGCTTGGCGAAAGTACCGTCTTCGGACTGAACTTCCAGCTCGCGCAGACGTTTGATCGACTGACGAATGGTCTTGAAGTTGGTCAGCATGCCGCCCAACCAGCGGTGATCGACGTACGGAGAACCGCAACGTGCAGCTTCTTCAGCAACGATCTTGCCAGCGGAACGCTTGGTGCCGACGAACAGAATCTTGTTTTTGCCCTGAGCCAGGCGCTCAACGAAAGTCAGAGCTTCGTTGAACATTGGCAGGGTTTTTTCAAGGTTGATGATGTGAATCTTGTTACGCGCGCCGAAAATGTATTTACCCATTTTCGGGTTCCAGTAACGGGTTTGGTGACCGAAGTGCACACCGGCCTTCAGCATATCGCGCATATTGACTTGGGACATGATAGTTCCTTGATAAGTCGGGTTAGGCCTCCACGTATCCCAATGACCAACCAGAGGCATTCGCCAAAGGCACCCAGGTCATCGTGTCGACACGTGTGTGGGTTTAGGCTTCCAGGGCGGACCTTGGAAAGCGGCGCATTTTATATCACAAAAGGAAAGAGAACGAAACCCGAATCAAGTTCTTGTTTCAACATGCCTTTATGACGCCCGAGCTCTCTATAGAAGGAAGCGATGATCACCCGCCGGACGCCGGTCTGGTAGAATCGCCCCTTTCCGTATTGGCCGCGTGCAATCACGCAGAGAGATTCTTGCATGAGCGTTACCCTCAAGACCCCCGAAGACATCGAAAAGATGCGCATCGCCGGCCGCCTGGCCGCCGAGGTACTGGAAATGATTACCCCCCACGTCAAGGCGGGTGTCACCACAGAAGAGCTGGACCGTATCTGCCACGACTACATCGTCAACGAGCAACAGGCGATTCCGGCACCGCTCAACTATAAAGGCTTCCCCAAGTCGATCTGCACCTCGATCAACCATGTGGTCTGCCACGGCATCCCCGGCGAGAAGCAGCTCAAGAACGGCGACACCCTGAACATCGACGTCACCGTCATCAAGGACGGCTATCACGGCGATACCAGCAAGATGTTCCATGTCGGCAAGGTTCCAGAGTGGGCCGAGCGCCTCTCGAAGATCACCCAGGAATGCCTGTACAAGGGCATCGAGATCGTTCGTCCGGGCACCCGCCTGGGGGATATCGGCGCTGTCATCCAGAAGCATGCCGAAAAGAACGGTTTTTCGGTCGTTCGTGAATTCTGCGGCCACGGCATCGGCAAGGTCTTTCACGAGGAACCGCAGGTACTGCATTATGGCGAAGCTGGCACCGGCATCGAACTGCTTGAAGGCATGACCTTCACCATCGAGCCGATGATCAACCAGGGCCGCGCCGAAACCAAAATCCTCGGCGATGGCTGGACCGCAATCACCAAGGATCGCAAGCTCTCCGCACAGTGGGAGCACACGATTCTGGTGACCGCCACGGGTTATGAGATTTTCACGCTGCGCAGCGACGACACCATCGCACGCACATCAGCCTGATCCAGCGTCTCAGACCGCACTGACCGATAGAAGGAAAGCAGTTCCATGCCGCAGGTGGATCCCGATTTGTTCGACCGCGGCCAGTTCCAGGCCGAACTGGCCTTGAAAGCCAGCCCCATTGCCGCTTTCAAGAAAGCCATCCGCAATGCTCGGGACGTACTCGACGCGCGTTTTCGCGAAGGCCGGAATATACGCCGCCTGATCGAAGATCGCGCCTGGTTCGTGGACAACATCCTGCAACAGGCCTGGGACCAGTTCGACTGGAGTGAGGATGCCGATATCGCCCTGCTGGCCGTTGGCGGCTATGGGCGCGGCGAACTGCATCCTTACTCGGATATCGACCTGCTGATCCTGCTGGACAGTGACGATCACGAAGTCTTTCGCGATTCCATAGAGCGTTTTCTGACCCTGCTATGGGACATCGGTCTCGAAGTCGGGCAAAGCGTGCGCTCTGTCGATGAATGCGCACAGGAAGGTCTGGCCGACCTGACGGTCATCACCAACCTGATGGAAAGTCGCACCATCGCTGGCCCCGAGCGCCTGCGCCAGCGCATGCTGGAGGTCACCAGCACGCAGCACATGTGGCCGAGCAAGGATTTTTTCCTGGCCAAGCGCGCCGAGCAAAAGACCCGGCATCACAAGTACAACGACACCGAATACAACCTGGAACCCAACGTAAAGGGCTCCCCCGGCGGACTGCGTGATATCCAGACCATTCTCTGGGTCGCCCGTCGCCAGTATGGCACCCTGAATCTGCACGCCCTCGCGGGCGAAGGCTTCCTGCTGGAAAGCGAGAACAACCTGCTGGCCTCTTCTCAGGAGTTTCTCTGGAAGGTGCGCTACGCCCTGCACATGCTGGCCGGGCGCTCTGAAGACCGGCTGCTGTTCGATTACCAGAGCCGGATCGCCAGCCTGCTGGGTTATCAGGACAACGACGCCAAGCTGGCCATCGAACGCTTCATGCAGAAGTACTACCGCGTGGTCATGAGCATCGCCGAGCTGAGCGACCTCATCATTCAGCACTTCGAGGAAGTCATTCTTGCCAAAGACGACGGCAGCGGCACACAACCGATCAACTCACGCTTCCAGTTGCATGACGGCTATATAGAAGCCACCAACACCCAGGTATTCAAGCGCACGCCGTTCGCCATGCTCGAAATTTTCGTGCTGATGGCCCAGAACCCCGAGATCAAGGGCGTCCGCGCCGACACGATTCGCCTGCTGCGTGAACACCGCCACTTGATCAACGACGATTTCCGCAACGATATCCGCAACACCAGCCTGTTCATCGAACTGTTCAAGTGCGAACTCGGCATTCACCGCAACCTGCGCCGGATGAACCGCTACGGCATCCTGGGGCTGTACCTGCCAGAGTTCGGCCATATCGTCGGGCAGATGCAGCATGACCTGTTCCACATCTATACCGTGGATGCGCACACGCTGAACCTGATCAAGCACATGCGCAGGCTGCAATACACGGATGTGGCCGAGAAATTCCCGCTGGCCAGCAAGATCATGGCCCGCCTGCCCAAGCCAGAACTGGCCTATCTGGCAGGCCTGTATCACGACATCGGCAAGGGCCGGGGTGGCGATCACTCAGAACTGGGCGCCGTGGATGCCCAGGCATTCGGTATCCGTCATCAACTGCCGACCTGGGACACGCGCCTGATCGTCTGGCTGGTCAGCCATCACCTGGTGATGTCGACCACCGCACAGCGCAAGGACCTTTCCGACCCGCAGGTCATCCATGACTTCGCGCAGTTCGTCGGCGATGAAGTCCACCTGGACTATCTCTATGTACTGACGGTTGCCGATATCAACGCAACCAATCCGACGCTCTGGAACTCCTGGCGCGCAAGCCTGCTGCGCCAGTTGTACACCGAAACCAAGCGAGCCCTGCGTCGCGGCCTGGAGAACCCGGTGGATCGCGAAGAGCAGATTCGCCGGACACAGATTGCCGCACTGGACATTCTCGTGCGCAACGGTACCGACCCTGACGATGTCGAGCAGCTCTGGTCGGCGCTGGGGGACGACTATTTCCTGCGTCATACCGCGGGCGATGTGGCCTGGCACAGCGATGCCATTCTGCAACAGCCTGCCGATGGCGGCCCGCTGGTGCTCATCAAGGAAACCACCCAGCGGGAGTTCGAGGGCGGCACGCAGATCTTCATCTACGCACCGGACCAGCATGACTTCTTCGCCGTGACCGTGGCCGCGATGGACCAGTTGAACCTGAACATCCATGACGCACGCATCATCACGTCCAGCAGTCAGTTCACGCTCGACACCTATATCGTGCTGGACAACGATGGAGGCTCGATTGGTGACAATCCCGAGCGTGTTCAGGAAATCCGCGAAGGCCTGACCGAGGCATTGCGCAACCCGGACGACTACCCGACCATCATCAAGCGCCGTGTGCCGCGTCAGCTCAAGCACTTTGCCTTTGCGCCCCAGGTGACGATCCATAACGACGCACAACGCCCGGTGACCGTACTGGAACTGCTGGCACCGGACCGCCCGGGCCTGCTGGCGCGCATCGGAAAGATTTTCCTGGAGTTCGACCTGTCGCTGCAGAATGCCAAGATTGCGACTCTGGGCGAGCGCGTGGAAGACGTGTTCTTCATTACCGACGCCAACAATCAGCCATTGTCCGATCCGCAACTGTGCAGCCGACTGCAGGAAGCCATTACCCGACAACTGAATGTCAACGCAGAACCCGATGGCAATCTGCGGATCAGCATCTGAACCGGCCTCATAGAATCGACTCAACGGTGCCCGCTCGATGGGCACCCTGCTCATTGAGAACCCTGCACCATGAATAACGCCATGCAACAGCTTCAGCCCTACCCGTTCGAGAAGCTTCGCGCCCTGCTCGGCAGCGTGACACCCAACCCGGACAAACGCCCCGTTGCACTGTCCATCGGTGAACCGAAGCACCGCTCGCCCGATTTCGTTGCCAAGGCGCTGGCGGACAACCTCGACCAGATGGCGGTCTACCCCACCACACTGGGTATCCCGGCCCTGCGCGAAGCGATTGCAGGCTGGTGCAACCGTCGCTTCAACGTGCCCGAGGGCTGGATCGACCCGGCGCGCAACGTATTGCCGGTCAATGGCACTCGTGAAGCCCTGTTTGCCTTCACCCAGACCGTCGTCAACCGCAGCGACGATGGCCTGGTGGTCAGCCCGAACCCCTTCTATCAGATCTACGAAGGTGCAGCGTTCCTGGCCGGAGCACAGCCGCACTACCTGCCGTGCCTGAGCGAAAACGGTTTCAATCCCGATTTCGATGCGGTCACGCCCGATATCTGGAAACGCTGCCAGATCCTGTTTCTCTGCTCGCCCGGCAACCCGACCGGCGCACTGATTCCGCTGCCCACCCTGAAAAAACTGATCGCCCTCGCCGACGAATACGATTTCGTGATCGCGGCGGACGAGTGCTACAGCGAGTTGTATTTCGACGAGGAGACACCGCCACCGGGCCTGCTCAATGCCTGCGTCGAACTGGGTCGCAAGGACTTCAAGCGTTGCGTGGTCTTCCACAGCCTGTCCAAACGCTCCAACCTGCCGGGCCTGCGCTCAGGTTTCGTAGCCGGTGACGCGGACATCCTCAAGGCCTTCCTGCTGTACCGCACCTACCACGGCTGCGCCATGCCGGTTCAAACCCAGCTGGCCAGTATCGCAGCCTGGAACGACGAAGAGCATGTACGTGCCAACCGCGCACTGTACCGCGAGAAATTCGATGCCGTTCTGGAAATCCTGGCCCCTGTAATGGATGTGCAGCGCCCGGATGGTGGTTTCTACCTGTGGCCGAATGTAGGCAAGGACGATGCCGAATTCTGCCGCGACCTGTTCGTCGACCAGCACGTCACAGTGGTACCGGGCTCCTACCTGTCACGCGAAGTCAACGGGCTGAACCCCGGCGCAGGTCGTGTGCGCATGGCACTGGTTGCACCGCTGGCCGAGTGCATTGAAGCCGCAGAGCGGATTCGGGCATTCATCACTCGCTGAATGCTTCGATTGCATGGCACGCAACGTGCCATGCAATCAGTCCGCGACAGTCAGACTGTCACAGTCGGTGATGTATAGACGCTGCGCTACTCTCTCATGACCCTGGATTGTCCGACAGAATCGCGACAGGCCGGGCACAGGACGTTTGGGCGTGGCATAATCACCGGCTGTTTTTCAGGATGCATGAGGCGTTTTGGCAATGGGAAACTCCGCCAATGGCAGCAAAGGCATTTGCCTGTATGGCATCAAGGCCTGCGACACAATGAAAAAAGCTCGTACCTGGCTCGACGAACATGCCGTGAACTACGAGTTTCATGATTACAAGACACTTGGCATCGACCGTGAGCACCTGACGCAGTGGTGCGACGAACACGGCTGGCAAGTGGTCCTTAACCGCGCGGGTACCACCTTTCGCAAGCTCGAAGATGGCCAGAAGGCCGATCTCGATCAGGCAAAGGCCATCGAACTGATGCTCGCGCAACCGTCGATGATCAAACGCCCCGTGCTCGATCTTGGCGACAAGACCCTGATTGGCTTTAAACCCGACCTGTATGCAACGGCCATCGCCTGATTGAGATGGCCCTTTAATTCGTAAGAGGTATCTGCATGTCCACTACCCTGTTCAGTCTGGCCTTCGGCGTCGGCACTCAAAACCGTCAAGGCGCGTGGCTGGAAGTCTTTTACGCCCAGCCCCTGACCAATCCGTCGGCCGAGCTGGTGGCTGCCATCGCTCCAGTCCTGGGCTACACCTCCGGTAACCAGGCCATTGCGTTCAACACCGATCTGGCCTCGAAGCTGGCCGATGCCGTCAAATCCATCGACACAGCCCAGGCCGCTCTGCTGACTCGTCTGGCAGAAAGCCACAAGCCTCTGGTCGCCACACTGCTGGCCGAAGACGCGCCTCTGACCTCGACGCCAGAGGCCTATCTGAAACTGCACCTGCTGTCCCATCGCCTGGTCAAGCCACACGGCCTGAACCTGACCGGCATCTTCCCGCTGCTGCCGAACGTTGCATGGACCAGCCAGGGTGCCGTGGATCTGGCCGAGCTGGCCGAGCGCCAACTCGAAGCGCGCCTGAAAGGCGAACTGCTGGAAGTCTTCTCGGTGGACAAGTTCCCGAAAATGACCGACTACGTCGTGCCGAGCGGCGTACGTATCGCTGACAGCGCACGTGTCCGCCTGGGCGCCTACATCGGCGAAGGCACCACCGTCATGCACGAAGGCTTCGTCAACTTCAACGGCGGCACCGAAGGCCCGGGCATGATCGAAGGCCGCGTTTCGGCAGGCGTCTTCGTCGGCAAGGGTTCCGACCTGGGTGGCGGCTGCTCGACCATGGGCACTCTGTCCGGCGGCGGCAATATCGTCATCAAGGTCGGCGAAGGCTGCCTGATCGGCGCCAACGCCGGTATCGGTATCCCGTTGGGCGACCGCAACACCGTCGAAGCCGGCCTGTACATCACCGCAGGCACCAAGGTTGCCCTGCTCGATGAAAACAACGAGCTGGTCAAGATCGTCAAGGCCCGCGATCTGGCTGGCCAGACCGACCTGCTGTTCCGTCGCAACTCGCAGACCGGCGCAGTGGAATGCAAGACCCACAAGTCGGCCATCGAGCTGAACGAAGCACTGCACGCTCATAACTGATGCCGTGTCCGGGTACAGGGTTTCAGGCCCTGTACCCGATCCACCGAGCAGGACGACCCATGCCCCTCATTTCTCCATGGCGCGCTGACTTTCCTGCCATCGACGCCCTTCAGCGGCAAGGCCAGACCTACCTGGACAGCGCCGCCACCACGCAAAAACCCCAGGCATTGATCGATGCCCTGACCCATTACTACGCAAACGGTGCCGCCAATGTGCATCGTGCGCAGCATTTGCCCGGCGCCCATGCCACTCAGGCATTCGAGGACAGCCGCAGCAAGATCGCCCATTGGCTGAACGCCAGCGAGTCCGGGCAGATCATGTTCACCCACGGCGCGACCTCGGCACTCAACCTGCTGGCCTACGGCCTTGAACACGCGTTTACCGAAGGCGATGAAATCGCCATCAGCGCCCTGGAGCATCACGCCAACCTGCTGCCCTGGCAGCAACTGGCCCAGCGCCGCAACCTGAAGCTGGTGATTCTGCCCCTCGACAGTGACGGCCTGATTGATCTGAGCGCCGCCGCGACCTTGATCGGCCCACGTACCCGCCTGCTGGCCGTCAGCCAGTTCTCCAACGTGCTGGGTGCCTGGCAGCCATTGCCCCGCCTGCTGGAGCTGGCCAGGGTGCAAGGCGCATGGACGGTAGTGGATGGCGCACAGGGCGTGGTCCATGGCCGGCACGACGTTCAGGCACTGGGCTGCGATTTCTATGTATTTTCCAGTCACAAGCTCTACGGCCCTGATGGGCTCGGCGTACTTTATGCCCGCAACGAAGCACTGCCAGCCTTGAAACACTGGCAATACGGCGGTGAGATGGTGCTCGACGCCGACTATCAACAGGCCAGCTTCCGACCCGCGCCTTTGGGCTTCGAGGCCGGGACGCCGCCCATTGCCAGCGTGATCGGTCTGGGGGCGACCCTCGATTATCTGGAAAGCCTGGATCATCAGGCCGTGGCCGAACATGAAGCCAGGCTGCACAAACGCCTGCTGGAAGGCCTGCAACAACGCGACGGCATTCGGGTACTGGGTTCACCGGAACTGGCGCTGGTCAGCTTCGTGGTCGAAGACGTGCATAACGCCGACCTGGCTCACCTGCTGACCGAACAGGGGATTGCTGTACGCGCCGGTCATCATTGCGCGATGCCGCTGCTCAAGAGTCTGGGGCTGCCGGGTGCCATCCGCGTATCCCTGGGCCTGTACAACGATTCGGACGATCTGCTGCGTTTCTTCAGCGCACTGGATCAAGCGCTGGAGTTACTGCGATGAGTCTGCCTGCAGACGCGCAAAGCGCACTGGACCTCTTCGGTCAGCCGCAAGGCTGGGAGCAGCGTGCCCGTCTGTTGATGCAATGGGGCGACCGGCTGCCTCCCCTGAGTGAAGAAGACAAATCCGAAGAGCATCTGGTACAGGGCTGCGAAAGCAAGGTCTGGCTGCTGGGCACGGTCAGCGAGGGATGCTGGCAGTTTCGGGCAGGTAGCGATGCCCGCCTGATTCGCGGACTGGTGGCGCTGTTGCTGGCGCGGGTCAATGGTTTATCGGAGCAGGAACTGCTGGAGGTGGATCTGCCCGACTGGTTCAACCAATTGGGTCTGAGCCGCCAGCTGTCACCCTCGCGCAGCAACGGCCTGAACGCCGTGCTGCAAAGGATGCGTCAACTGGCTCACGCCTGAGCTGGCGGGGCCGAAACCGGTTTTGCGCGCTCCGAAGGACGTCGCGCCCCCGCGACCAGCTTGTCGATTGCCCGAGTGGCCGCGACCATACCGAAGGTCGCGGTCACCATCATCACGGCACCGAAACCGCCCGCACAGTCGAGCCTGACACCGTCGCCCACAAAGCTTTTCTGCAGGCAAATGCCGCCATCCGGTTTCGGATAGCGCAACTGCTCGCTGGAAAAGACACAAGGCACGCTGTAATGGCGGTTTGGCGTACGGGAAAAACCGTAGTCGCGACGCAGAGTCGAACGCACCTTCGACGCCAGCGGATCGTTGAAGGTACGGTTCAGGTCGGACACCTGAATCTGGGTCGGATCGATCTGCCCGCCCGCCCCACCGGTGGTCACGATCGGGATCTTGCGGCGCTTGCACCATGCGATCAGCGCAGCCTTGGCGTTGACGCTGTCGATGCAATCCAGCACGAAATCCAGGTCCGGGGTGATGTAGTCCGCCATGGTGTCGCGGGTCACGAAGTCCGCCACCGCATGTACGACACAATCCGGGTTGATCGCCTTGATGCGCTCGGCCATGACGTCGACCTTGGGTCGCCCCACAGTGCCCTCCAGCGCATGTAACTGGCGGTTGCTGTTGCTGACACAGACGTCATCCATGTCGAACAGGGAAATCTCGCCCACCCCACAGCGCGCCATGGCTTCGGCCGCCCAGGAACCTACGCCACCGATACCGATCACGGCCACATGGGCAGCGCGCAAGCGTGCCAGCCCTTCGACGCCATACAAACGGGCGATGCCTGCGAACCGTGGATCCTGTGTGCTCATTTTCATTACCCCGAAAAACCGGCGCGCATTATAGGAGGTGTTGCGTGCCGGGGCATCCACCTGCGTGGGTGGCCGGTCAGAAATCAGGCACTGTTCCTCTAAAATGCGGTCGTCATCATGTGAAGGCCTTTGCGAGTGCATTTTGCTTTAAGATACCCGCCTTTTCGCGCCCAAAGCATTGTTACCGGAGTTCTGTTCATGACGGCCCCAGCCGACCTTTCGCCCACGCTTCAACTCGCCTGCGACCTGATCCGCCGTCCGTCGGTCACACCGGTCGATGCCGATTGCCAGACCGTGATGATGCAACGCCTGGGCGATGCCGGCTTCAAGCTGGAACCCATGCGTATCGAGGACGTGGACAACTTCTGGGCAACACACGGCAACGGCGATGGCCCGGTCCTGTGTTTCGCCGGCCACACCGACGTGGTGCCAACCGGTCCCGTTCAGGCCTGGCAGAACGATCCGTTCGATGCACTGATCGATGAACACGGCATGCTGTGTGGCCGCGGTGCCGCCGACATGAAAGGCAGCCTCGCAGCGATGCTGGTGGCGTCCGAGCGCTTCGTCAGCGATTACCCGAATCACAAGGGCTCGGTGGCGTTCCTGATCACCAGCGACGAAGAAGGCCCGGCGCATCATGGCACCAAGGCAGTCGTGGAGCGTCTGGCTGCCCGCAAGGAGCGTCTGGACTGGTGCATCGTCGGCGAACCCTCGAGCACCTCGCTGGTAGGCGATGTGGTGAAGAACGGACGTCGCGGCTCGCTGGGCGCCAAGCTGACCGTACGCGGCGTGCAAGGCCATGTGGCTTACCCGCATCTGGCGAAGAACCCGATTCATCTGGCTGCACCGGCACTGGCCGAACTGGCTGCCGAACACTGGGACGATGGCAATGCGTTCTTCCCGCCGACCAGCTTCCAGATCTCCAACCTCAACTCCGGTACCGGCGCGACCAACGTGATCCCCGGCGATCTGGTGGCAGTGTTCAACTTCCGCTTCTCTACCGAATCCACCGTCGAAGGCCTGCAACAGCGTGTTGCCGCGATTCTCGACAAGCACGATCTGGACTGGCACGTGGACTGGGCGCTGTCGGGCCTGCCGTTCCTCACCGAGCCCGGCGCCTTGCTGGATGCGGTGTCGGAGAGCATCAAACAAGTCACCGGACGCGAAACCAAGGCGTCCACCAGTGGCGGTACCTCGGATGGGCGCTTTATCGCAACACTGGGTACTCAGGTCGTTGAACTGGGCCCGGTCAACGCGACCATCCACCAGGTCAACGAACGTATCCTGGCCAGCGATCTCGATGTTCTGACCGAGATCTACTACCAGACCCTGGTCAAGTTGCTCGCCTGATGCTGACCTGTCCAATCTGCGCGGCACCGCTCAGTGCCGCCGACAATGGCGTGGTCTGCCCCGCCAATCATCGCTTCGACCGTGCGCGTCAGGGCTATCTGAACCTGCTGCCCGTGCAGCACAAGAACAGCCGTGACCCCGGCGACAATCAGGCCATGGTCGAGGCCCGGCGTGACTTTCTGAATGCCGGGCATTACGCGCCGGTAGCACAGCGTCTGGCCGAACTGGCCGCCGAACGTGCACCGGCCCACTGGCTGGACATCGGGTGTGGCGAAGGCTACTACACCGCACAGATCGCCGAAGCCCTGCCCAACGCCGATGGCTACGCGCTGGATATCTCCCGCGAAGCCGTCAAGCGCGCCTGCCGCCGCAATCCAAAGCTGACCTGGATGGTCGCCAGCATGGCCCGCGTACCCTTGCCGGACGCCAGTTGCCAGTTTCTGGCCAGTGTTTTCAGCCCGCTGGACTGGAAAGAAGCCAAGCGCCTGCTGACACCCGGTGGCGGACTGATGCGGGTCGGGCCGACCAGTGAACACCTGATGGAACTGCGTCAGCGGCTCTACGATGAAGTCCGCGACTACGCCGACGACAAGCATCTGGCGCTGGTACCTGAAGGTATGCAGCTGCAACACAGCGAAACCCTGCGCTATACCCTCAAGCTGATCGACGGTCAGTCACGCGCCGACCTGCTGGCCATGACACCGCACGGCTGGCGGGCCAGCGCCGAACGGCGTACCGCCGTCATCGAGCATCCAGGACCGTTCAAGGTCACCGTTTCCATGCGCTACGATTATTTCGTGCTGCAATAAAAGATGAGGCACCCATGCGCCAACCCGATATCGAGATTTACCTGAAAGACGAAGACGTCGATCACAAGGCCATTGCCCAATGGCTCGGTGCCGCCCTCGGCCCTTGCAGCGACTGGACCCAGAAAGGTCAGACCTGGAAATGCAAGGCCGGCAATGTCCCGGTCACCTGGCTGCCCAAGGCCGTCGGCAAATGGAACAGCCTGTACCTGGAAAGCGATCAGACGCCCTGGGAAGACGACATCGCCTGTGCCCGCGCAGCCTTCGCCGCCCTCAACGTCGAAGTGCGTTGCGCTCCGGGAACCTGGGTCGAGGAAGAAAGCGATGAAGACGCCGACCGCTGGATTCGCATCAGCGCCGACGGCGAAGAAGAGATTACCTGGCGCACGTCGTAAGACACGCCCCTACTCCTCCTGACTCAGCAGAAGCCGTATGACTCGCTCTCCATTTCGCCGCCTTGTATTCGGCACGCTGCGCCGATTGTTGTACCTCTGGGTTCGCTCGGAAACCATCAATCAGTCGTCCTTCACGCTCAACCTGGATCGCAGCCGTCCGGTGTTCTATGCCTTGCAGTCGCCCTCCCTGAGCGATCTGGCCGTCATCGATGCCGAATGCCGCAAGGCCGGCCTGCCGCGTCCGGTGCTGCCGGTATCGGTAGGAAGCCTGATGGAGCCTGCCGCGTTCTTTTACCTGACGCCTGAGCCGGACTGGCTGGGCCGCCAGGACAAACGCGGTGCGCCGCCCACGCTGGAGCGGTTGCTGACAGCCGTCAGCGAAAACCCGGCCGAAGATGCGCAGGTCATTCCGGTCAGCGTGTTCTGGGGGCAATCGCCGGATCGCGAATCCAGTGCGTGGAAACTGCTGTTCGCCGACAGCTGGGCCGTCACGGGGCGCCTGCGACGTCTGGTCAGTATCCTGATTCTGGGCCGCAAGACCCGGGTGCAGTTTTCCGACCCCATTCACATGCGTGACATGGTCAACGAGAACAAGAGCCCCGAACTGACCCTGCGCATGACCCAGCGTTTGCTGCGGGTGCGTTTCCGCAACCTGAAAAGCGCCGTGATCGGCCCCGACGTGTCGCACCGCCGCACGCTGGTCAAGGGATTGCTGGACGAGCCGATGGTCCAGCAGGCCATCATTGAAGAAGCCGAACGCGAGAAGATTTCTCAGGACAAGGCCAGAGAGCGGGCCCTGCGCTATGGCAACGAGATTGCCTCGGATTACACCTACTCGGCCATCCGTTTTCTGGAAGTCGTGCTGAGCTGGTTCTGGAACAAGATCTACGACGGCATCAAGGTCAGCCACATCGAAGGCGTACAGAACGTCGCGCCGGGCCATGAAGTGATTTATGTGCCGTGCCATCGCAGCCATATCGATTACCTGCTGCTGTCCTACCTGCTGTTCCGTAACGGCCTGACACCACCGCACATTGCAGCGGGCATCAACCTGAACATGCCGGTCATCGGCAGCCTGCTCCGCCGGGGCGGCGCGTTTTTCATGCGCCGGACCTTCAAGGGTAATCCGCTGTACACCGCAGTGTTCAATGAATACCTGCATACCCTGTTCACCAAGGGCTTCCCGGTTGAATACTTCGTGGAAGGCGGTCGCTCAAGAACCGGACGCATGCTGCAACCCAAGACCGGCATGCTGGCCATTACCCTGCGCAGCTTCCTGCGCAACTCGCGCATGCCGATCGTGTTCGTGCCGGTGTATATCGGCTATGAGCGCGTCCTGGAAGGTCGTACCTACCTGGGCGAACTGCGCGGCGCGAGCAAGAAGAAAGAATCGATTTTCGATATCTTCAAGGTCATCGGTGCCCTCAAGCAGCGCTTCGGTCAGGTGTCGGTGAACTTTGGCGAGCCGATCAAGCTGGCCCAGTTTCTCGACGGCGAACAACCCGACTGGCGCGAACAGGCGCTGGGGCCACAATTCCGCCCGACATGGCTCAATGAAACCACCAATCGCCTGGGCGAGCGTGTGGCTCAGCATCTGAACGAAGCCGCCGCGATCAACCCGGTCAATCTGGTGGCCGTGGCGCTGCTCTCCACCCAACGGCTGGCACTGGACGATCAGGCCATGGAGCGGGTGCTGGATCTGTACCTGACACTGCTGCGCAAGGTGCCGTACTCACCGCACACCACATTGCCCGAGGGCGATGGCCGGGCACTGATCGAACATGTCAAAGGCATGGACCTGCTGGCCGAGCAAAAGGACGCGCTGGGCAAGATCCTGTACCTGGATGAGCAGAACGCGGTCTTGATGACCTACTACCGCAACAACGTCCTGCACATCTTCGCCCTGCCCTCGCTGCTGGCGAGTTTCTTCCAGAGCTCGTCGCGCATGAGCCGCGAGCTGATCCTGCGTTATACCCGTGCCTTGTATCCGTACCTGCAATCGGAACTGTTCATTCGCTGGTCCCTGGACGAGCTGGACGACATCGTCGATCAATGGCTGGCCGCGTTCGTCGAGCAAGGCCTGTTGCGTTTCAAGAACGATGCCTATGTGCGCCCGGAACCCAGTTCTCGGGAGTTCGTGCTGCTGACCCTGCTGTCCAGGGCCATCGCCCAGACCTTGCAGCGCTTCTACATGGCCATCTCGTTATTGCTCAACAGCGGCCAGAACACCCTGAGTGCCGAAGAACTGGAGGACCTGTGTACGGTCATGGCCCAGCGGCTGTCGATCCTGCATGGCCTCAACGCACCGGAGTTTTTCGACAAGAGCCTGTTCCGGCACTTCATCCAGACCCTGCTCGACCTCGGCGTGCTGCGCAAGGATGCAGCAGGCAAGCTGAGCCACCATCCATTGTTGGGCGATCTGGCGGAAGGTGCGGCCAAACGTGTGCTGCCGGCAGAAATCCGCCTGTCGATTCGGCAGGTGGCCTTGCACAACGAGATCGAAGAGCCGGCGCCTGCCGCCGATTGAGCCACGTTTTTGCGGTTCCCTGATAACCTCACTCTCAGGCCGCGCCGGTCTTCACGTCGGCGCGGTTCCCAAGACGCTACCAAAAAGGATGCTGCCATGCTTCGCCCATCGTTTACCTTTGCCGGCCTGTGTGCAGGCCTGCTGCTGTCGGCCAACGTCTTTGCCCTGTCGCTGGGCGACCTCTCGCAATCGGACGCCTCCGGCGGGCTCAAGGATGCCCTGACCCAGGGCGCACAAGTCGCCGTCAAGCAACTGGGCGTGCCCGGTGGCTTCAGCAATAACCAGGACGTGCGTATCGAACTGCCGGGCAATCTGGGCAAGGTCGCGAAGAAGATGAAACAGTTCGGCATGGGTGCCCAGGTCGAACAACTGGAAACCAGCATGAACCAGGCTGCTGAAGCCGCCGTTCCCCAGGCTCAGGCCTTGCTGGTGGATGCGGTCAAGAAAATGAGCGTGGCCGATGCCAAGGCAATCCTCAGTGGCGGCAAGGACTCGGCAACCCAGTACCTGAACACCAGCAGCCGTGAACAGATCCGCGCCAAGTTCCTGCCTATCGTCAAGCAAGCCACCGACAAGGTCGGTCTGGCCCAGAAATACAACGCCTTTGCCGGTCAGGCCGCCACGCTGGGCGTTCTGGATGCGAAAAGCGCCAATATCGAAGGTTATGTCACCGAACAGGCGCTTAACGGCCTGTTCGAGATGATCGCCAAGCAGGAAGAAAGCATCCGTGCCAACCCGGCAGGTGCCGCGACCAGCCTGGCGAAGAAGGTGTTTGGGGCGCTTTGAAATAGAAGCGATGTGGAAACGGATTTATCCGCGATATCTCGATTTTCGCGAATGAATTCGCTCCTACCGGTGGCTCATATTTATGGGATACCTGACACCCGGCAGGAGCGGATTTATCCGCGAAGACCGTATTTCAGACGCTAACCTTTCTACTGAATGTACCGGCCTCTCGCGAATGAATTCGCTCCCACACCCTCTCATTCACATCAAACCTGGCGTTTGACCCTGAACCACGCCGCATAAAGCGCAGGCAGGAACAGCAGGGTCAGCGCTGTCGCGACAATCAACCCTCCCATGATTGCCACCGCCATCGGGCCGAAGAACAGGCTGCGTGACAGCGGAATCATGGCCAGCACCGCGGCCAGTGCCGTCAGCACGATCGGGCGGAAGCGGCGCACCGTGGCTTCGATGATCGCGTGCCACTGATCAAGACCATTGGCGATATCCTGCTCGATCTGGTCCACCAGAATCACCGAGTTGCGCATGATCATCCCGGACAAGGCGATGGTGCCCAGCATGGCGACGAATCCGAAGGGCTGATTGAAGATCAGCAGGAACAGCGTGACACCGATCAGGCCCAGAGGCGCCGTCACGAAGACCATGAACATGCGTGAAAAACTGCGCAGCTGGATCATCAGCAAAGTCAGCACCACCACGATGAACAGCGGTACGCCAGCATTCACCGAGTTCTGGCCCCGAGCCGAATCCTCCACCGTCCCGCCCACTTCCAGCAGATAGCCATCTGGCAGTTCGGCCCGTATCGGATCGAGGGTCGGCATGATCTGCTGGACCAGCGTCGCGGGCTGTTCCTTGCCATAGATATCGGCACGCACGGTCACGCTGGGCAAGCGGTTACGGTGCCAGATGACACCCTCTTCAAACCCGTATTCCAGCGTGGCAACCTGCGACAGCGCGACACTGCTGCCGTTCTGGGTGGGAATCGCCAGGCTCGACAGGCTGCCCAGTTGCTCGCGCTCATGGCGGGTGCCGCGCAGCAGGATTTCGATCAGTTCGTCATCTTCCCGGAACTGGCTGACACTGGAGCCGGTGAGGGAGTTGCGCAGGAAGGCCGACAGGTCCGCCGTGGTCACGCCCAATGCCCGCGCCCGGTCCTGATCGATATTCAGATGCACGACCTTGCTGGGTTCTTCCCAATCCAGGTGAACATTGGAGACATGCGGGTTTTCACTCACCTTGTCCCGCACCTGACGCGCCAGCGCCCGGACCACTTCAATATGCTCACCGGTCACACGGAACTGCACCGGATACCCCACGGGCGGACCGTTTTCCAGGCGTGTCACCCGTGAACGCAAGGTCGGGAACTGTTCGTTGAGGCTGGTGATCAGCCAACTGCGCAAGGCTTCACGGTCTTCGATGGTCCTGGCCAGCACCACGATCTGGGCAAAGCTGGGAGCCGGCAACTGCTGATCCAGCGGCAGGTAGAAACGCGGCGAACCGGTGCCGACATAAGCCACGTAGTTATCGATGCCGGGGTGATCCTTGAGCATCTGCTCCAGACGACTGACCTGCTCGCCGGTGTTCTGCAGGGACGAACCTTCGGCCAGCTTCAGGTCCACCATCAGTTCCAGACGGCCGGAAGCCGGGAAGAACTGCTGCGGCACGAAACGGAACATCAGCACCGACAACACGAACAGGCCGACGGTCGCGACGATCACCGTCTTGCGATGGTGCACGCACCAGCCCACCAGCGCACGCACTCGCTTGTACATCGGTGTCGCATAAGGATCAGGCGCGTTCGTGCCATGTTTGGCTGCATGGATTTTCGCCAGGTCCGGCAACAGACGGTCGCCCAGATACGGCACGAACATCACTGCGACAATCCAGGAGGCAATCAGGGCGATGGTGACCACCTGGAAGATCGAACGGGTGTATTCGCCCGTACTCGATAACGCCGTGGCAATCGGCAGGAAACCGGCAGCGGTAATCAAGGTGCCGGTCAGCATCGGGAACGCTGTGCTGGTCCAGGCAAAGCTCGCCGCCTTGAGCCGGTCATAGCCCAGCTCCATCTTGATGGCCATCATTTCAACGGCAATGATCGCGTCATCCACCAGCAGGCCCAGCGCCAATACCAATGCGCCGAGGGAAATCTTGTGCAGGCCGATGCCCAGGTAATACATGGTGGCGAACGTCATGGCTAGGACCAGTGGAATCGCCAGGGCGACGACCATCCCGGTGCGCACACCCAGAGAGAAAAAGCTCACCAACAGCACAATGACCAGCGCCTCGGCCAGCACCTGGACGAATTCGCCCACACCGGTTTTCACGGCGGCGGGCTGGTCGGACACCTTGCGCAACTGCATCCCGGCCGGCAGGTTGTTCTGCAACCGGGCAAATTCGGTTTCCAGTGCGCGCCCCAACACCAGAATGTCGCCGCCGTCCTTCATGGCCACCGCCAGGCCAATCGCATCTTCATTCATGAAACGCATGCGCGGTGCGGGCGGGTCGTTAAAGCCACGATGCACATCGGCCAGATCGCTGATGCGCAGGGTCCGATCCCCGACCCGGATCGGGAAATCACGAATTTCGTCCACCGACTGAAAGCGGCCACTGACCCGCAATTGAATGCGCTCACTGGGCGTCTCGAAGAAGCTGGCAGACGACACCGCATTCTGCGCCTCAAGCGCCTGTTGCACGGTTTGCAGGGGAAGTCCCAGCGTGGCCAGCTTGACGTTCGACAGCTCGATCCAGATTTTCTCGTCCTGCAAGCCGATGAGTTCGACCTTGCCGACATCCTTGACCCGCTGCAAACGGATCTGGATACGCTCGGCATAGTCCTTGAGCACCGCATAATCGAAACCATCGCCGGTCAGGGCATAGATATTCCCGAAAGTGGTGCCGAACTCATCGTTGAAAAACGGCCCCTGGACACCTTCGGGCAAGGTCTGGCGAATGTCGCCGATCTTCTTGCGCAACTGATACCAGAGTTCGGGCACTGCCGAAGAAAAGATCGAGTCGCGGGCCATGAAGGTCACGGTCGACTCACCCGGACGCGAAAACGAGGTGATGCGCTCGTACTCGCCGGTTTCCATCAGTTTCTTTTCGATGCGATCCGTTACCTGCCGCGCCACTTCCTCGGCACTTGCCCCCGGCCAGACCGTGCGCACGACCATGGCCTTGAAGGTGAAAGGTGGATCTTCGCTTTGCCCGAGCTTGGTGTAGGACAGTGCGCCGACAACCGCCAGAACGATCATCAGATACAGGACAACCTGGCGGTGGCGCAGTGCCCATTCGGAGAGATTGAAATGCATCCGCGCCTACTCCTTGGCTGCCATCTTGACCGTGCGGTTGCTACGGTCCACCGGGCGGATCTGCTCCCCTTCATGCAGCACATGCACCCCGGCCGCAACGACCCAGTCCGTCTCCTTGAGCCCTTCGAGCACCGGCACGGATTCCTGCCCGTAAGCCCCGAGCTGCACAGGCACGCGCTTGAGGGTGCTGTCGGCGTTGACACGCCAGACATAGCTCACACCATTTTCCGAACTGACAGCCGACAGCGGCACCGACAGCGGAACGGCATGATCCGGTGCAATGAATACGCGGGCACTCTGCCCCAGTTCGACCGGAATCTGACCTGTGGTAAAGGCGATGCGTGCTGCAAAGGTGCGCGAGCGAGGATCGGCTGCCGGGGCCAGTTCGCGAATGCGACCGGCAAAACGCTGATCGCGCAAGGTCCACAACTCGACGGAAACCGGCAGGCCGACCTTGAAGCGCGCAAAGTTCTGCTCCGGCAGGCTGATCAGGACTTCCCGCTCACCGTCAGCCGCCAGGGTAAAGACCGTCTGGCCAGCAGCGACCACCTGCCCGACTTCCACCGAGCGGCTGGCAATGACGCCGTCTTGAGTGGCGCGCAATACGGTGTAACTGGTCTGGTTGTCCGCGACGGTCAGTTCGGCCCTGATCTGTTTGAGACGGGCTTCACCGGAGCGATAGAGATTTTCGGCATTGTCATACTGCGAACGGCTGACCATTTGCCGATCCAGCAGGGTCTTGTAGCGATCACGCTCGGAACGCACCAGCGTCAGGTTGGCTTCTGCCGCCGCGACCTGGGCACGGGTCGCCTCCAGTTGCAGGCGTACATCCTCGGCATCCAGCTCGGCCAAAGGCTGGCCGGCCTTGACCCTCTGCCCCACTTCCACCAGACGCCTGCTGACCTTGCCGCCAATGCGGAACGCCAGCTCAGGCTCGAAGCGCGCCCGCACCTCGCCGGGATAACTGTCCATCGACTGCGAGGACAGCAGCGGCTGAACCACCATGGCAGGTCGTATCACGACAGGAGCGGCCTGCTCCTGACCGCAGGCAGTCAGTAGCGATACCAGACAAAAAGGCACGACGAGAGACAAAGCATCGCGGAACATGATGTAAACCTTCGCACAGTAGGGCTTGGAATAATTGTACTGGCGAGTATATTAAAATTTTTAAAACTCTCCAGTTCATTATTTCAACGAATATGCCTAACCGTTCATTACCTGCAGGTCCGGGTCGTCCCAAGGATCTGGAAAAACGTAAAGCCATTCTGGAAGCCGCCAAAAATCTTTTTGTGCGCCATGGCTATATCAACACCAGCATGGACAGCATCGCCAGTGAAGCCGGTGTGTCTAAACTCACGGTCTACAGCCATTTCACCGACAAGGAGACCCTGTTTTCCGCCGCCGTGGTCGCACGTTGCGAAGAACAGATGCCAGCGCTGTTTCTGCATCTGAACAGTGATTTACCGGTAGAAACGGTCTTGCTGAACATTGCCCGCGCCTTCCAGGCCTTGATCAACAGCCCGGAATCCCTTGAGCTGCACCGACTGATGGTCACTCTGGGCACCCAAGACCCCAAGCTGTCGATGATCTTCTTCGAGGCTGGCCCACAACGCATTCTCAATGAAATGGAGCGATTGCTGAGCCAGTTCGACAAGGCTGGCAGCCTGCGTATCGATTCGCCGCGAACAGCCGCCGAGCACTTCTTGAACATGGTCAAGGGGCTCAGCAACTTTCGCCTGCTGGTGGGCTGTGGCGAGCCGCCCGACGCAGAAAGTGCCGAGCGACATGTGCAGGAAGTGGTGACGCTATTCGTGCGGGCTCATCGGGTTTAACCCTGCCCGCTCAGTCAGTCGGCTTTTGCAGGCTTGAGCGCCTTCTTCGGGTAGATGTCATAGCGGCTGGACTTGCCGTCCAGCGCATAGCCCGGCTTGGGACCATCGATGCAAGGTGCCTTGCGCGGGCGCTTGACCACCACGCGATGGGTCGCCAGGGCCAGGGCAGCCTCCAGCAGTGCCGGGGCGTCCATGTCATCGCCGACCAGCGGACGGAACAGGCGCATTTCCTTCTTCACCAGTGCCGTCTTTTCCCGGTGCGGGAACATCGGGTCAAGGTAGATCACCTGCGGCGGCTCGCCTTCCCAGGCGCGAATCAGCTCGATGGAGTTCCCCTTCAGCAAGTGCATCTGGCCGATGATCGATCCGACGTCGCCATCCTGACGCCCGCGCATCAGGCCATCCTCCAGCAAGGCCGCGATGATCGGCTGGCGCTCAATCAGGCTCATTTCACAGCCCAGACTGGCCAGTACGAAGGCATCCTTGCCCAGCCCAGCGGTGGCATCCAGGACGCTGGGCCGCACACCGGGTTGAATACCGACCGCCTTGGCGATCATCTGCCCGCTTCCGCCACCGAACAGGCGACGATGAGCCACTGCACCTTCGACGAAATCCACACGGACCGGCCCTGGCACATCGTCGCCCAACTGCTGCAATTGCAGCCCTTCGTCGCTCACTTGCAGGGCAAAATCAGCCTGATCGTCCTGTAACGGCAGGTTCAGACGCTCAGCCCAGTGCATGGCCTGATCCTGCCCGCCAGCCACCAGGGCCTCGACCCGTATGCGACTGCCCGCTTGCTGCTCACTCATTCGTTGCACACACTCAAAAAATGTTAATGATCGGCAAAATCGGCCGATAACCAAGTATCCGGCATTTTGCCAGACCCAAGGCCAGAACTGATCGTTATGTCTGAGATTGTTCAATCATCCATAGGCTACTTGTCGCACGCTGGCGACTACAGCCTCAGCAACAGCCGCACCCTGACCGGTGTGACGCAGTTGTGGTCGGATGCATTTGCCCGGGCAATGGCAGAACAGATCGGTGATAACAGTCAGCCTGAACCTGCTCCGATCAAGATCGAAGTCGATGCCGAAACCGGCGAGCCCCTGACTGGCGCAATCACTCTGAGCAAGATCGTCGAACAACGCGCCTGCCCGGTCACCGACACCCAGGTCAAACCGCCTGAGCCTCTGTTCCTGCCGATCGCCGAGTTCGAGCTGGACCTGCTGCCTCCGCCTGCCGAGCCGTTCAGCATCAGCGAAATGATCGAGCAGCAGCGCAATATGGAATTCGACAGCAACTGGGTTCGCCCGACCGTGCTCACTCCTTACAGCTACAACGGCAATCCAGGCCCAGGCCCGGAGCCTCGCCCTCTGCACCTGCCGATCGCCGAGTTCGAGTGGGAACTGGCCGACAAGCCCGCCCTGCCACTGGACGAAGAAACCATCCAGGCTCAACAGCGTCAGTTCGATTACGAGAACGGCTGGGCTCGCCCACTGATCCTGCAAAACCTGCGCATGGCGGCTTAACGGCACACCTGCCATCGCCCCATATCCACATGGAAATGATCACGATGCGCCGCGTTGTATTCCGGCCCCAGCACCGTGCTGAAGTGCTTGCAGGCTCCGTCGCGTATCAACCGTAAGAACCGTCCCTTGTCACCCTCGTCGCTCCAGTCCTTGAGCAGGTTGATCCGTTGCCCGTCGGCCAGGCGAAACCCGGCAATATCCAGTGCATTGGCAGTGGCGTGCTGGCTGAGACGGCTGTTGGCGCGGTTATAGACGTTGCGACAGGCAAAGCTGCCCAGATGGTCGATACGGGCGACGCGCTGCCCGAACACGGCTTGCGCCGCCGGCTGCACGGTATGGATATCGAACATGGCATAGGCCACCGCCAGCGGACAACTGGCCAGGAAGCTGCTGCTCAAGGCAATATCGCCTCCCTGAATGCGCAGAGTGTTCTGCAAGGGGCATCGGGCAGACGGATCGCTGTCGGCCTGACGGCTGAAGCGCAGGCTCGATGAAGCCAGCGCCTGATCACACAACGTCAGATCATTCTGCAAGCGCGCCAGCTTGAAAGGTGTCAGCACATTCGGCTTGAGCCGCACATCCAGCGGTGCCCACGGGTTCCATTGTGCGGGCACATCGATCCAGCCGCGCCAGACGCCGACAACAGCGGCGGCACACACCAGCAGGCACACCAGAAGCAAACGCATTCTCAGCCCTTGAACAAGGCGTTGAGTTGGGCGAACGGCAAAGCCTGTTCGGCGTAAGTGAAGGTGCCTTGGGTGCGGATTTCTTCGGCTGCCCGATAGAGCCCGCCCAATGCCGCCCGCGCCATGGAAGACCCGACACTGATGCGCTTGACGCCACACTCGCTCAGATCGGCCACCGACAGGGTGACACCGCCCAACCCCATCAATACATTCACAGGCCGGGGAGCCACGGCACGCACCACGGCAATGACCTCTTCACGGGTGCGTAAACCCGGCGCATACAGCACATCGGCTCCGGCTTCGGCGTAGGCTTCAAGCCGACGCAAGGTGTCAGCAAAATCCAGTCGGCCGTGCAGCAGGTTCTCGGCACGGGCCGTCAGCATGAAGGGAAATGGCAGGCTGCGCGCCGCCGCAACGGCGGCCCTGACCCGCTCGACGGACAGCTCGAAATCGTAGATGGGATCTGCCGCGTCACCACTGGCATCCTCGATCGAACCGCCGACGATGCCTGTCTCAGCGGCCTTCAGCAAGGTTTCGGCACAGCCTTCGGGGCTATGGGCAAAACAGTTTTCCAGGTCGGCAGCCACCGGCAGCGAGGTGGCTGCCGCGATGGCCGCGATATTTTCCAGAGACTCGTCACGACTGATCGCACCTTCGGCATCGGCACGTCCCAGGCTGAAGGCAAAACCGGCACTGGTGGTCGCCAGGGCCTCGAACCCCAGCGAAGCCAACAATTTTGCCGAACCGGCATCCCACGGGTTAGGAATGACAAAGGCGCTGTCGCGCTCATGCAGCGCCTTGAAGGCTTGTGCTCGAAGCAGTCGGGAATCCATGGACACGCTCTCGTCTGAATGGGGCTCTTATTGAACCCACAACTACCGACTTCAGAGCAAGCCCAGTTGTTCCACCTGCGGACCGCGCTCCAGTTCAGGCAAGGCCGGCAACCCCGGCAGACGCTGCATCAGTTGCTCATGAAAGCGCTGGGCAAGATCGGGAGCCTTCAGGTTGTCGGGGGTGTGCAGAAAGACATAGGGCGTGCGGCCCTCTTCAATCCAGCCCGCCACCTTTTCAACCCATTGCACAAGGAACGGGTCGTTATCTTCCAGTACAGGACGACCGATGAAACGGACCTGAGGGGACCGGGTCAGAGCGGCCGGACGCGCTGGGACCCTTGGCTTCTTGGACTGGGCATGCAGCACCGCCGGATCGCTGGAAACACAACTGAACAGCGCTCGCGAATCCAGACAGATACGCTCCACGCCCCGGTCCAGCAGCATCCGGTTGAGCATGCGCTCTTCATCGCCCCTCTCGAAAAAGGCCATGTTCCGGACCTCCACGGCCAGGGGCCGTTTCAATTCGTCGATAAAGCCCACCAGTTCCGCAAGACGTTGCGGCGAGAAACTGGCCGGCAATTGCAGCCAGAACGGCGACACGCGCTCGCCCAGCGGTGCCAGCAACTTCACGAAGGCCTCTGCGGCCTCCAGTTGCAGGCGCAGGTCGCCATCGTGGCTGATATCCCGGGGAAACTTGGCGGTGAACCGAAAATCTTCCGGCAAGACTTCAGCCCAACGCTGAACCGTAGCCGGTGCGGGACGGGCGTAGAACGTGGTATTGCCTTCGACGACATTGAAGACCCGGGCATAAAGCCGCAGGAAATCGGCAGGACGGGCATCTTCGGGATAGAACGACTCACGCCAGGCGCTTTCGCTCCATGACGGACAACCCAGGTAATAAGGCAGGCTGGACACGGTCAGACGTGGAGATCGAGCCCCGACACTTCCATGTCCCAATCCACAAAACTGGCAGTGGTCAGATAGCTGGCCAACGCATTGGCAACGCGAGTGCTCATGGAACGCGGGAAAATAATGTCTTGCGGACGTGCAGGAACGTTGGACGTAGCCCCCGTTTGCGCATCACCCGAACTGCGGCGCGAAGCCTGGGCGGGAGGCGGCAACTCAACATCACCCTCGATTTCCTCGAAAGAACCTTCTACGGTCGAAGGAGCCTTCTTCGGCTTTCGCTTGATGGGGTATGAACGTGATGAGGGACCGTCTATGCGCATCGATATCTACTCGGCGTCTTGTAGTGGCAATTTAACGTCACACGCCAGGAATTGGCAAACTCCTGAACGATAACTAGACCACACATATTGCAAATTGTTTGGCCTTGTGGCCATAACGCCGCATTTAGTCGACCAACGGTAGATGGCTAATTGATATTTCACTAGCCTTTTTCTCTCGCTCGTGATCTCGAAAACAGAGATTCAGGCCAGGCACCTTACCGCGCCTTGGGCGTTGCGACCTTGTCCCGCAGATAGACCGGTTGGGCATCGTCCGCCGGAATGGCCTCGCCACGGTTCCAGGCAAAGGTGGCCAGGGTCAGCAGGTCCTGGGCATGGGGCAGCATGCTCGCATCGTGACCGGCCAGAACGACCGGGATCCGTTCGGCATAGCCCCATCCGGTGCCCGAACCGAACCATTGCCCGCTGGCACCGACCGGCAATGCAGCCTGCTCGGGCGGCATCACGGCCTCGTTGCCGACCAGACGCATTTCGCCTGCGCTTTCGCGATAGCAGCCCCAGTAGACCTCATCCATACGCGCATCGATGGCCGAAGCGACCTGCAAGGCCCCGTGTTCCCGATAGGCACGCTGGGCCAGCACCGCCAGGTTCGAGACGGGCAGCACAGGCCGCTCCAGCGCAAACGCCAGCCCCTGAACCACACCGATGGCGATACGCACGCCAGTGAAGGCCCCCGGACCGCGACCGAATGCAATGGCATCGAGCGCCGACATGGCAATGCCGGCCTCGGCCAGCAGGTCCTTGATCATGGGCAGCAGGCGCTGGGCATGCAGGCGCGGAATCACCTCGTAATGGCTCAGCACCTTGCCATCATGCAGCAAGGCGACCGAGCAGGCTTCAGTGGCGGTGTCCAGGGCCAGCAAGGTGGTCATCGATGTATCCGTCGTCGTTGGAAAAAGTGGCGCAGTATAAATGACAAATGGCCCGCAAGCGGGCCATTGTTGATGCAGGAAGCAGCTGGATCAGCTCAAGGCAGCCAGTACCTTGGCCGTGATCGACTCTACGGAGCCGACGCCAGCGATGTGGCTGCACTTGGGCTTGCCGTTCTTCTTGCTCAGTTCGCTGTAGAACTCGACCAGCGGCTTGGTCTGTGCATGATAGACCGACAGGCGATGACGCACGGTTTCTTCGACATCGTCCTTGCGCTGCACCAGAGGCTCGCCGGTGACGTCGTCGAGACCCTCTACCTTCGGCGGGTTGTGCTGCACATGGTAGATACGTCCCGAACCTTCGTGGACGCGACGGCCGGACATGCGCTGGACGATTTCTTCGTCGTCAACCGCGATTTCCAGAACGTGGTCGATATCCAGACCCGCTTTCAACAGGGCTTCAGCCTGAGGAATGGTGCGTGGGAAACCATCGAACAGTACGCCCTTGCTGCAATCGGGCTGGGACAGACGATCCTTGATCAGACCGATGATCAGGTCATCGGAAACCAGGCCACCTGCATCCATGACGCTCTTGGCCTTCAGGCCCAGCTCAGTGCCTGCCTTGACTGCTGCACGCAACATGTCGCCTGTCGAAACTTGTGGGATGCCGAACTTTTCAGTGATGAATTTTGCCTGAGTACCTTTACCGGCCCCCGGAGCTCCCAGCAGAATCACGCGCATCGTCATGCTCCTCAAATTTTTATAGTCAATCGTCGGATTCGCCTCTTGGGCCAATCTAAAAAAACATACTCGGCCAAAGGCCAAAAGGCTGACCAAGATACACAGCAGACACAGGGCGCACAAGACGCCAAAAGTCGCAGCGCCCCACGCTCCCCGGCCGGGATGCCATCACACGAAGGCCACTACGCAGCTGAGACACTCTTCGCCTGATGCACACCGACCTCCCCTTCTACTGCTGCTGAACGGACAACACCCCGTCAGCGACAGGCACCCCGAAACTGTCAGCCAGTATTGCGCAATCCCGCCGCAATGCCCGCGACAGAGACCAGTAAAGCCAGTTCCAGAGGACTGTCCAGGCTGGCTTCACGATGACGCGAACGTGACAACAGCTCCGCCTGAAGCAAGTGCAACGGGTCCAGGTAGGTGTTACGCAGGCTGATGAACTCCAGCGTCTCAGGACTGTGCGCCAGCAGTTGCGACTGCCCCGTCAGCCCCAGCACGACCGCGCACGCCTGCGACAATAGGCCGCGCAGGTGTGCGCCCAAATGTTGCAGTTCCGCGCTCACCAGACGTTCGTCATAGAGCTGGGCGATGTCCGAATCGGCCTTGGCCAACACCATTTCCAGCATGTCGATGCGGGTGCGGAAGAATGGCCAGCGCTCGCGCATCTGCGCCAGTACCTCACCTTCGCCACGCTCCAGTGCCTGACTCAGTGCGGCTTCCCAGCCCAGCCAGGCTGGCAGCATCAGACGGGTCTGGGTCCAGGCGAAGATCCAGGGAATCGCCCGCAGGCTCTCCACTCCCCCTTCACGACGCTTGGCCGGGCGGCTGCCCAGCGGCAGGCGTCCCAGCTCCTGTTCGGGGGTTGCCTGCCGGAAGTAGTCGACAAATTCAGGGTTCTCCCGCACCACCGCACGATAGGCGCTGACGCCGTCGTCGGCCAGGCGGTCCATCATTTTCCGCCACGACGGCTCCGGCAAGGGGGGAGGCAGCAAGGTGGCCTCAAGCACTGCGGCCAGGTAGAGATTGAGGTTCTGCTCGGCAATGCCCGGCAGACCGAATTTGAAACGGATCATTTCGCCCTGTTCGGTGGTCCGGAAGCGCCCGGCGACCGAACCAGGCGGCTGGGAAAGAATCGCCGCATGGGCCGGACCACCACCGCGTCCGACCGTACCGCCGCGACCATGAAACAGCAGCAGTTCGACTTGCTGTTCACGGCAAATGTCCACCAGACGTTCCTGCGCCCGGTACTGCGCCCAGGCCGCGGCCGTGGTGCCCGCATCCTTGGCCGAGTCGGAATAACCGATCATCACTTCCTGCGGCCCGTGCAACCTTGAACGGTAGCCAGGCAAACCCAGCAGGCATTCGATCACAGGCCCGGCGTTATCCAGGTCCGCCAGGGTCTCGAACAGTGGAACGACGCGCATCGGCCGTTGCAGGCCGGCTTCCTTGAGCAGCAACTGCACCGCCAGCACGTCGGAGGCCGCCCCTGCCATGGAGATCACGTAAGAACCCAGCGAGGCGGCAGGCGCAGCCGCCACTTCGCGACAGGTCGCCAGGACTTCAGCGGTATCGGCAGCCGGTTTGAAATGGCCGGGCAGCAGCGGGCGACGGTTGCCCAGCTCGCTCAACAGGAAGTCGATGCGGGTCTGCTCATCCCACTCCTCGTAACGGCCCAGCCCCAGATAATCCGTGATTTCGGTCATCGCCGCGCTGTGTCGGCTGGAATCCTGACGCACGTCCAGACGTACCAGAAACAGTCCGAAGGTCACGGCACGGCGCAGGCAGTCGAGCAGAGGACCATCGGCAATGACGCCCATCCCGCATTCGTGCAGCGACTGATAGCACAACTCAAGCGGCCCAAGCAGTTCGCGGTTGTCGTGCAAGACCGCCTCGGGCGCAGGCTGTGGGGCTGTCAACGAAGCGTTCGCCCAGTTACGGGTCGCCCGCAGGCGCTCACGCAAGCGTTTGAGTTCGGCCCGATAAGGCTCGGCGCTGTCCCCGACGCTGGCACGCAAGGCATCACTGGCCTGTTGCATGGACAGGTCGGCGGCCAGCTGGTCCACATCGCGCAGGAAAAGATCGGCCGCCATCCAGCGTGCCAGCAGCAGGACTTCACGGGTCACACTGGCCGTGACATTGGGGTTGCCGTCGCGGTCGCCGCCCATCCAGGAAGCAAAGCGGATCGGCGCGGCCTCCAGCGGCAGATGCAGCCCGGTGGCGGCCTGCAAGGCCTGATCGGCCTTGCGCAGATAGCTGGGAATCGCCTGCCAGAGCGAATGCTCGATAACGGCAAATCCCCACTTGGCCTCATCCACAGGCGTTGGCCGGATACGGCGGATTTCTTCGGTGTGCCAGGCTTCGGCGATCAAGCGTTGCAGGCGAGACGTGATCTGCTCGCGCTCGATACTGTTGAGGTCACGATGGTCCAGGGCTGCCAGTTGCGCAGCGATGGCGTCATATTTCTGAATCAGTGTGCGACGAGCCACTTCGGTGGGATGCGCGGTGAGTACCAGCTCAATCTCCAGCTTGCTCAACTGGCGAGCCAGGGTTTCAGGCGAGTGGCCTTCCGCTTTCAGGCGTTCGAGCAGTTCGGGCAATACCCGTGTCTCGAAAGGCTGGGGCAAGGAGTCATCGCGGCGACGCATCAGTTGATACTGTTCGGCGATATTGGCCAGGTTCAGGAACTGGTTGAAGGCCCTCGCCACGGGTAGCAGCTCGTCATCGTCCAGGCTGTCGACACTGGAACTCAGTTGTTCGGCACCGGCTGCCGATCCCCGTCTGCCCGCCTTGGCGCTTTTACGAATACGCTCGATCTTGTCGAGAAATGCGGCTCCCCGCTGCTCGCGAATCGTGTTCCCCAACAGCTCACCCAACAAGTGAACGTCTTCGCGCAAACGCGCATCGATATCGGCCATCGTTCCCTCTCCCTCTTGTTGTATGGGTCGTCTTCGCAGAACACATGAAGGCCAACAGTGCACCAAAAGCCTCTCTGCGACAAATGCTTGCATCCAGACGCGATGACTTCGCGAAGCGACTACGCTGCTCAATGGGCCACTACAGCCCGCCGCTCTCGAGGGGCTGGCCGTAGCTCCCGGTCCGGCCAAAGCGTGACCGAACGCACAGGCTGGACGGAGAAACCTGAGTCTGTTGAAAAAATTCAACTGAACTATTCAAAAAACGTACAGGTCGGAGCCAATGACCATTACAGGAAAGCCGGAAGGCGGCGGGACAAGTCCCTGAGGTCTCCAGACCAGCAAAAAAACTGTCATGGATAACCACGTTCGGAGTCTGAAAATGGAGTTGATCACCATGAACACCCTTACTGCCAAAACCAAGTTCAAAAGCCTGCGCGGGCTGAAACTGGCTGCGCTGGCCCTGGGTAGTACCTTCATACTGGCCGGCTGCGCGGGCAATCCCCCGTCCGAGCAGTACGCAGTGACTCAATCGGCCGTCAACAGCGCGGTAAGCGCAGGCGGGACCGAGTACGCAGCGGTGGAAATGAAGTCGGCTCAAGACAAGCTCAAACAGGCTGACCTTGCCATGCAGGACCATAAATATGACGAAGCACGCAGGCTGGCCGAGCAGGCCGAGTGGGATGCCCGTGTAGCCGAGCGTAAATCTCAGGCCGCCAAGGCCGAGAAAGCCGTGCAGGATGCTCGCCAGGGCATCAACGAACTACGTGAAGAAAGCATGCGCCAGGTGCAGTAAGCCCACGCCACGCTCTACGTTTTTCATGCATTGGAATTGATTAAAGGACGATCCTATTATGCGCAAACAATTGATGATCCCTGCCCTGCTGGCCATGAGCGTCGCCCTGGCGGCCTGTGCCACCAAACCGAACCCTAATCTGGAACAGGCACGCAGCAACTTCTCGGCCCTGCAAAGCAACCCGCAGGCCACCAAGGTCGCCGCCCTTGAAACCAAGGATGCCAGCGACTGGCTGGACAAGGCCGACAAGGCTTTCCGCGACAAGGAAGACGAGAAAAAGGTCGATCAGCTGGCTTACCTGACCAATCAGCGCGTGGAAGTGGCCAAGCAGACAATCAACCTGCGCACAGCCGAAGCCGCCCTGCAAACTGCCTCGGCAGACCGGGCCAAGGCACGCCTGGACGCCCGTGACGCCCAGATCGCCCAACTCAAGAACAGCCTCAATGCCAAGCAGACCGAGCGCGGTACGCTGGTCACTTTTGGTGATGTGCTGTTCGACCTGAACCGTGCCGAGCTGAAACCCGGCGCACAAGGCAATATCACCAAGCTTGCGCAGTTCCTGCAGGACAACCCGGACCGTAAAGTGATCGTCGAAGGCTACACCGACAGCACCGGTTCCGCCGCCTACAACCAGACACTGTCTGAAAACCGTGCCAACTCGGTACGTGTCGCGCTGGTGAGAATGGGTGTAGACCCGGCCCGCATCGTGGCACAAGGGTATGGCAAGGAATACCCGGTCGCCGACAACACCAGCAACTCGGGACGTGCCATGAACCGTCGTGTGGAAGTGACCATTTCCAACGACAACCAACCGGTCGCGCCACGTTCTTCGCTGCGTTAAGCGATAGAGTCCGCTGACCAGAGCCCCGTCTGCCCCGTGCAGACGGGGCTTTTTTCATCCGTAGGAGCGAATTCATTCGCGAAAACGGTATTTCAAACGACAGATCCGTGTCGGATGTACCACCTCTTCGCGAATGAATTCGCTCCTACGGGGGCATCAGGGCTTCAGCTGCTGTGGTGTTTCCTGGCCCATGCAGCGCACGGCCTGTTTCTTGTTGTTGACCAGCACACCCGACAGGCCTTTCTGTGAGGTGTCGAACAGCACCAGCACGCCATCGATGCATTGCGCCACTTCCGAGGCTGGTGTCAGGGCGACCTTGTAGTCCTCGCCCGGTACGGTCTTGAGCATGGTGAAATCACTGAGCAGCAAGGCGTCCTCAGGCTTGGCAAAGTGCAGATAGCCGTAGAACCACAGGCAGCCGACGGTACCGATGATGGTGCCGATGCCGGTGAGGATCAGGGGAATAAGGTTACGCTCTTCGCTCATTGAGGACTCTTCTCTACAGGTTCGTTCTGAACATCGGGTTGCGGGTAATTGGGGACTTCGGCCAGACGACGCAGGCCGTTGAAATGCTCCGGGTCTTCCAGGTAACGCAGCATCACCTGGCGCCACAACGGATCGGAAAAGGTCTGGACATGACCGCCGCGGGTCAGTTGCAGCACGCGAGGCAAGGGTGCGGCCTGATACAGGCTGATGCCGTTGGAGAGCGGCACCAGCGTGTCGTCCATGCTCTGGAAAATCATCATGGGCGTCCCTTTGAGCTGCGGCAGGCCGTTGAGGGCGCTGTCGGCGTCGGGAATCAGCCAGGACAGAGGGACTTTCAGCGGCCAGGTCAGCCAGGACGTGCCGAGCGTGTAGCGGGCAACATCGCGATAACTGGCGGGCGCACCGTCCAGAATCAAGGCTTTCACCCTGCTGCGCTGTTCAGGGTGCTGCGCCAGATAATGCACGCCCAGCGCCCCCCCGATACTTTGTCCCAGCACCACCAGTGGCTTGCCTTGCACCTGAGGTTCGGCACTCAGCCAGTCGAAGGCGGCCTGAATGTCCTGATAGATGGCTGGCAGGCTCGGCTCGCCCTGAGACAGCCCATAACCGCGATAATCGAGCATCAGAACCTGATAGCCCTGTTCCGGCAGCCACCAGCTTCCGCCCAGGTGCCAGGCCAGGTTGCCGCCATTGCCATGCAGGTGCAGCACCGTGCCCTTGACCGGCACACCCTCTTTGGCCGGCAGCCACCAGGCATTCAGACGCGTGCCATCGGCCGCCGTCAGGGTCACGTCGCGGTAATGAAGACGGGCCTTGTCAGGCGTGAACGGCAGACCGGGTTCCGGGTAGAACAGCATCGAACTGCAGCCTGTGAGGCTGAAGATCAACACAAGGATGCTGATCAACTTCAAGAGGAAGTCCTTTTGGGGGGCTTTTCGCGAATGAATTCGCTCCTACAACCGTGGGAGCGAATTCATTCGCGAAGAAGGCGCTACAGAATATTCGAATAATCGGCTTCGATGCGATCCAGGCTCAAATGGTTCAGGAAGTTGGAGAAGCACATCCAGGCCGACAAGGCATTCATGTCGCGGAACTGATCGGGCAGGTACTTGGGCGCGACCACCAGCCCCTCATCGACCAGTTGGCGCAGGGTCCGCATGTCTTCAAGGGTCGTCTTGCCACAGAACAGCAACGGGACCTGCTCGAGCTTGCCCTTTCGCACGGCCAACTGAATATAGTTGTAAACCATGATGAAACCCTTGAGGTAGGACAAGTCTTTGGTGAATGGCAGCCCGTTGGGCGTCGATCCACGGAAGACCCGACTGGCATTGCCGTAGCTCTCGGGCATGCCGAAACCCTGCTCGCGATAGAACTCGAAAACCTGCAGGAAATCCGCGCCCTCTTCGGCCATGTGAATGGCACGGGTGCGATTGGTCAGCTTGCGCAGACGGCTGGGATAGGACGCAAAGGCGATGACTTCCATCAGGATCGCCAGTCCTTCCTGAGTCACCGTCGACGAGGGCGGCCCTTTGGACAGGAAGGTGCAGATCGGCTGATTCTGGCCATTGAGCGTGGTCCCGACATGCACCAGGCCTTCGTGAACCTCCAGCGCCCGTACATCCCGCTCATTGAACATCGCATCGGAGCGAATCTTGATGTAATCCGCGCCCGCCGCCGCATCGGCAACGATACCGTCGGACTCGAACACCCGAATGGTTTCCTCGGCCTCGCCAAACACCCGGTTCAACCGGCTTTGCAGCAGGGAAACGGCATCCTTGGCGGTCAGGATCTTCGGCTCGTCCTTCAGGTCGCCACGCCCGGCGATGTTGTTCAGGTAATCGGACAGCATCAGCCCCAGGTCGGACAGGGTCGGATCTCCCGCATGGAAAGCATCGGAAGCCGCGCCGTACAACTCCTGGGAGATCAAACCGAAATCCGGGGTGCCGCGGGCTTCGAGCATGCGGATCACCATGCGGTATTCCTTGCACATGCGACGCATGATCTGCCCGACCGGGTTGAACTGCCCCAGTTGCCGGGTGATGTCCCGCTCGATGTTCTGGAATTCCTGCTTCAACGCACCGGAATCGAACGATAACGGGCGATTTTCATAGTAGGCACGATCGACAGCGGGCAGTGCCTTGCCTTTGGCGGCGAGAAAGTCCTTGCGGACCTTGTCATCCCACTTCACCGCATCCAGTACACGAATCGGTGTCTGGGCAACGACGATCCGGTCCGACAACATACGAATGGTTTGCTGATACTCGTCCACCCGGCACTCCTTGGTTGACCTACTACTTGGGGACACGCTGATAACGCGCGGCCTCCAGGAAAACATCGGAATTGGCTGGATTGTCGAGATAGCCGAACACCTGGTCCAGAGGACTGGTGATCAGCAGGCCCTGACCAATCCCGCTTTCCACAGATCGACCCTCGAGGTCTTTCTGATCCAACCACTGCCTGAATCTGTCCAGATCCAGGTTGTAGACAACCAGTTCGTCGGTATCGGTCACCTCAAACCCGGCCATGGCATGATTGCCCCCGTACTTGTCCGGCAGTTCCGCCGACAGGTACCAGCGCCCGCCATGCTCCGTCACGGTAAACCGATACTCGTCGCGATGCTTGCGGTCACCCTTACGATAGCTGACCGCCTTGTAGATATTGGCAGCGGCACGAGAAACCTCAAGCTCCAGCGGCTCACCCCAGGCATTTTTGCTGGTCCAGGTGCCCAGTATCCGGGCAGGTGCAGCGTCATGAGCGGGAATGGCACCCTCAAAGGTCACCAGACAACCGCTCAAGAGCAGAAACGACAGCGCAACCAGGGCGCGCCAGGCTTTCATGGGTTTCTCCTGAAAAGGAATCTCACGCTTGAATCGATGAGTCGATTCCCAGAACCAGACGCATCTGGCGAGTGAGAATACCGAGCATTTCTTCGTCCGCCTGATAGTGCGGGCCATGAAGCAGGCCCTGATATTCCATCCGACGGATAAGCCCCGTCAACACTTGAGCATCCTGATCCGGCTGCGACGAACCGATGACCTGAAGAAACTGACAGGCGCCTTGCAGCAATATTTCCTGATGGGCGACGACCAGCAACGCCAGTCGGGGATTGATCAGCGCTTCATGATGGAATGCATGCTCGGCGATCAGGTAATCGCGGCGGGTCAGCAACTGGTGCCGGATGTACTCCATGGTCATCCGCGCGATGTCATCGGCCAGGCTCAGGCGATCAGCCGCATTGGCCGTGCCACGGGCCATCATTTCGCGCAGGACCGTTTCGGTGTTCTGCCACAGCTTGGCCTGATAGGCCGCACTGCGCTCGACATACTGGGCGAACGCATCGGTCAGCAGGTCATCGATGTCCTTGAAGTAATAGGTCGTGGCCGAAAGCGGTACTCCAGCCTCGGTGGCCACGGCACGGTGGCGTACGGCCCGCACACCATCACGCACCACAATGCGCATGGTTGCATCGAGAATCTTCTGACGACGCTGTTCACTCCCCTCTCGACTGGCCTTGCGGCCCTGATACCTGACACTCCTGGCGACAGCTGTTGCAATGTCAGCAGCGCCTTCTTGAGCGATTGTCACGACGGGGGGTTCCTTTGTGGTCTGACGGAGTTGTTCGCGAATGAATTCGCTCCCACACAACTTTGAACTGCCCCCAAGAAGTTGGACATTTATTCAGCCCTTGGGGGGCAGTTCACCCGTGTGGGAGCGAATCGGGCGGCGATCCGCTCATTCGCGAAAAACCGGGCGATATAAAAAAGCCGCCCTGTTCAGGCGGCTTGTCTTGCAACTGATTACGCTTGCGGTCGCATGTGCGGGAACAGGATCACGTCGCGGATCGACGGCGAGTTGGTCAGCAGCATCACCAGACGGTCGATACCGATACCTTCACCGGCCGTCGGCGGCATGCCGTACTCCAGCGCACGCACGAAGTCGGCGTCGTAGTGCATGGCTTCGTCGTCACCGGCATCCTTCTCGGCCACCTGAGCCTGGAAGCGCTCGGCCTGATCTTCCGCGTCGTTCAACTCGGAGTAGGCGTTGGCAATTTCACGGCCGCCGATGAACAGCTCGAAACGGTCGGTCACGTTCGGGTTTTCATCGTTGCGGCGCGCCAGTGGCGACACCTCGAACGGGTACTGGGTGATGAAGTGCGGCTGCTCCAGCTTGTGCTCGACCAGTTCCTCGAAAATCATCACCTGCAGCTTGCCCAGACCTTCGAAGCCCAGCACCTTGGCACCGGCCTTCTTGGCAATGGCACGAGCCTTGTCGATGTCGTTCAGGTCATCGGCCGTCAGCTCAGGGTTGTACTTGAGGATCGAGTCGAACACCGACAGGCGCACGAACGGCTCACCGAAGTGGAACACCTTGTCGCCGTACGGCACGTCGGTCGTGCCCAGAACCAGTTGCGCCAGTTCACGGAACAGCTCTTCGGTCAGGTCCATGTTGTCTTCATAGTCGGCGTAGGCCTGGTAGAACTCCAACATGGTGAATTCAGGGTTGTGACGCGTCGAAACACCTTCGTTACGGAAGTTGCGGTTGATCTCGAACACTTTCTCGAAACCGCCCACCACCAGACGCTTGAGGTACAGCTCCGGCGCGATACGCAGGAACATTTCCATGTCCAGCGCGTTGTGGTGAGTCTCGAATGGCTTGGCCGCCGCACCGCCCGGAATGGTCTGCAGCATCGGTGTTTCGACTTCGAGGAAGTCGCGCTTGGCCAGGAAGCTGCGGATGTGAGCAATTACCTGCGAACGCACGCGGAAGGTGTGACGGGTTTCTTCGTTGACGATCAGGTCAACGTAACGCTGGCGATAGCGCTGCTCGGTATCGGTCAGGCCGTGGTGCTTGTCCGGCAGCGGACGCAGCGCCTTGGTCAGCAGACGAACGCTGGTCATCTCGACATACAGGTCGCCCTTGCCGGAACGGGCCAGAGTACCTTCTGTGGCGATGATATCGCCCAGGTCCCAGGTCTTGACCGCAGCCAGGGTTTCTTCCGGCAGGGTCTTGCGGTTGACATAGACCTGGATGCGACCGGTCATGTCCTGGATCACCATGAACGAACCACGGTTAAGCATGATGCGACCGGCAACCTTGACCGGGATCGCGGCCTCGGCCAGCTCTTCCTTGGTCTTGTCGACATACTGCTTCTGCAGATCGTTGCAGTAGCTGTCACGGCGGAAGTCGTTGGGGAAGGCCTGACCCTTGGCGCGCTCGGCAGCAAGCTTTTCCTTGCGCAGGGCGATCAGGGTGTTTTCTTCCTGTTGCAGGGCTTGCGGGTCGAGTTGTTGGTCGCTCATGTCTTTAGATTTTCCATCACAGGTTCATGGCCCCTCGCCTGGGCGGGGGATGGCGGGCAGTGCAGGCTGCCCGCGTCAGTCGTATCGCGTTACAGCCCCTGCTTGAGGCTCGCTTCCAGGTACTGGTCGAGGTCGCCGTCCAGAACCTTCTGGCAGTCACTACGTTCGACGCCGGTACGCAGGTCCTTGATACGCGAGTCATCGAGTACGTAGGATCGGATCTGGTGGCCCCAGCCGATATCCGACTTGCTGTCCTCGAGCGCCTGGGAGGCGGCGCTGCGCTTCTGCATTTCCAGTTCGTACAACTTGGCCCGCAGCATTTTCATGGCGGTGTCCTTGTTGGCGTGCTGGGAACGTTCGTTCTGGCAGCTGACCACGGTGTTGGTCGGCACGTGGGTGATCCGCACCGCCGAATCGGTGGTGTTGACGTGCTGGCCACCGGCACCGGAAGAACGGTAGGTGTCGATACGCAGGTCCGACGGGTTGATCTCGATCTCGACCTTGTCGTCGATCTCGGGGGACACGAACACCGCCGAGAACGAGGTGTGACGACGCGCGCCGGAGTCGAACGGACTCTTGCGCACCAGACGGTGCACGCCGATCTCGGTACGCAGCCAGCCAAAGGCGTACTCGCCCTTGATGTGCACGGTGGCGCCCTTGATACCGGCGACTTCGCCTTCGGACAATTCCATGATGGTGGCATCGAAGCCACGCTTGTCAGCCCAGCGCAGGTACATGCGCAGCAGGATGTTGGCCCAGTCCTGGGCTTCGGTGCCGCCGGAACCGGCCTGGATGTCCAGGTAGGCGTTGTTGGGGTCCATTTCGCCGCTGAACATGCGACGGAATTCCAGCTTCTCCAGCAGTTCGCGAAGACGCTCGACTTCGGCGGCGACGTCGTCGACCGCACCCTGGTCTTCTTCCTCGGCAGCCATCTGCAGCAGGTCGCTGGCGTCGGCCAGGCCCGAGGTCATGTCATCCAGGGTCTCGACGATCTGCGCCAGCTGGGCGCGCTCGCGCCCCAGATTCTGGGCGTAGTCGGGGTTGTTCCAGACATTGGGATCTTCGAGCTCGCGGTTTACTTCGGTCAGACGATCATGCTTGTGATCGTAGTCAAAGATACCCCCGAATGGATTCGGAACGCTCGGACAGGTCCTTGATGCTGTTTAGAATCGGGTTGATTTCCATGGTGGGCAGCACTCGCAGGCGAAATTTTCAAAGCCGACGAGTATACCCCAGGGACGACACCGAAAGCAGCCCATCGAACATGCGTTGTGGCGTCAGATCGTCAACCGCCCACCGCCACCTGATTGCGCCCGCCGTTCTTGGCCAGATACAGGCCTTTGTCGGCATCGAGAATCAACTGTCGGCTATTGAGGCCATTCTGCGGCGTCACGGTCGCCACGCCGATGCTGACGGTCAGCGTCGAGCCGGGTGTCGGCGCAATGTGCGGGATGTTCATGCCCGCCACGCTCTGCCGCAGTTTCTCGGCCAGCAATCGCACGCCGCCCGGCGAAGTATTGGGCAGGACCATCGCGAACTCTTCACCGCCGTAACGGGCCGGCAAATCGGACGGACGGCTGCAACTGGCACGAATCGCCTTGGCCACCTGACGCAATGCCTCATCCCCTTCCAGGTGACCGAAGTTGTCGTTATAGGCCTTGAAGTAGTCCACGTCGATCATCATCAGCGAGAGCTGGCTTTGTTCGCGGGTCGCCCGGCGCCATTCGAGTTCCAGGTACTCGTCGAAGTGACGGCGGTTCGACAGGCCGGTCAGGCCATCGGAGTTCATCAGGCGTTGCAGCACCAGATTGGTGTCGAGCAACTGCTGCTGGCTGACACGCAAGGCCCGATAGGCCTCGTCGCGTTGCAGCATGGTCATGTAGGAGCGGGAGTGATAGCGAATGCGTGCCACCAGCTCGATGGTGTCCGGCAGCTTGACCAGATAGTCGTTGGCACCCGCCGCGAATGCCGCACTCTTGATCATCGGGTCTTCCTTGGTGGAAAGCACGATGATCGGGATGTCCCGCGTCAGGGGGTTGTTGCGGTATTCACGAACCAGCGTCAGCCCGTCCAGACCGGGCATGACCAGGTCCTGAAGAATGACCGTCGGTTTGATCTGCACCGCCTGGGCAATAGCCTGATGGGGATCGGCACAAAAGTGGAAATCGATCAGTTCTTCGTTGGCCAGACCACGGCGTACGGCTTCACCGATCATGGCCTGATCGTCTACCAGCAACACCATCGCCGAGTTTTCGTCAGGGGCCTTGAACTCTTCTGTCTGCACATCATGCATGACGCTTCTCCTGATCACCGTCGGCGGGTGAGTTCACCTGAAAATTCATTGAGCGAACACCTCGAGCAAACGTGGCGCGATGGTATTCAATGGCCGGATTTCAGTCGCGGCATCGATGGCGGCAGCCGCCTTGGGCATGCCATAGACCGCAGAGCTGGCCTGATCCTGAGCGATGGTCAGAAAACCCTGCTCACGCATCAACTTGAGCCCCTGGGCACCGTCTCTCCCCATACCGGTCAATAAAACGCCCACAGCATCACCATTCCAATAGCGGGCCACACTTTCGAAAAACACATCGATGGAGGGCCTGTAGATTTCATTTACCGGTTCCGCCGTATAAGCCAGCTTCCCGTCCTTCAACAAGCGGATATGGTGGTTGGTCCCCGCCAACAGCACCTTGCCCCGCTGCGGCGGCTCACCCTCGATGGCCAGACGCACCGGCAACCCCGAGGCCGTGCTCAGCCAGTCAGCCATGCCCGCGGCAAAGACCTGATCGACATGCTGCACCAGGACGATGGCCGCCGGAAAATTCACCGGCAGCCCTTTCAAAAGGACTTCCAGCGCCGCCGGGCCGCCTGCCGACGAGCCTATGGCGACCAACCCTTCCCGCAAGGCCGCCTTGCGCAGCGCAGGCACCGGAGCACGCTCACGGCTGGTGCGCTGGCCGATCAGCCAGTCGATATTCAATATCTTGCGCAGCAGCGGTGCCGCGGCATCCCTGGGATTGCCCGCGCCGATCGCCGGCGTATCCACCACATCCAGAGCACCGTGTCCCATGGCCTCGAACACACGGTGGACGTTCTGCTCACGGTCAACAGTCACAAGAACGATAGCGCATGGCGTCGAGGCCATGATCTGCCGCGTGGCCTCGACACCGTCCATGACCGGCATGATCAGGTCCATCAGGATCAGATCCGGCGTCAGCTCGGCGCAACGCTTGACCGCTTCGGCACCGTTGCCCGCGACCCAGACGATCTGGTGCAGGGGCTCGAATGCCAACGCCCGACGCAAGGCCTCCACAGCCATGGGCATGTCATTGACGATGGCAATCTTCATTCTTGCGCGTCCCCAATCAGTTCAGCGACGGCGTCGAGCAAGGCATCGTCGTGAAAACTGGCCTTGGCCAGATAATAATCGGCACCGGCATCCAGACCGCGGCGCCTGTCTTCTTCACGATCCTTGTAGGAAACCACCATAACGGGCAGGGACTGCAAACGGGTATCCCGGCGCAACAGGGTAACCAGTTCAATGCCGTCCATGCGAGGCATATCGATATCGGTGATCAGCAGATCAAAGTCCTCGGCCCGCAAGGCATTCCAGCCATCCATGCCATCGACCGCAACGGCGACTTCATAACCCCGGCCCACCAACAATTTGCGTTCCAGCTCACGAACCGTCAACGAGTCATCGACCACCAGGACACGCTTGCGTGCCACATGGCCACCTGTCTGACGATTGTGCCGGTCTATACGCTCGAGCCGCCCGGTATTCAGGAGTTTTTCCACCGAGCGCACCAGGTCTTCGACATCGATGATCAGCACCACCGAACCGTCGTCGAGCAAGGCGCCGGCGGAGACGTCCTGAACCTTGCCCAGACGCGCATCCAGCGGCATGACCACCAGCGTGCGCTCGCCAATGAAACGCTCCACCGCCACACCATAAACGGCATCGCGATCCCGGATCACCACGACCTTGAGCGCTTCCTCGGCATTCTGGCTCTGCGGGCGATGCAGCAACTGGCTGGCGGAGACCAGCCCGACATGGCGATCTTCGTGCCAGAAATGCTGGCGGCCTTCCAGTTGCACAATTTCCTCGGGCTGCAAATCGCGCATGCGCTCGATTTGCGCCAGCGGAAAGGCGTAGGCCTCGCCTCCCACCTCCACCACCAGACTGCGCACGACCGAAAGCGTCAGCGGCATTTCGATCCTGAACCGGCTGCCTTCTCCCGTCCATTGCTGCAATTCGACGCTGCCGTGCATCTGGCGGACCATGTGCTGCACGGCATCGAGCCCTACGCCACGGCCGGAGATCTGCGTGACCTTGTCGCGCATGCTGAAGCCCGGAAGGAACAGAAAGCTCAGCAGCTCTTCTTCGCTCAACTGCGCGGCGGTTTCAGCTGGCGAGAGTTTGCGCTCGATGATATTGCGGCGCAGGCGCTCAAGATCGACACCGTTACCGTTATCGCTCAGTTGCACGACCAGCAGGCCGGCCTCATGGGAGGCCCGCAGATGGATCAAGCCTTCAGGGTCCTTGCCCAATTCCTGGCGACGTTCGGGGGACTCGATTCCATGATCCACCGCGTTACGCAGCAGATGGGTGAGAGGTGCCTCCAGCTTTTCCAGCACATCGCGGTCGACCTGGGTCTTTTCACCCTCGATCTTCAGACGAACCTGTTTACCCAGCTCACGCCCAAGGTCCCGCACCATGCGAGCCTGACCGTTGAGCACATCCGCGAACGGCCGCATGCGGCAGGCCAGCGCAGAGTCATACAACGATTGTGCTCGCTGGCCAGCCTGCCACCCGAACTCGTCCAGTTCGGCGGTCTGATGAATCAGCATCTGCTGGGCCTGGGACAGAAAATCACGGGCATCGTCCAGCGCCTTCTGCGCATCGGCACTCAGACCGGCCTCGCCAAAACTGGCCCCCAGCACCTCCAGCGCCCTGTCACTGCTACTTTGCAGGCGCTTGAGGCGCTGCATGCCAGCCAGCAAGGGCTTCATGCGCTGACTTTCGACCAGGGCCTTGCTCGACAGGTCAAGCAGGCCATTGAGCCGCTCGGCCGTGACCCGCAGAACACGCTCCCCGCCATCGGACACGCGCCGCTCGCGCACCGGTGCAGAGGCCGCTTCTGACTCTGCCTGAACCGGCTCGACAGGTGCATCCAGCCGCAGGGCCTCGGCCATGGGGTCAGGCTTGGGCTCGCTCAGGGGAGGATCAAGCAGCGGCTCGACCAGAGGCATTGCACTGGCCGCCAGCGGGTCCGGCAACGGCACACTGACCGAACGTGCCGCGCCCGCGCCGGACGCCAGCAATGCATTCACTCTTTCGACATACGCATCGACATCGCTCTGCCCGATGCTGCTGTCGGTAGGCGTGGCAATCCGCATCAACAGATCGGTGCCCGACAGCAAGGCGTCGATGTGCTCGGCCTGTAACAACAGCCGGCCTTCCTGGGCACTGACCAGGCAATCTTCCATCACATGGGCAACACTGACGCCATAGTTGACCCCGACAATACGCGCCGCGCCCTTGAGTGAGTGGGCAGCCCGCATGCAGGCTTCCAGCTGGTCGGCCAGGGTCGGATTACGCTCCAGTTCCAGCAAGCCGGCGCTCAGTACCTGAGTCTGTGCTTCGGCTTCCAGAGTGAACAGCTCGAACAGCGAAGCGTCCCGCATTTGATCTGGGGTCATGTAAGGCTCCGGTTGACCGCCGACAACAACTCTTCTTCGTCGAGCAAGCGCAGGCTGCGTCCCTTCCATTGCAAGACACCGCGCGTGAATCGTGCATTGGCATGCGTACCGGAGGCCGAAGCCTGATTCAACTCACATTCCTCCATTGCATGAATGCCATCGACTTCATCGACCGGGGCCACCACTGGCCCGCCTTCTGCGGCAATGATCAACATGCGCGGCATGACCCGCCCGGTTGTCGCCACCACCGCCGAAGCACTGTCGAGCCCCAGCAGCTCGACCAGCGAGATGCAGGCCACCAGGGCTCCTCGCACATTGGCGACACCGAGCAAGGCACGCGAGCGCTGGTGCGGCAGAGAGTGGATCGTCTGGGACGGAGCCACTTCAGCCAGAGAACGGGTAGCCAGCCCCAGCCATTCATCGCCCAGACGGAAGACAAGGATCGAACGGGTCTTGACCTCGCTCTGCAACCCCGTATCCCGAGATGGCTCGCGGTGTTCCTGAAGCAGCGAATAGCGGTCGAGCAGGCGCGTGGCAGCCAGCGAGTACACCGAACAATTGCGGCAGTGGATATGCTCCGGCAGCAGAGGACATGAACGGTCGCCATGGATACCGATACGGTTCCAGCAATCATCGATGGCCTGGGCGTCATCGAGAGTAAGACTCGAAAGAGAGGACAACCCCGTCATCGATTGCTTCCTTGTTTATTGGCACCACGCGCAGCGCGGTCCTGCAGCCGCCGGGCACCGGCAGTGTCCCCTTGAGCGGCCAGCAGCGCGGCCAGTTGCGCCAGGGACTCGGGATGCTGAGGCTGCAAATACAACGCCTTGCGATAGAAACCCTGAGCCTGGGTCGCATTACCCTCCACTTCACTGAGCAGCCCCAGCCAGTAGAACACCTGCGCCACCGGCTCATGCTGTTGCAGATAACGTTCACAGGCGGCACGCGCCTCGGCGCTTTTCCCTTCGTTCGCCAGGCTGGCGATGCTGGTCAGCAAGGTCGTCACATCGTCGCTGGCGGAAACGGCAGGCGCGGTTCGAGGCGCCTCGAACGGCTTGCCCGAAGCAGGTGGCGGTGTGAAGGGCCGAGGAGCAGGTCGAACGGGCTCACGCACGGGCGCTGCCGCGCTGCGGGTAATCGGCACGGCTTCCACGGGTGGGGTGGTGGCAATCGCATCCTGTGCAGGCGTGTGCCTGAAGGCGAAAGACTGAGGAATACCGGCAGATCGCATACCGACGCGCGCAAGCAGATTGCCCTCGGCAGGACCGATGAACAGCAGTCCATCCTCGCGGGTCAGGCGCTTGAGCACCTTGAAGACATGCCGCTGGGTAGGTTGATCGAAATAGATCACCAGATTGCGGCAGAACACGAAATCATAGGCTTCCTGCGTCGCCAGACGAGGATCGAGCAGGTTACCGGACTGGAAGTTCACCCGGGAGCGCACCCGTTCCTCGACCTGATAGCCGTCTTCCACAGGCTTGAAGAAACGATCACGGTAACTGATGTCGTCTCCCCGAAAGGAGTTCTTGCCATAGATGCCACGGCAGGCTTTCTGAATCGACAGGGGGCTGATATCGATGGCATCGACCTTGAAGTGCTGAGCACTGATATTCGCGTCGAACAGGGCCATCGCAATCGAGTAAGGCTCTTCGCCCGTCGAACACGGCAGGCTGAGAATGCGCAGTGGCCTCGCTCCGTTGAGGGTGGCCAGACGCTCGGCAGCCAGCTTGCTCAGGGTCAGAAAGGATTCGGGGTAACGGAAGAACCAGGTTTCAGGAACGATCACCGCCTCGATCAGGGCCTGCTGTTCGTCAGGCGAGCTCTGCAACAATTGCCAATAGGCATCCTGATCCGCCGAGTTCGAGCCTTGAAGGCGCTGCTGCAAGGCACGGACGATGATGCCCTCTCCCACGGAGGTCACATCCAGACCGATGCGGTCCTTGAGAAAACTGAAAAAGCGCGAGTCGTCGCTCATGGCGCGTCCTCAAACTGCTCGAGAGTCAGCGGTGGAATGGGGTACAGCAACTCACGCACGGGTTCGGTCAACAGCTCCTGCACATGAATCCACTGCAACAGCCCCTGCTCATCCTCGCGCACCGGCCCCAGGTAAGGTGCCAGCCGGTTATCCAGCCCGTATTTCTTGAACTGCGAGACAGGACAGCGCAGGGTTTCGGTGGCCTGCTCCAGAATCAGCCCCAGCAACTGGGCCGGGTGCTCGTCGTCATGACGGTAATGCACCAGCACCATACGGGTGCTCGTACGTGCCGGTGCGGCCTGCCCCGAACTCAGCGCACTGATGTCGATGACCGGCACGATTTCACCGCGATGGGCAAAGATCCCCGCGACCCAGTGCGGCACATGGGCAATGGCCTTGAGCTTCACGCACGGCAGGACTTCGGATATTTCAACCGCCTCCAGCGCGTAACGCTCCTCCCCGATGCGGAACAACAGGAACAGCTTGTTCACGACAGGCGCAACGCCATGGCGTTTGGGTGCGTGATCCATCATGGCCCGGACTCACACTTTGAAGCGTGAAACGCCACTGCGCAGCCCTACCGCTACCTGACTCAACTCGTCGATGGCGAAACTGGCTTGACGCAATGACTCGACAGTCTGGCTGCTGGCATCCGCCAACTGCACCAGCGCCTGATTGATCTGTTCGGCGCCCGTGGCCTGGGCCTGCATGCCTTCGTTGACCATCAGCACGCGAGGGGCCAGGGCCTGAACCTGATGAATGATCTGGGAAAGCTGTTCGCCCACCTGCGTGACCTCGAACATGCCACGGCGCACTTCCTCGGAGAACTTGTCCATGCCCATGACACCGGCGGAAACCGCCGACTGGATCTCGCGGACCATCTGTTCGATGTCGTAGGTGGCCACGGCAGTCTGGTCCGCCAGACGGCGCACTTCGGTGGCGACCACGGCGAAGCCGCGTCCGTATTCACCGGCCTTCTCGGCTTCGATGGCCGCGTTGAGGGACAGCAGGTTGGTCTGGTCGGCGACCTTGACGATGGTCACGACCACCTGATTGATGTTGCCAGCCTTCTCGTTGAGGATTGCCAGCTTGGAATTGACCAGATTGGCGGCGCCCATGACCTGATGCATGGTGTCTTCCATCCGCGCCAGCCCTTGCTGGCCCGAACCGGCCAGAACCGAAGCCTGATCGGCGGCGGAGGTGACTTCATTCATCGTGCGCACCAGGTCACGGGATGTTGCTGCAATTTCCCGTGAGGTTGCACCGATTTCCGTGGTCGTGGCAGCCGTTTCAGTGGCAGTCGCCTGCTGCTGACGCGATGTGGCGGCGATTTCCGTGACCGATGTCGTGACCTGTACCGACGACCGCTGAGCCTGTGCCACCAGCGCCGTCAGCTCGGTCATCATGTCGTTGAAGCCGGTTTCCACGGCGTTGAATTCATCCTTGCGAGTCAGGTTCAGGCGAGAACTCAAGTCGCCAGTGCGCATGACATCAAGGATTTTTACGATCAACTGCATCGGCGACGTGATCGACCGCATCAACAGCAGACCGCAACTGGCAGCGGCCATGATTGCGATCAACAGGGAAAAGATCATGCTGATCTTGGCGCTCAGGACGGCAGTGACAATATTCTCGGTGGCCCGGTCTGCCAGTTGCTTGTTGGCAACGATGATATCGTTGAGCTGTTTGCGCCCGTCGCTCCAGACCGGATTCACCTGTTCATAGAATTCGGAACGTGCCTTGGCGTAGTCACCAGCACCATAGGCGACATGAACTTCCTTGAGCAGACGGGTATAGGTTTCGCGACGCTTCTCGAAAAGAAGGAAATTGGCCCTTTCGGCCTCTTCGAAAATGGACTTCTTGTAACCGTCGATCTGGACCTGAAGATTATCCTCGAACCCCTGGAACTGGTCCTGCTCCTGCTTGGTCAGTGGACGGCCCTGGCCTTCGCCGATCAGCTCAAGGGTGCGGATGTAGCTTTCGCCCCAGGCACTGCGCACCAACGTGCTGTAATAGACGCCGGGCAGCGCATCCAGACGGACCTGCTCCTCGCTGGACTCAATCGACAACAGGCGTGAATAAGACACAATCACCATCAACAGCATGATCGCGATGATGACGGCAAAACTCGCCAAAATCCTTTGGCGCAAGGTCCAGTTCTTCACAGTCAGCCCTCAAGAGTTCAACAACGGCTTATGGCCGCGTTCAAGAAGCGGACCGACAGACGGTCCAAGCGGCCTGAGTATAGCCCAGCCTCTTGAGTATTAGCGTGTCGCCACCAAAGGAAATTGAAAGCGCTATTAATGGCGGGTTGACATACCACCGGATGTCTTTCGATGATCTGCAGGAAGCCCCTTTGAACTGACGCAGAACAGACGCATCCATGCCCCAGAAGCCCTTGACCATTATCCAGTTCGGCACGCCGCCACTGGACGTGAGAGACACCCACGGCGAACAGTCGGACTGGATGAAACGCGCCCTTCATGACGTCGACATTCCTTTCAACGTCGTACGCCCCCATGAAAACGAAGCCCTGCCCCATCCTCGGGAAACGTCGGGAGCCGTGCTGACCGGCTCCTGGTCAATGGTGACCGACAGAGAACCCTGGAGTGAACTGACTGCCGAATGGATCCGGCAAGCCATGACGGCGAATCTGCCCATGCTGGGGATCTGTTACGGGCATCAGCTCATGGCACATGCCCTGGGTGGCCAGGTGGGCTTCCACCCGAAGGGGCGCGAAATCGGTCAGCATGAAATCCAGCTGCATCGATGCGTCGACGATGACCCTCTGCTCAATGGCTTCGGGCCGGGCTTTCTGGCCAATCTGACCCACGAGCAGACGGTGCTCGCACCGCCCGAAGACGCTGTCGTGCTGGGCCGCTCGGAGCACGATGCCTGTCAGGTCCTGCGGTACGGCTCTGAAGCACTTTCAGTGCAGTTTCACCCGGAATTCGACAACGCCCTCATGTCCGCCTGCCTGTACAGGCGTCGGGATATCTTTGAATCGGAAGGCTACGACATTGCGAGCATGATCGATTCGCTGAAGCCGACCGGCCATGCCCGCGAAATTCTGCGCAGGTTTGCGGCAGGCCTGACCGCCTGACAATACCGCCGGAGGGCCATCGGCAACGTCCATGGCCCTCAACAAGCATCGGCCATTTAGCGGGCCTGACGCACCTGCTGTTCCAGTTCGTCCTTCAAGCCGGGGGCCAACCCCAACTGTCGCGCCAGTTCGTCCAGGTAGGCCCTTTCCATGAAGTGTTCCTGATCCACCAGGATCACGCTGGCGATGTACATTTCGGCCGCCATTTCCGGCGTCCTGGCCGCACGTGCCACTTCAGAGGGGTCCAGAGGCTTGTTCAGCTCGGCGCGCAACCAGTGTTGCAACTCATGATCGTTGCTCAGCTTGCGAAACTCACCTTCGATCAATTCGCGCTCACGCTCATCGACATGCCCGTCGGCCTTGGCGGCCGCGACCAGCGCACGCAGGATGGCCTGGCTGTGCTCCTCGGCCTGGGGCTCCGGCAAGCGGTCGATGGTCTGAGGTTCGCGCGCAGCGGCAACGCCCTGGCTGGCCTGCCAACTGCTGTAGGCCTTGTAGGCCAGCACACCCAAGGCGGCCAGGCCGCCATAGGTCAGCACCTTGCCGCCCATGCCGGACGAACGTTTGCCCTTGAGCAGGCTCATGGCCCCGGCGGCCAGCGCCCCACCGCCCGCCCCGGACAACAGGCTGCTCAATCCACCACCACTGGCCGACTTCGAGCCGGACAGCAGGCTCCCCAGCCCGTTGACCAGAGAATCGCTTCCCGAAGACCGTTTGCCGGACTTGCCAGCGACCTTGTCTTGCAACATACCTTGACCCGACTTGAGCAACTGATCGAGTAAACCTCGCGTATTCATAAGAAACCTCCATAAGGCCTGTCAGATGATTCATTGACACGCAGGGTAAAGCGAAGTCTCGAGCGGTTGAGGGTGGGTGTGCATCTGAATGTTGCAGACGTCTGGGCCGGGCGAGATCCTCGTGACTTGAAAAGTTAACCCGCACAAGGTGCAACCCTCCGTCATTTCCGGGGTCAACTTCCCCGAGAAGACACGACAAGCGGCTCGGGCGTATTGATCAATGACTCCGAAAAGCCTATGAATACCTGCATTCTGCCTCACAGCCCTACCGGAGCTTGCCTCACGTGATTTCAAGCAGTGGCTTTCCTGCGGGCCTGAGCGAAACCGCCCGAATCATCAGGGACAAGGATTGGAGCCAGACCGCCCTGGGGCCAACAACGCAGTGGCCTGCCTCGCTGAAAAACGCCCTGAACCTGATCCTGAACTCACCGGAGTCGATGTACCTGCTCTGGGGGCCGGAACTGATCTTCTTTCATAACGACGCCTACACGCCGATCCTCGGTCCTCGCCAGCACGGGGCCATCGGCATGCCGATTCCCGAACTCTGGGCCGATGTCTGGGACCAAGTCTCGCCTCTGGTCATGGACGCGCTGGCGGGCAAGGCCTACCAATGCAAGGACAAGCCCCTGACCATGGCCCGCTACGGCGAGGTCGAGCAGACATGGTGGTCATTTTCCTTCTCCCCATTGATCGATGAACAGGGTGTAACCGTCGGCATGTTCTGCATGACCAACGAAACCACCCGGCATGTCCTTGACCAGCAGGCCCTGCAAGCCAGCGAGGTCAGACGCCAGGAACTGATCAGCAACCTGATCCAGGTGGAAAGGCAGCAGACCGCCAAACTGGAACAACGCACCGCCGAGTTGAACACCTTCTGGGACATCTCCCCGGACTTGCTGGCCATGGTCGACTTCAACGGGTATTTCCTGCGAGTCAACCCGGCCTGGGGAGCGGTTCTGGGCCGTACGCCTGAGGAACTGGTCGGCTCATCGATCCTGACGCTGGTTCATCCCGACGATATTGCCAACACCCAAGGCGCCTTGAAGCACACCGTCGATCAAGTGCTGCCCCTGTTTGAAAACCGTTACCTGCACAAGGACGGGACCTATCGCTGGATCGGCTGGACAGCAGCCCCCGGCAATGGCGTGATATTCGCGCTGGGCAAACACATCACTCACGAAAAACAACGCTCCGAAACCCTGCGCGCCACTGAGGAGGCCTTGCGCCAGTCACAGAAAATGGAAGCGGTCGGACAACTCACGGGCGGCCTGGCCCATGACTTCAATAACCTGTTGATGGGCATCTCCGGCAATATCGAGCTGCTTCAGTCACGGGTGAATCAAGGTCGGCTCGACGATCTGGGGCGCTATATTGCTTCTGCACTGGAAGGTTCCAGGCGGGCAGCCTCGCTCACTCATCGGTTGCTGGCCTTCTCCCGTCGCCAGACCCTGGCCCCCAAGGCCACTCACATCGACCGGTTGATCACGGGCATGGAAGAGCTGATACGACGCACCGTCGGACCGGCCATCGACATGCATGTTCAATCCATCCCCGACCTGTGGGCGACCATGGTCGATCCGCATCAGCTGGAAAATTCACTGCTGAATCTGTGCATCAACGCCCGGGATGCCATGCCCGATGGTGGAAAGCTGTTGATCGAAACCGGTAACCGCTTTCTGGACGCCTCTGCCGCGCTCCGGCATGAATTGCTACCCGGTCGTTACGTGGAACTGTCCGTCAGCGATACCGGCACCGGCATGTCCGAAGACGTGGTAGGGCGGGCGTTCGATCCCTTCTTCACCACCAAACCCATCGGCATGGGAACCGGCCTGGGTCTGTCGATGATTTATGGGTTTGCCCGGCAATCGGGCGGCGGTGTGAGTATTCATTCTCGCCCCGGTCAGGGTGCGAAGATCTGCATCCTCCTGCCATTCTTCGCTGGCGATGCAGAGCCGGTGGAACATGAAGCGCAGCCAGACATGCCGCTCGTAACAGATACGGGCGGTGAAACCATACTGGTCGTGGATGACGAACCGGCCGTCCGCGCCTTGATGACCGAAGTGCTTGAAGAACAAGGCTACAGTGTCTTGCAGGCCGAGCACGGGGCTGACGCCCTGGTGATTCTGCAATCGAAGGCCACCATCGATCTGCTGGTCACCGATGTGGGGTTGCCCGGCGGGATGAATGGCCGTCAGGTCGCCGATGCCGCCCGGGCGATACGCCCCGAGCTGACGATACTGTTCGTGACCGGTTATGCCGAGAACGCCGCCCTGGCCCAGGGCAACCTGGAGCCGGGCATGCACATCCTGACCAAACCGTTCTCGATGAGCTCACTGACCGGCCGCATCACCGACCTGCTGAACGGGCCGGTACAGGAGCACCACTAATCGGGTTCAGTCCCGCAGGTCCGATTCATGGATCGGCTGATCACGGTGGGTCGCACGCTGATACTGGGCAGGCCAGACGGCCTTGCGTCCGCCCAGATCATCATCGGCATGCAGAGCCCAGTACGGATCGCGCAACAACTCACGGGCAAGCAGAATGATATCGGCCTGGCCGGTACGCAGAATATGTTCGGCCTGCGCAGGTTCAGTGATCATGCCCACGGTGCCGGTGGCAATGCCCGACTCCTTGCGCACACGCTCGGCGAAGCGTGTCTGATAACCGGGGCCGACGGGGATTTCCGCATTGACCGATGTCCCGCCCGAAGACACGTCGATCAAATCGACTCCCAGCGCTTTCAGACGACGCGCCAGCTCTACCGTTTCATCCGGATTCCAGCCGTCCTCCACCCAGTCGGTCGCCGAGACGCGCACGAACAGCGGCAGTTCGTCGGGCCAGACATCCCGGACCGCTTCGGTCACTTCCAGGGTCAGGCGAATGCGGTTTTCAAACGAACCACCATAGCGGTCTGTACGTTGATTGCTGAGCGGCGACAGAAACTGATGCAGCAGATAACCGTGCGCGGCGTGAATTTCGACCACCTTGAAACCGGCGATCAGCGCACGACGAGCGGCATCGACAAAGGCCTGAATCAAGGCCTGGATCTGCTCTTCAGTCAGTTGCACCGGCACCGTATGTTGCGGGTCGAAAGCGATGGCCGATGGTCCCAAAGGTTTCCAGCCGCCCTCGCTCTCGGGCACGCTGCCATGCTTGCCCAGCCAGGGACGCCAGGTACTGGCCTTTCGCCCGGCATGGGCCAGTTGAATCCCCGCCACCGCGCCCTGCGCCGTGATGAAGCGGGTGATTCGTTGCAGAGGCTCGATCTGCCGGTCATTCCACAGGCCAAGATCCTGAGGCGTGATACGCCCTTCTTCAGTCACCGCCGTGGCTTCAGTGAACACCAGCCCGGCCCCACCGACGGCACGGCTGCCCAGATGGACCAGATGCCAGTCGTTGGCCAGACCATCGACGCTGGAGTATTGGCACATCGGCGAAACAGCGATGCGGTTGAGCAGGTTGAGCTGACGGAGGGTATAGGGTTCAAGCAACAGGCTCATGGCGACCTCTCGGGTTGAAAATCAGGCGCTGGACTCTTTTTGTGTCTACAGAGACTAGTCGACAACCCGAAAGAGGGCCTGGTTCAACGCATGGCGAGATGCGTCACGATCAGTTGCACGGTCTCATTGCCCCGAAACTCGTTGAGGTCCAGCTTATAAGCCACTTCGACCTGACACTTCTCGGAAGTGGGCCAGACATCGAGGTCGACATTAAAGGCAATGGCATCGATCCTGATCGTGCCGCACAGGGTTTCCAGCACCATTTTCAGGTGCTTGCGGCCCACGATGTAGTTATTCGCAAGACTGAATACGCCGTGGAACAAAGGCTCCGGGAAGTGCTGCCCCCATGGCCCGGCGTTGCGCAATGTCCTCGCCAGTTCCAGATTGAATTCTTCGACCGCCAGCGGACCATCGGACAACAGACGCCCCGTGAGGTCGTCTTCATTGAGTTGACGACGCACTTCCCTGTCGAAGGCTTCGGCAAAGACCGGGAAGTTCGCCTCGGGCAATGACAGACCTGCCGCCATGGCATGGCCGCCGAACTTGCTGATCAGCTCGGGATGGCTGGCGGCCACGGCATCCAGTGCATCGCGAATATGGAAACCCGGCACCGAACGGGCCGACCCCTTGAGCACACCCTCCCCGGCACTGGCGAACGCAATGGTCGGACGGTGATAGCGTTCTTTCAGGCGCGAGGCCAGGATACCGATCACCCCCTGATGCCAGTCCGGCTCGAACAGACATAGCCCGAACGGCATGGATTCCACCGGCAAATCCCTGAGCAGCTTCAAGGCGTCATTCTGCATCCCTTGCTCGATGGATTTGCGGTCCTGGTTCAAGGCATCCAGTTGCACGGCCATTTCCTTCGCCATGGCAGGATCGTCGCAGAGCAGGCATTCGATACCCAGGCTCATGTCATCCAGACGGCCGGCCGCATTCAGGCGCGGGCCGAGGATAAACCCCAGGTCGGTGGACGTGATGCGCGACGCTTCGCGGCCCGCGACTTCAAGAATGGCCCGCAACCCCGGACGGGCACGGCCTTCACGGATACGCCTCAACCCCTGATGGACCAGAATGCGGTTGTTGGCGTCCAGCGGCACGACGTCAGCCACACTGCCCAGGGCAACGAGATCCAGCAATTCGCCCAGGTTGGGCTCGGGACGCTGCGGGCTCTGGAACCATTGAAGATCCCGCAAGCGCGCGCGCAAGGCCACCAGAATGTAGAAGATCACCCCGACGCCCGCCAGCGACTTGCTGGGGAACGTGCAGCCGGGCTGGTTCGGGTTGACGATGGCATCGGCAGCCGGCAATTCACTACCGGGCAAATGGTGATCGGTAATCAGCACCTTCAGCCCCGCCGCCTTGGCGGCCGACACACCTTCGACGCTGGAAATGCCGTTATCCACGGTGACCAGCAACTGAGGCTCGCGCTGCAAGGCGACTTCGACGATTTCAGGCGTCAGCCCGTAGCCGTACTCGAAACGGTTGGGCACCAGATAATCCACATGGGCCGCACCGAACAGACGCAGCCCCAGCACACCGACCGTGCTGGCCGTCGCCCCATCGGCATCGAAGTCCCCGACGATCAGGATGCGTTGACGCTGCTCAAGCGCGGCCACCAGCAACTCGACAGCCGCCTCGATCCCCTTGAGCTGCTGCCAGGGAATCAATTGCTTCAGCCCTTTATCCAGCTCGGTTTCAGACGTCACGCCCCGTGAAGCGTACAGCCGGGTAAGCAGGGGTGGCAGGTCGCCCAGAAAAGGCAGGGTGTCAGGCAACAGACGAGGTTCGATGCGCATGCGGTTCAGCTGATTCTCTGTGTTTTCAACAATCGGGAAGGTCGATCAGGGCCCGGCTATCAGCCGCGCTCACCCGCCAGCCATTGCAACTGCACTTCATGCTGACCACGATCGTCCGTCACGAACACGGTGCCTTCACTGATCATCACATCCCACTTGATCACCCGGGGCATGTCCTTGGCCAGGACTTCCAGAACGTCCTGCGGCACGGCAGCAATGTTGACGTTCTTCAGGTTCTTGACGGCAGGCACCACCTTGCCTTCCCAGACGCGCAGGCTGCCATAGGCCAGCAGGCTGGTGCGCTCGGTACGGCGCGAACACCAGGTCAGGCGCTCGGCATCGGGCTGGCCGACCTCGATCCAGTGCAGGACGCGGTCGTCGAGGCTTTTTTCCCACAGGGCCGGCTCGTCTACTTCAGACAGGCCACGGCCAAACGACAGTTGCTCGTTGTACCAGAAGGCATAGGCGAGCAGGCGCACGGCCATGCGCTCTTCCGTCTCGGAGGGATGGCGGGCGATCGTCTGTTTGACGCTTTCATAGATCCCATGGTCAAGATCGGTGAGGTTCAATTCGAATTTGTAGGTCGTGGACGGCTGGGCCATGAACGGGCTTCTAGAGTCGGGGAAAGGCGCAAGTCTAACCGATGCAGGGCTGTCGAACGACCTTGGCAGGCAAATGGAAGATCGTGACATTGGCCTGGCACGCAAAATCCACTGGCCTAATCGAAAACATTGATGCAATTTAATACAGCGGAAAGGCAATCATGTTGACTCGGATGTCAGGAACCACAACAGTGTGACGCCACTGGCATCGCAGCGATCCAATCACCGTCTGTTCACTTGAATAACCATTTTCGGGGATGAAATCAGAGAATGTCTTCTCTTGTCTCGCCGTCCGCCAGATCGCGCCTGACCCAATGGCTGCTGGCATTGGCCTTATGCGGATTGCCAGGCATCGGCCAGGCCAAGGACACACTGATCTGGCTTCTGCGGGACATGCCCCCGGCGACCATCTTTGCCGGCCCTTATAAAGGGCAAGGTGCCATCGATCAGTTCATGCCACTTCTGATCGCCCGCATGCCCGAATACGAACACCTGCTGATGCGGGTCAACCGGGCCCGTGGCATGCAAATGCTCAACGAACACGCCTTCACCTGCGACCCCACGCTGCTGTGGACTCCGACACGGGCCAAGTCCATCGTTTTTTCCATTCCCACCTACATCGTGTTCAGCAATGGATTGATCGTTCGCAAGGATGACCTCTCCCTGTTTATTCCTTTCATTGCCGACGGGCACATTGATCTGGACGCCTTGCTGGCCAGCAAGACCATCAAGCTGGGGGTCGTTGCCGAACGCAGCTACGGCATGGTGATCGACAAGATCCTCCATAAGGTCCCTGACGGGGAACTGAGCGAGCACTATGGCAACGATGCGGTGGGCAGCCTCTTGCAAATGGAGCGCCTGGGCCGCCTGCAAGCCATGATCAGCTACTGGCCAGAAGCCCGCGCCCAAGCCATGCGCCAGGGGATAAGACCCGAAGAGCTGGCATTTTTGCCCGTCAAGGACACGCCCAAATACCAGGTCACGCACATTGGCTGCTCGGATACGCCACAGGGCAGGCAGGCCATGGACATCATCAACCGGGAAATGCGCACCCTGCGCGAAACCAGCCTGCTGAACTTTTATGCCAACTGGCTGGAACCGGAATTGCGCACTCAGTACATAGAAGACGCCAAAGCGTTCTTCGAGACCAACTAGCGCACTTTTCAGTGCGTCCCCATTGTCCCGGCAGAGCAAAGCTCTGCTCAGGACAACGCTCCGACCTTCCATGCATCAAGCAAACGCCGGTGCGACAAAGGCCCTGTCACGCATGGCAGCAATCACGCAAGGTTCGATCCTGCCTTCGGCCACCATCAGGTCCCGGTGCAGCCCATCCACGACATCCGTCAGCTGACGTTTATCGCGCAATTGATCAGCCGTGAACATACGCTCGATCACAATGGCACCTGTCACATCTTTCAGGGTGACCAGACGTTCCCCACGAGAGCCTTCCCGCCCCAGGCTGGCCTGGTAAGGCGCCAACGCTTCGCTTAGCAGCAAACTGATATTTTCCATCCGGATCACCACTCGACAATTTGAATGCAAAGGTGCTTATCACTGACCACCGGCAAGCACGGAAAGTTCTTTGGCTTGATCGGTTCACTGGACTGCTCAGGAACTTGAGCATGCCTGCGGAATATGACAAAGAAAAAACCGCACGACCGCCCCATCCAGGTCACGTAGGAATATTCATCAAGAATGGCCTCCGAATCCTACAAATCCGCCATGGCCCGAGGGAGGACCTGAACAGCAATCTCAGATGTCATTAACATTGGCCTTCCCTCAATGGAGCAATACCTTGAGCGCCTCTCCCTATCCGGCATTGCGCATCATTCTGGCCGATGATCATCCGATTTTCCTGATCGGCCTACGCGTGGTGCTTGAGCAAGACAATGACGCAAAGGTCATCGCACAAGCGTGCAACCCGAGCGAGCTTCTGCAGGCCCTCGACACCCATGCGTGCGATGTGCTGATCACCGACTTCATGATGCCTGCCGAACGGCAGAATGACGGGCTGCGCCTGCTGCAACGCATTCATCGCGACTTTCCGCACTTGCCGGTCATCGTAGTGACAACCTTGAACAACGCCGGGCTGTTCCGGGCGATGCTTGCCCTGAATGTTCAGGGGCTGTTGAACAAGGCCAGCGTGGCGGGTGAATTGCCAGCCGCGATCAGGAGCATTCGTCGCGGGGACGTCTTCCTGGCCGACTCGGTACAACGGGCGATGCTCGACGCCAGGGACCATGGAACGAACAGGCTGATACCGCTTGAGCAGTTATCGCCAAAGGAACTGGAAGTCATACGCTTGCTGGCAGCCGGCCATTCCGTCGGGGAAATAGCCCTGCAACTGCACCGCAGCAAGCAGACGGTCAGCGCCCAGAAGGTCAGTGCCATGCGCAAGCTGGGTCTGGGCAACGACGCGGCGCTGTACATTTACCTGCAGGAACACGGAATGTCCTGAGGCTCGTTCTCCTGGACGACCGGCCAGGAGTGGCATGACTTTCGCTCGCTCATCCAGCGCAACAGGTCGGCCGCACACATGGGACGAGCGATGAAATACCCTTGAATGGCTGGCACATCCAGCCTCAAAAGGCTGTGAAAGTCGTCGAGGGTTTCAACCCCTTCCACCACCACCTCCATCGACAGACGACGGGCCATGAACAAGGCCCCCGCAACAACAGCCGCCTGACGAGGATCATCCGCCACCCCTTGTACAAATTCGGCTGGAATCTTCAGTTCGGAGAATGGCAGTTGCAAAAGCCGATGAATGTTCGACGCGCCCATCCCGAAATCGTCGATGGACAACTTGCAGCCCTGCATGCGCAAGCGCAGCAGCCCTTCCAGTTGCCCGGCTCGAGGCTGCAAGGCTTCGTGTTCGAGAATTTCCAGCGTCAAGACGCTGGCCGGTAATTCATGACGGGCCAGCAATGCCATGACTCGCGGAGCAAAATCCTCCAGCGCCAACACCTGAGGCGCGATATTGACGGCCACCGGCAAGGCCTCGCCTTGCCTGTATCGGACCTCGGCAGACATCTGCAAGGCCTGCTCAAGCACTCGCCAGGTCAGGGGCACGACAAACCCTGCACGTTCGATCGCCGACATGAAGCGGCCAGGGGCCAGAAGCCCCTGCACAGGGTGCTGCCATCGAACCAGAGCCTCGACCCCAAGCAGATCCCCCTTCAGGTTGACCTTGGGCTGGAAATACGCAATCCATTGCTCGACGCAGCTCTCGACCTGAACGTTTGCAGGCGCGACCAGTTGCTCAAGGCAGAAAGGCGCCAGCACGTCTTTTTCCGGCACGGGTTCCAGTCGTTCATACGCCTCAAGTACATCGCCCAGCATGGCGGCAGTGGCCGGTTTCGGCAGGTTTCCCAATACGGCCAGCCCCTGATCGAACGCCAGACGGGCCACGCCCTCGCGCACGCCCTCGGCAGCATGACTGAGGATGACCAGTGACCGGGCCTGACCGCCCTGTGCCAGATGACGAATAAGCTCCAGGCCATCTGCCCCGTCCATCTGCAAGTCGCAGATGGCGATATCGACACCCCCCCGATTACGCAGAGACTGCCGGGCAGCTTCGACACTGTCGGCGGTCATCACATCGAAGACCTGATTGGCGTTGAGCATCTGATGCAGCGCCATCAGTTGAAAGGGGTCGTCTTCGAGGATCAGAACTTTGAGAGCGCGCATGGTCATTTTCCGAATCACAGCCCTGGGGCCGAAAGTGACAACACTCTAGCCCCTCAGGTCGGCGTTCCCCATAAGACAAGTCCTAAACCAGAGGCTTCACCAACAACGATTCGATGTCTGCACGCAAATGCTCGATGGACGCATCCAGCATCGGCCAGTGCTCATGCAAGGCTGATCCGGACTCACTTTTCACGCTGGCATCCAGTGCCGCGCAGGCCTTGGCCAGCGGTACGGCATCCACCAGACAGGCTGCGCCCTTGAGGCGGTGCAAGGATGCACTCAGGGTTTTCCAGTCGTGGCCGCCAATAGCCGGCTGCATGACTTCACGCTCATGACACAGGTTTTTCCATAGCTCACCCAGCAAACGCTGCATCTGCTCCTCATTGGCCTGGGTCATGCGCCGCAAGGTGCGAATATCGAATGTCGGCTCATGAATGACCCTGGCCAGCTCAGCCGACAACCTTTCCAGAGACAAGGGTTTGAGCAGCAGGCCGTCCATGCCGCTACGCTCGCATCGCTCCCCTTCGCCGGTCATGGCATTGGCCGTACAACCGATGATCGGGCAGTGCGCGAGCTGTTCACGGCCCTCGATATCACGGATCGCCTCGGCCAGTGCATAGCCACTGACACCCGGCATGTTGCAATCGGTGATGACCGCATCGAAATGCCCTTCGCGCCATCTCTCCAACGCCTGCGCGCCCCCCTCGACGGGCACGACCCGATGACCGAGAAACTCCAGTTGCTGGGTGAGCACCAGACGGTTGGCAGACAGGTCATCCACCACCAGCAGGCACAGGCTACGATCGACCCGATGCGGTTTGCACGGTGCCTGCGACATGGCAGGCGGAGACTTCACCCTGGCCAGGGTCACGTTGACCATCACCTGCGTACCCTGCCCCATTTCACTGATCAGGCTGATCTCCCCGCTCATCAGTTCGACGAGCTGTCGCGAAATGCTCAGTCCAAGTCCGCTTCCCCCATACAGAGCCGCCGTATCGTCACTGGCCTGCATGAAGGGCTGGAAAATCTGCTGCTGTCGCTGGGGATCGATACCGGCCCCCGTGTCCTGGACACGGATCTGGATCCGTTGCGACTCACCGGACGTCTCCAGCACATTGACGGCCACGCACACCGAACCCTGCTGCGTGAACTTCAAGGCATTGCCCACCAGGTTGTGCATCACCTGACGCAAGCGCAAGGGGTCAAGCCAGTAATCACCGCGGGCGGACTCCGCAAACTCCAGCGTCAGACCGACTCCTTTTCCCTCAGCCTGAGCGGCAAACAGCTGAACAACACCTTCAAAGAACGGATACAGCGACGTCGCCGCCAGCGACAGTTGCATCCCTCCTGCTTCGATCCTGGCCAGATCGAGGCTGTCGCCAATCAGAGAGACCAGTTCCCTGGCAGAACGGTGGGCCACGTGCACACGATGGGAAGGCTCATCGCCCCTGGCCTGGGCCTGCTCGCACTCCAGTTCCAGCAATCCGATGATGGCCCCCATGGGCGTGCGGATTTCATGACTCATGCTGGCCAGGAACGCGCTCTTGGCTTCATTGGCCTGATCGGCATGACGCAGCGCCTCTTCGAGCTGAACCTCCAATCGCTTGCGCTCGGTGATATCGATCCAGCCCCCCAACAACCCCTGCAACTGACCATCGGCGCCAAAAAAGGGAACCGTCCATTGCCAGGCATCGACGCGCTTGCCCTGCAACTCCAGGGTCCTGTCCACGAATATCGGGCGCCGGTTCTCCAGGAGCTTGAGGTAGTCGAGGTGCATCTGCTCTGCGACCGGTCGCGGAATCAGGTCGACATCGATCAGGCGGCGGCCATTCATCTGCTCGAAGCTGATTCCGAAGCTTTCCTCATAACTGCGATTGCAGGAAATCAGACGCCCCTTGAGGTCCCGAACGTAAATGGGATTGGGTATGCCATCAAAGAGCGCGTGCTTGAAGGCCAACTGGTCATTGAGTTCTCTTTCAGCCCTGGAGCGCTGGCGGATCTGAACCTTGAGTCGACTGCTCCAGACTAGGGACACCAGGACAAGCATCCCTGCCAGTATCACGACCCAGAACACCCACGGCGGAATCCGGCTCCAGAGAGAAGGTTGCGGCAGAACCGAGCCGAGCCATTTAATGCGGATGGAGCGCATCTCGGCGACCGGGAACGCTTCCAGAGCCTTGTTCAGAATGCTGAGCAGTTCAGGTTGTGACTTGATGACTGAAAAACGGTCCGGTGACCATTTGCCATCTACGCTGCGCCCGACCTTCAGGGCTCCGGTCGGAAAGAGATAGGCACCGGCTTCGTTCTGGATCGTGGCATCGGCCTGACCGCTTTCCACCAGGGCCCTGGCCTCGTCATAGGTCGAAACCAGCCGAAGCTGCACGTCAGGAAAATCACGCCGTATGCTCTCTTCCAGCGCATGCCGGGCAGGCAATGCCAGTGTCCGCCCGGACAGATTGCTCAAGGATGTCGGCGACACCTTGTCGGAGCGCACGACAAAAACCCAGTTATTGCCGCCAAAGGAATAGGTGAAATCCAGAAACTGCCTGCGCTCGGCATTCTCGGCCAGCGTTGTGTTCATGACGGCCTCTGCGGCCTTGAGTACGCCAATGCTTTCCTGGGTCGAGAAGACTTCTCTGTGTACGAATTGCAGGCCTGTCATGCGAGAAATCCGGGCCAGAATGTCGGCATTCAACCCCACCCAATTGCCATTATTGTCCTTGTAGATATAGGGCGGATGCTGGGTCGTCGAAATCGTTACGCTGGGGTGCTTGCTCAGCCAGCTCTTTTCGGAGCGGGTCAGCGTGATGCGCTGCCCGGCCACATCGGCTCCCAGCCCCAGCGTCCAGCGCCCCAGCACTTCTCGGCTGAGCGAAGGAGAAAAGCTGGCCAGGGCACGGTTGATCAACGCCAACAGCCGCCGCTCATCCTGACGCACGGCAAACCCGAACCCCACGGGCGGCAGCGCACTCTCGAAATGGATCTGCAAACCCAGATAAGGCCGCAGGGCGGTATAAGAACGCACGATCACTTCATTGCCGATGAAGGCATCCGCCTCCCCCTGGCTCAGCGCCTCCATGGCACTGTAGAGGTTGGGCGCAATAATGATTTCACTGTCCGGGTAGGTACGCTGGACGACCTGGGCGTCGGCATAGCCATCGAGCAATACGACCTTTTTACCGGCCAGCGTCATGGTCGGGGCCACATCGCTGCCGCGCCCGACCACAACCGAACGGTCAGGCATGTACTCGGTCGAAAACGCCAGCCCCTGAACACCCCGTTCAAAGCCATTGGCGCTGGTGATGATATCGATATCGCCATTACGCAAGGCGGCAATCGCCTCCTCGCGCCTGACGAACCCTACCACCTGCATCGGGATGTTCAGACTGTCGCCGATCAGGCTCAGGTAGTCGGCGCTGATACCCTGATAGCGGTTATGGTCGCTGGTGATATCGATGGGTTCGTAATCGGCAATCGCAATGCCGACCCGTAATGTCTTGCGCTGGTCCAGCCACTGGCGATCAGGGGCATCGAGGGGCAGATCGTCCAGCGTCAGAAAAGGAGCACTCAGCGTAAATGGCAGGTTCTGCGCTGCACTGGCCGACAGGCAGAACGACAGTGTCAGCAGAAGAAAAAGTGCGCGCCATGCACGTCCAATGATTGAGTTGCCTGTCACCCTGACCACACTTTGCATACTTGCTTGTTTCACAACAACTGACTCATCCGAATGAACTGAAAAACCTCCAGAGTTTGGCACGTGAAAATGAGAAGGCCCGCCAGATGGCGGGCCTCAGTTGTTACACAACGCTTCCGTTACAGCGGCTTTCCGCGGTTGCCATGCTGGCTGACGAAGGCCTGTATGGCTTTGAGGTCATTTGGCAAAACGGTGCAGCGTTCGTCGCGCTCGAACAAATCAGACAAATGTGCAGGAAGCTCAAGAGCTTTTCCTACGCCTGCTTTCTCTACCGCGTCAGGGAACTTGACCGGGTGAGCCGTGCCCAGCACCACCATCGGGGTGTCCAGGCTGCGACGGCATTCACGCGCAGCCTTGACGCCGATGGCGGTGTGCGGATCCAGCACTTCACCGGTCTGTGCGAACACTTCAGCGATGGTTTCGCAGGTCTGCTCGTCGCTGACTGCCAGCGAGTCGAACAGCTTGCGTGTTTCGGTCCAGCGGTCTTCTTCGACGCTGAAACCGCCACCCTGCTTGAAGCTGTCCATCAGATCAGCAATGGCTGCACCGTTGCGACCGTGCATGTCGAACAGCAGGCGCTCGAAGTTCGAGGACACCATGATGTCCATCGAAGGCGACAGCGTGGCGTGCAGGGTTTCCTTGACGTACTGGTTGCCGCTCATGAAGCGGTGCAGGATGTCGTTGCGGTTGGTGGCCACGATCAGTTGATTGACCGGCAGCCCCATGTTGCGGGCCAGGTAACCGGCGAAGATGTCGCCGAAGTTTCCGGTCGGCACCGAGAAGGAAACCGAACGGGCCGGGCCGCCCAGCTGCAGGGCAGCGTGGAAGTAGTAGACGATCTGGGCCATGATCCGCGCCCAGTTGATCGAGTTGACCGCAACCAGACGGGTGCCCTTGAGGAAGCCCTGGTCGGCGAAGCTGGCCTTGACCATTTCCTGGCAGTCGTCGAAGTTGCCTTCCACGGCGATGTTATGGATGTTGTCGCCGAAGATAGTGGTCATCTGGCGACGCTGAACGTCCGAAACACGCTTGTTGGGGTGCAGGATGAAGATATCGACGTTTTCGCAGCGACGGCAGCCTTCGATCGCCGCCGAGCCGGTATCGCCGGACGTGGCACCGATGATGACCACGCGCTCGCCGCGCTTGGCCAGCACGTAGTCGAGCAGACGACCGAGCAATTGCAGCGCGAAGTCCTTGAACGCCAGGGTCGGGCCATGGAACAGCTCCAGCACCCATTCGTTACCGTTCAACTGGCGCAGTGGAGCCACCGAGCTGTGGGCGAATACGCCGTAGGTCTCTTCGAGAATCTTCTTGAAATCGGCATCCGGAATGCTGCCGGCCACGAAAGGACGCATCACGCGGAAAGCCAGCTCGTGATAAGGCAGGCCAGCCCAGGACGCGATTTCCTCCTGGGTGAAGCGTGGCAGGTTTTCCGGTACATACAGGCCGCCATCGCTGGCGAGGCCGGCAAGCAGCACATCTTCGAAATTCAACGCCGGCGCCTGGCCGCGGGTACTGATGTAGCGCATTTTTTCAAACCCTTGGTTTGAGCTGCAAGTTTCAAGCTACAAGTTTCAAGCAAGAGCACACAGGCTTTTGACTTGCAGCTTGCAGCTTGTCGCTTGCCGCTATCGTTAATTCAAATGTTCGACACGAATCCGCACAACCGGACCGACCACATCCTGCAAGGCTTCCAGAGCCGTGATCGCATCGTTCATGCGTTGTTCACGGACACGGTGGGTCAACAGAATCATGGGCACCAGGCCGTCATGTTCTTCGGCCTCTTTCTGCATGATCGATTCAATGTTGATGCCACGCTCGGACAGGATGCTTGCAACCTGTGCCAGCACGCCCGGATGATCCTTGGCCTGAATACGCAGGTAATAGGCACTTTCGCACGCCTCGATCGGCAGGATCGGATGAGCGGACAGTGAGTCCGGCTGGAAGGCCAGGTGCGGCACACGGTTCTCCGGATCGGAGGTCATGGCACGCACAACGTCCACCAGGTCGGCGACCACGGAAGAAGCGGTGGGCTCCATGCCTGCACCTGCACCGTAGAACAGGGTCGAGCCGGATGCATCACCATTGACCATGACCGCGTTCATCACGCCATTGACGTTGGCGATCAGGCGATCGGCCGGGATCAGCGTCGGGTGAACCCGCAGCTCGATGCCCTGCTCGGTGCTGCGCGCAACGCCCAGATGCTTGATACGATAGCCCAGTGCTTCGGCGTAGTTCACGTCGGCAGTGGTCAGTTTCGTAATGCCTTCGGTATAGGCCTTGTCGAATTGCAGCGGGATGCCGAAGGCGATGGATGCCAGGATCGTCAGCTTGTGCGCTGCGTCGATGCCTTCGACGTCGAAGGTCGGATCGGCTTCGGCATAGCCCAGCGCCTGGGCTTCAGCCAGTACGTCAGGGAAGGTACGGCCTTTCTCGCGCATCTCGGTCAGGATGAAGTTACCGGTGCCGTTGATGATCCCGGCAACCCAGTTGATGCGGTTTGCCGAAAGGCCTTCACGAATGGCCTTGATGACCGGAATGCCACCCGCGACAGCAGCCTCGAAGGCTACGATCACGCCCTTTTCCCGCGCCTTGGCGAAAATCTCGTTACCGTGTACCGCGATCAGCGCCTTGTTGGCCGTTACCACGTGCTTGCCGTTTTCAATGGCCTTGAGCACCAGCTCGCGGGCCACGGTGTAGCCACCGATCAGCTCGACGACGATGTCGATTTCAGGGTTGCTCGCCACCGCAAATACGTCGGTGGTGGTTGGGGTACCGGTAATCTGGCAGTTGGGGTTTGGTGTACGGACCGCAATTTGCGCAACTTCGATTCCACGCCCGGCACGGCGGGCAATCTCCTCGGCGTTACGCTGAAGTACGTTGAAGGTACCGCCACCGACAGTACCCAGCCCACAGATGCCTACTTTGACCGGTTTCACTGATGAACTCCCCGAAAAACGGCCGTCTCGAAACCGGCCGTGGAAAACAGCCGCATGTCACCATGCGACTCCAATTTTTTAGCGAGATGACGACAGGGCGTCACCTCATGAGGCTGACCTGACGACGCTGGATTATTTTGCGTTCAGTGCCAGCTTTGCAACCTGGGCAGCGGGCTGATAACCCGGAATCAGTTGGCCATCGGCCAGAACAATGGCCGGCGTACCGTTCACACCAATCGACTGGCCCATTTCAAACTGCTTCGTGACCGGGTTTTCGCACTTGGGTGCCTTGATGTCCTTGCCTTCGACCATGCGGTCCATGGCGTCCTTGCGGTCCTTGGAACACCAGACTGCCTGCAACTGCTGGTCACCCGGCGAACCCAGACCCTGACGCGGGAACGCGAGGTAGCGCACCTCGATGCCCATCTTGTTCAATTTGCCGACTTCTTCATGCAGCTTGTGGCAGTAAGGGCATGTGGTGTCGGTAAAGACCGTGATATGGGATTTGGTTTCACCGATGGCCGGGTAAACCACCATTTCGTTGGTCGGAATGGCGTTGATGGTTTTTGAAATGGCCTGGCGCTCGGTCTTCTCGGTCAGGTTGACCGGCTTGCCGTTCTGGATCTGGAACAGGTAGCCCTGCACCACGAACTGGCCGTCGGCACTGGCGTATAGCACACGACCGCCCTTGAGCTTGACTTCATAAAGGCCATTGAACGGACTGGCTGCGATGCTTTCCACCGGCAGTTCCAGTTGCAGAGACTCCAGCGTCTTGCGGATGGCCTGATCAGGCACCGCATCAGCCTGGACAAAGGTACTGAAAGAGCCGGCCAGGGCAACAATGGCGGCAGCAAAAATATGAGGCAAGCGCATGAAAACTCCTATAACGGCGGACAGACCGGTGGCGTTGAAAACGACGGACGCCAGCTTCAATCTGCGAAACCGGCAAAGCCTACCACATAAGGCCTTTAACACCGACCCGGACTGACAGAAGTTACCGGTACGTTCAGCCACGTGGATGGTGCCGGGCATGCATATCCTGCAATCGGGCACGCGCGACATGTGTGTAGATCTGTGTCGTGGACAGATCGCTGTGCCCCAGCAACATCTGCACCACACGCAAGTCGGCCCCGTGATTGAGCAAATGTGTGGCAAAAGCATGACGCAGGGTATGCGGCGACAGCGATTTGCCGATACCGGCCACAGCCGCCTGATGCTTGATGCGGTGCCAGAAGGTCTGCCGGGTCATCTGCTCGCCACGCAGGCTGGGAAACAGAATGTCGCTGGGACGCCCGCCCAGCAACTCATCACGGGCACCGCGCATGTAACGCTCGACCCAGACAATGGCTTCTTCTCCCATGGGCACCAGACGCTCCTTGCTGCCCTTGCCCATGATCCGCAACACGCCCTGACGCAAATTGACCTGCTCCAGTGTCAGGCTGATCAACTCACTGACGCGCAAGCCACAGGCATACAAGACCTCCAGCATGGCACGGTCACGTTCGCCGATCGGCTCACTCAGGTCCGGTGCCGCCAGCAGGGCCTCGACATCGGCTTCGGACAGGGACTTGGGCAATGGCTTGCCCAGTTGCGGCATGTCGATCAGCAAGGTCGGATCGACAGCAATCAACCGCTCACGTAGCAGGTAACGGTAGAAACCACGCGCCCCTGACAGAAAGCGGGCGGTCGAACGGGGTTTGTACGCCTGATCCATTCGCCATGACAAATGATCGAGAATGACATCGCGCCCGGCCTCGACCAAATCCACACCACGCTCCTGCAACCAGCCATTAAAGAGGGCCAGATCGCTGCGATAAGCGTCGCGGGTATTATCGGACAAGCCTTTTTCCAGCCAGAGCGCATCCAGAAAACGGTCGATCAGGGGGTGGTCGATGGCAGGCATTTTTACTCGTGGTTCGTCTTGCGGCAGAGGACTGCATGATTAAACACAGGCAACAAAAAAGCAGCCCGAAGGCTGCTTTTTTTATGCATCGAAAAACTGTATCAGGACAGTTTTTCCTTGATGCGAGCTGCTTTACCGGACAGGTCACGCAGGTAGTACAGTTTGGCCTTGCGAACGTCGCCGCGACGTTTCACAGCCAGGCTGTCGATTTGCGGGCTGTAGGTCTGGAAAGTACGCTCAACGCCAACACCGTTGGAGATCTTGCGAACAGTGAAAGCACTGTTCACGCCACGGTTGCGCTTGGCGATGACAACGCCTTCGAACGCTTGCAGACGCGCACGATCACCTTCCTTCACTTTCACCTGAACGACGATGGTGTCGCCTGGGGCAAAGGTAGGGATTTCTTTGTTCATCTGCTCTGCTTCGAGGGCAAGAATGATTTTGTTGGTCATGCTGGTGCTCCTAAGGTAATCCGTTCTGGATCAACCATCGATACGTTAACTATCGTCCCGCTCGCGGATGTATTCCGCCAGCAGCTTCTTCTCTTCTCCAGAAAGCGAGCGGCTTTCCAGAAGATCAGCGCGTCGTTCCCAGGTCCTTCCAAGGGACTGCTGTAAACGCCAACGCCGGATGTGCGCGTGATTGCCACTTAGCAACACGTCGGGAACACGCTGATCCGCATACACCTCAGGTCGAGTGTAATGCGGGCAATCCAGCAGACCGTCCGTGAAGGAATCTTCCTCCGCGGAGTCCACATGCCCTAAAGCTCCAGGCAGCAGTCGCGTAACCGCGTCGATCAGCACCATCGCCGGTAGCTCGCCACCGGACAGGACATAGTCACCAATCGACCACTCTTCATCGACATGAGCATCAATAAAACGCTCGTCAATGCCTTCATAACGACCGGCGATGAGGATAATCGCGTCCTCTTGCGCCAGTTCGCGTACCGCAGACTGATTCAGCTTGCGGCCTTGTGGCGAAAGGTAGATCACCTTCGCCGCATCCCCTGCAGCTTCTCTGGCCTGAACCAGAGCATCTTCAAGGGGCTTGATCTTCATCACCATGCCCGGACCACCGCCAAATGGGCGATCATCCACAGTGTGATGGCGATCAGTGGTGTAATCCCGCGGATTCCAGCAGGTCAGCTGCAAGAGCCCCTGTTTCACCGCGCGGCTGGTAATGCCGTATTCACTGATGGCGGAAAACATCTCCGGGAACAGACTGATGACTTCTATGCGTAGGCTGGCCATGGCATTCAGAAGTCCGCATCCCAATCCACCTTCATTTCGCCGGCTTCCAGATCGATTGCCAGCACACATTGCTCCGTATAGGGCAACAGACGCTCGCGATCATCCAGGCTGCCTGCGCAGGACTTGACCACCATTACATCATTCGAGCCGGTTTCAAGCAGGTGATCGATCTTGCCGAGCAATTGCCCATGCGTATCGATGACCTTCAGACCTTCAAGCTGGTACCAGTAGTACTCGCCATCGTCCAGTTCAGGGAACAGGCTGCGCGGCACGCAGATTTCGCAACCGGACAGAAGACGAGCTTCATCACGGTCGTCGAGACCCTTGAGCTTTGCGACCAGGAACTTGCCTTGCAAGCGTCCGCTGACCAGCTCTACCTGTTTTTCCACCCGCCCTTCACGTCGAAGCGTCCAGGTCGTGTAGTCCATCAGGTTGTCTATCGGATCAGTAAAGGAATACACCTTCACTTCGCCGCGAACGCCATGAACCGAGAAAATCTTGCCAATGACGATCAGATCGTCGGCAGATGCAGGCGTCGCGTTCATAGGACTCAGGCCGCAGCCTTGGCCTTGTTGTGCTCTTTGATCAACTGAGCAACGCGCTCGGAAGTCTGAGCACCAACGCCCAGCCAGTAGTTCAGGCGTTCTTCGTTGACGGACAGACGAACTTCCTGACCACGAGCGATCGGGTTGAAGAAGCCGATTTGTTCCTTGTGGGAACCGTCACGAGCGTTGCGGCTGTCGGTTACGGTCAGGTGGTAAAACGGGCGCTTTTTGGAGCCGCCAAGGGCAAGACGGATGGTTAGCATTGAACATCGTTCCTGTAGTCGGTGCTGCAAATCTAAGATGCACAGCGGGCATGGGTGCCCGAAAGGCCGCATATTCTAAGGAATATCCCGACTTTTGCAAATGACTTTTTCCGGTGCCTGCCGGCATGCTGTCCAGATTTGCAATCGAAGCTGTCGTCAGACAGCGGGTTGAGACCCGCAGAACGCGGGCTTGCTGGAGGGCTGCCCCTCCAGGATGAACGCGCGCAAAGCCTCTTGCGCGCGAAACAATCACATTTTCGGCATGCCGCCGCCCGGGAACATTCCACCCATGCCGCGCATCATTTTTGCCATTCCGCCCTTGGCGGAGAATTTCTTCATCATCTTCTGCATCTGCTTATGCTGCTTGATCAGACGCCCGATATCCTGAACCTGGGTACCCGAACCGAGAGCGATACGGCGCTTGCGCGAACCGCTGATCAGTTCAGGGTCACGACGCTCGGCCGGCGTCATCGAGTTGATGATGGCTTCCATCTGCTTGAACTGCTTCTCGGCCGCGCCCTGGGCATTGCCCATCTGCGAGAGGTTCATACCGCCGATATTGGGCAGCTTGTCCATCAGGCCACCAAGGCCGCCCATGTTCTTCATCTGTTGCAACTGGTCGCGGAAGTCCTCGAGATCGAAGCCCTTGCCCTTCTTGAGTTTCTTCGCCAGCTTGTCGGCTTTCGCCTTGTCCAGCGTCTGCTCGGCCTGCTCGATCAGGCTGAGCACGTCGCCCATGCCGAGGATTCGCGACGCGATACGATCAGGGTGGAAAGGCTCGAGCGCTTCGCTCTTCTCGCCCATACCGATGAACTTGATCGGCTTGCCCGTAATGGCGCGCACCGACAAGGCGGCACCGCCACGCGCATCGCCGTCGACCTTGGTGAGGATCACACCGGTCAGGGGCAGCGCATCGCCGAAGGCCTTGGCAGTATTGGCCGCATCCTGACCGGTCATGGCATCGACCACGAACAGGGTTTCGGCCGGCTTGACCGAAGCATGCAGGGCCTGGATCTCGGTCATCATCTCGGCATCGACGTGCAGACGACCGGCGGTATCGACGATCACGACGTCAATGAACTTGAGCCTGGCTTCCTGGATCGCGGCGCGGGCGATATCCACAGGCTTCTGGCTGATATCGGAAGCGAAGAAGGTTACGCCGATATCGTTGGCCAGGGTTTCGAGCTGCTTGATGGCCGCCGGGCGATAAACGTCCACCGACACGACCATGACGCTTTTCTTCTTGCGCTCTTTAAGGAAGCGCGCCAGCTTGCCGGCCGTGGTGGTTTTACCCGCACCCTGCAAACCAGCCATCAGAACGACAGCCGGAGGCGTGACGTTGAGCACCAGGTCTTCGTTGGCGGCGCCCATCAGGCTTTCGAGTTCGGCCTGAACGATTTTCACGAACGCCTGGCCCGGCGTCAGGCTGCGCGACACTTCGGTGCCGACGGCGCGCTCCTTGACGTTATTGACGAAGTCCTTGACCACCGGCAAGGCGACGTCGGCTTCGAGCAGAGCCATACGCACTTCGCGCAAGGTGTCCTTGATGTTGTCTTCGTTCAGCTTGGCCTTGCCAGTTACGTGGCGCAGCGTCTGCGAGAGGCGGTCGGTTAGGTTTTCAAACATGCGCGATCCTTTCAGGCTCTGGTCGAACCCCGGTTGATGCGGCCCGGCCCGCTATGAAGAAAATGGCGCTCGGCGAGCCTGCGGCTGGAGCAGGTCGCGGATTATAGCGAAGACTCTGCCGAACGGACACCACACTGTCTGCTTATGTAGTCTTTCGTGAAATGTCGGTTCTATGCCACACTCAGCGTCTTTCGGGCCCGTCCATCAGGATCTATGTTCCCTCTACCACCCAGCCTGCTTTCAAGCCTTGCCGCCGCCGGCCTTTATGCCGCTGCGACCATCTACCAAGGCGTACGCCTGAATCAGACCGCCAAACCCGACAAGCGGCTGCTCGCCCTGCTCGGCACCCTGGCCGTCATTGCCCATGCCATCGGCCTTTATTCCCAGCTGGTCCGTCCGTCAGGTCTGGGCCTGGACTTCTTCAACTCCGCCAGCCTGATTGCCGTATCGGTCATCACCCTGACCCTGATCGCCACTACCCGTATTCCGGTGGAGAACCTGCTGGTGCTGCTGTTCCCGCTGGGCATGGTCACGGCTCTGCTGGCCCAGTACGCTCCCAGCGGCACGGTGCAGCCGATCATCGAAGAACCGGGCATTCTCAGCCATATCCTGTTGTCGATCCTGGCGTATGGCATGTTCACCATCGCGGTATTTCAGGCCTTGCTGCTGCTGGTGCAGGATCACCAGCTCAAGCACAAGCACCCTTCCGGGCTGATCAGGAACTTCCCTCCCCTGCAAACCATGGAAAGCCTGCTGTTCGGCTTCCTGTGGGCGGGCTGGACACTGCTTTCGCTGTCGCTGATTTCCGGCTGGCTGTTCGTCGAGAACCTGTTTGCCCAGCATCTGGTGCACAAGACCCTGCTTGCCTGTCTGGCATGGGTGGTGTTCAGTGTCCTGCTGTGGGGCCGCAATCGTCTCGGCTGGCGTGGGCACAAGGCCATTCGCTGGACCCTGGGCGGCTTCTGCCTGCTGATGCTGGCCTATTTCGGCAGCAAGCTGGTACGTGAATTCATTCTGCATATCTGACGGGCGTCGATCATGGATAATCTGCCCATCGGCCCGCTCGCGGGTGTACTGACCCTGCTGATGCTCTGGTCAGGCTTGCTGAGCGCTGTCGAGGCCGCCCATCACCGGCTCAATACCCTGAAAGCCGGCAGCCGCCCCAATGAAGCGGCCACCCTGCCCGAGCTGGCCTTTGAGCTCAACAGCCTGATCCTGAGCAACACACTGATCAAGACCCTGATCATCGTCATCGCGACGCTGATTGCCGTCGATGGCTGGTTCAACAACGGCCCGACCCTGGCCTGGCTCCTCACCGCCAGCATCATGCTGCTCTTTACAGAACTCATCCCGCGCCGTCTGGCCACTCGCTACCCGGTTGCCACGCTCCTGCTCGGCAATGGAACACTGCGCATCCCCATGAAAATCGTCTGGCCAGTGGCCTGCGCTTTCAGTGCCCTGGCCAGACATCTGCTGCGCCTTTTCGGCGTGCGCCCGGCACCTGGCGCGGATGAAAAACGGGACGAAAACCCGCAGAAGCCTGCTTCCCATGATGGCATTCAGGAGCATCATCCTCGCGCCAACGTGCTGTCCGGCATCAATGCCCTGGACAGCATCACGGTCAACGACATCCTGATCCCTCGCAGCGAAGTGGACGGCGTCAACCTCGACGACCCTATCGAGCAGATCATCGAGCGCCTGATCATTTCGCGACATACGCGCCTCCCGGTCTATCACGACGATATCAATCAGGTTCAGGGCATTCTCAATACCCGGCAGATCAGCCATTTGCTGCCCAAGGGCGAACTGACCAAGGAGCAACTGCTCGCGGTCTGCTATGAACCCTACTTCGTGCCGGAAAGCACGCCGCTGCAACTGCAACTGCTCAACTTTCACAAACAGCAGCGCCGCCTGGGCGTGGTCGTGGACGAATACGGCGAAGTGCTGGGCATTGTCAGCCTGGAAGACATCCTCGAAGAGATCGTCGGCGAGTTCGAGAACGAACAGACTCTCAATAATCCCCATGTCACCCGTCAGGCCGACGGGCGTTTTGAAGCGGAAGGCGCCGCCTCGATTCGCGACCTGAACAAGTGCCTGGGCTGGCACCTGCCGTCCGATGGCCCCAAGACCCTCAACGGTCTGATCACCGAAGCCCTGGAAACCATTCCCGAAGGCCCGGTCTGCCTGAAAATCGGCCCTTACCGGCTGGAAATTCTGGAAACCGAGGACAATCGCGTGAAAAGCGTCATGATGTGGCAAAACGCTCCCAGCCTGGTCTTTACCTGAACCGGGCATAATGTTGCCACTTGTTTCACGAGCAAAGCCCTTCCTATAATCCTTGCGCTTACCCAGCCAGCCGTCACGCGTGCTACCCGCACTCAGCGCAGACGGCCAGTCATTCAGCCTGAACGACTCGCAACACTTTCTGGCAGGCACTCCCATCCCCGAGTGCCGCCATTGCCCCTAGGCCCAACCGGGCTACTCTGCTCAGCGCTGTACCCACAATCACAAGAACGAATACTTGCCGCCGCGTGCGAACGCCGTCAGGCAAGATGACTGTCAGGGATACCCGCATGACCAGCACAGCCACCCTCAGTGAAACCGGCGATACCCAAGCCCCCACCAATTCCGCGACTCGCGTTGCAACGGCCAGCTTCATCGGCACGGCCATCGAGTTCTATGATTTCTACGTTTACGCCACGGCCGCCGCCCTGGTGATCGGCCCGGTGTTCTTTCCACAGACCTCCGGCACCGCACAGATGCTGTCGTCGTTTCTGACCTTCGGCATCGCCTTTCTTGCCCGCCCTTTGGGGTCAGCCCTGTTCGGTCATTTCGGTGACCGCATCGGCCGCAAGTCGACCCTGGTCGCCTCCTTGCTGCTGATGGGTATCTGCACCACTCTCATTGGCGTGCTACCCGGCTATGCAACTATCGGGGCCTGGGCACCCATCATTCTGTGCCTGCTGCGTTTCGGTCAGGGACTGGGGCTTGGCGGTGAATGGGGTGGTGCCGCGCTGCTGGCGACCGAAAACGCCCCCAAGGGCAAACGTGCGTGGTTCGGCATGTTCCCGCAACTGGGCCCTTCCATTGGCTTCCTGGCCGCCAACGGCCTGTTCCTGACTCTGGCGATGACACTGGATGACGAGCAATTCCGTGCCTGGGGCTGGAGGATTCCCTTCCTGCTCAGCGCTGCCCTGGTCATGGTCGGTCTGTATGTGCGCTTGAAGCTGGAAGAAACACCGGTGTTCGCCAAAGCCATCGCACGCCATGAACGGGTCAAGATGCCCATCGTGGAAACCTTCAGCCAGCACTGGAAGCCCATGCTGCTGGGCGCAGCCTCGATGGTCGTGTGCTATGCGCTGTTCTATATCTCAACGGTCTTTTCATTGAGCTACGGGGTTTCCACCCTGGGCTATAGCCGGGAAACCTTCCTGGGCCTGCTGTGTTTCGCCGTCCTGTTCATGGCCGCCGCCACACCTCTGGCTGCCTGGGCCAGTGACCGCTTCGGACGCAAGCCCGTACTGGTGGCCGGTGGCGTACTGGCGATTGCCTCGGGCTTTCTCATGGAACCCCTGCTGACCCACGGCACAACCTGGGGTGTTGCGCTGTTCCTGTGTATCGAGCTGTTCCTGATGGGCGTGACCTTCGCACCGATGGGGGCGCTGCTGCCAGAACTGTTTCCGACGCAGGTGCGCTACACCGGCGCATCGGCAGCCTACAACCTGGGCGGCATAGTCGGCGCTTCTGTTGCGCCGTTCTTCGCACAGAAACTGGTGGCCATGGGTGGTTTGAGCTGGGTGGGCGGGTATGTATCGGCAGCCGCATTACTCAGCCTGCTGGCTGTGCTGTGCCTGAAAGAGACTCGGGATAAGGAACTGTAGGGTACAGAATTGTGTGGGAGCGGATTTATCCGCGAAAAACCTCTTCGCGAATGAATTCGCTCCCACACAACTTACAGGCGATATTGCTTACAGAATGACGTTCACCGCCGTCGAAGCGCGGGTCGCCTTGGCACGGGCAGCTTCGATGGACTCGTCACGCGCCAGGGCCACGCCCATGCGGCGCTGGCCGTTGACTTCAGGCTTGCCAAAAAGACGCAATGCCGTATCCGGTTCAGCCAGAGCAGCACCCAGATTGGCGAAAGCGGTCTGCGTGGACTGGCCTTCCACCAGAATCACGGCCGACGCCGATGGCCCGAACTGGCGGATCAACGGCACAGGCAGGCCCAGAATGGCGCGGGCATGCAGTGCGAACTGGGACAGGTCCTGGGAAATCAGGGTTACCAAACCGGTGTCATGCGGACGCGGCGATACTTCGCTGAACCACACCTGATCGCCCTTGATGAACAGCTCGACACCAAAGATCCCGCGACCACCCAATGCCTCGGTCACCGCCTTGGCAACACGCTCGGACTCCGCCAGCGCCACCGGGCTCATGGCCTGCGGCTGCCAGGACTCCTGATAGTCCCCTTTCTCCTGACGATGGCCGACCGGTGCACAGAACGTCGTGCCGCCCACGTGACGCACAGTCAACAGCGTGATTTCGTAATCGAAGTCGATGAAGCCTTCGACGATCACACGCCCCTTGCCTGCACGACCGCCTTCCTGCGCGTAATCCCAGGCTTTCTGGACGTCAGCGGCGCTCTTGAGCAGGCTCTGGCCCTTGCCCGAGGAACTCATGACCGGCTTGACCACGCATGGGAAGCCCAGGTCCTGAACAGCCTTGCTGTAGTCCTCGAAGGTATCGGCAAAGTGGTACGGAGAGGTGGGCAGCTTGAGCTCTTCGGCCGCCAGACGACGAATGCCTTCGCGGTTCATGGTCAACTGCGCTGCACGGGCCGTCGGAATGACGGTAAAGCCTTCGGACTCCAGCTCGACCAGGGTCGCGGTCGCGATGGCTTCGATTTCCGGAACGATGAAATGAGGTTTCTCGGCCTCGACCACCGCACGCAATGCAGCGCCATCGAGCATGTTGATCACATGGCTGCGATGGGCAACCTGCATGGCAGGCGCATCGGCATAACGGTCAACAGCGATCACTTCGACGCCCAGGCGTTGCAGCTCGATCACGACTTCCTTGCCCAGCTCACCACTGCCGCAGAACAGTACGCGAGTCGCGGTAGGCGAAAGTGGAGTTCCGATTTGAGTCATCTCAGGTCCTCGTGAAGCAGATATCGATGGCAGCCCGCCGGATGCGAGCAACCGCTATGAAGAAAGGCGCGCAATTTACCACGAAGCCCTGCAAATAGGGGCTCAACCCGGACAGGCGTTCTTGCGGATGCGCCAGGCCATGATCAGCCAGACAGCCGTCACACCCGCAAACTTGGAGCCCAGCGCCGTCAGCAGCACCGGCGCGGTGAACGCGTCGATCATGCCGAAGAAGATAAAGGTGTCCAGCGGGATACTCAGCGCCGAGCTGATCCAAAGACGGTCATGCAGCGGGCGCCTGGTGATGCTGAATACCAGCCAGTCGATGCATTCGGAAATCGCAAAGGCCGTGGCGCTGGCCAGGGCAATGGCTGGCTCGCTGGTGACATAGGACAGCATCAGCGCCACCAGCATGGCGAGGATCGCGCCATGGCCGAAACGGGTCTGCACCATATCGCGCAGGACAAACACCAACCCGCCCCAGGCCGACCAGATGATGTCCAGATGTGGCGCAGTGGAAAAGGCGAAATTGATCAGCACGACACTGCTGATGTAGGCGATCAGGAAAAGCATGGCGGGGATGGTCTTGAAGAAACAGGCGGCAATGGTATCAGAATGAAGGTGTGACGAATGCCCAAGCCATGTAGGAGCGGATTTATCCGCGAAGACAGCATTTCAGGCACTCAATTTCTTGCTGGATGTACTGGCCTCTTCGCGAATGAATTCGCTCCTACCGGGTAGAGAGACACCTCATCCAAGCGTCCAGACCACTCCGCTGGCCCTGGCCCTCTCATCGCACAGACGTAGCACAGCCCGCCGCTCGTCATTGCTCATGCGACTCCAGCCGGTGATCTCACTCACCGTGCGCTGGCAGCCGGTGCAGATATCATCCTCGTCCAGCGCGCAGATGCTGACGCATGGCGAGCGGACGGGCTTTTCCGTTATCGATTCTGTACTCATCAATCTTCCTGCTCGGCCAGGTCACGAGCGTAACGCCGGGCGTTGTGGACATAATGCGCGGCGCTGGCTTCGAGCATCTTCTTCTGGACATCGGTGAGTTCGCGCACCACCTTGCCCGGCGAGCCCATCACCAGAGAACCATCGGGGATGACCTTGCCTTCACCAATCAGCGAATTGGCGCCAATGATGCAGTATTTGCCGATCTTCGCGCCATTGAGAATCACCGAATTGATACCGATCAGGCTGTAATCGTCGACGCTGCAACCGTGCAGCATGACGTTATGACCAATGGTGACCCCTTTGCCGATTTCCAGCGGCGACCCCATGTCGGTGTGCATCACCGTGCCATCCTGCACGTTGCTGTTTTCACCGATATGGATCAACTCGTTATCGCCTCGCAGGACCGCGTTGAACCAGACACTCGCCCCCGCTTCCAGTTTTACCTTGCCGATCAGAACGGCATTGGGCGCAACCCAGCTTTGCGGATCAGTCTGGACACGTGCGTCTCCCAGGCGATATTTCATGGCGTTCCCTCAGGCGAATGGCCGGGCTCACAGGCACGGCTCGTTATTGAATGAAGAATCAGGTCGTGGAGTGTTCTGGCGGATGATGCAGGCTGATCTTCGCGTCATACAGCACATTGACCAGTTCCACGATCATGATCGCCGTCAGCCCCCAGATCTTGTACCCGTCATAACGATAGCTGGGAACGTACCAACTGCGTCCTTCATAGTCGATCCGGTGGGTGTGCTCGCGGACATCCTGACGAAAGAACTCCAGCGGTACGCTGAAAACAGCGGCAATTTCGCCATCATTGGGCCGATATTCGACAAAATCGGGAATAACCCCCACATAAGGCGTGACCTTGATGCCGTGCTTGGAGATCAAGGGACTCAGAGGGCCGACAATTTCGACAAGACCGGGCGGCAGACCGATTTCCTCTTCGGCTTCGCGCAGGGCCGTGAAAACCAGATCGGGATCTTCCGGGTCACGCCTGCCGCCAGGAAAGGCCACTTCGCCGCCGTGCGTGGAAAGCCCGCTGGCGCGCAAGGTCAGGATCAACTCCGGTTCGTCACTGCGGGTGACAGGCACCAGCACGGCGGCTTCGGGGAATCGTCGGTCCGTCTCAAGGGTATCCGGCGTATGACTGCCTACTCGTCGAAGTAACTCATCCAGCATGGGAAATCTCGATCGGCTGCACTTCCGGCATCATGCACCAAAGCAACGAACTGCCCAAGCCCTTGCAGGACAACCATACAATCGCGGAACTTGCCGACCCGTCCTGCGACAAGCCAAGATAGCGGCTGCCTTCATGGATAGAGCGACAATATGAAATTCTGCAGTCAGTGCGGCAACCCGGTCATCCAGCGCATTCCCGAAGGCGACAGCCGTCTGCGTCATGTCTGCGAGCATTGCGGCACCATCCACTATCAGAACCCGAATATCGTGGCTGGCTGCCTGGTCACCCAGGGCGACAAGGTTTTGCTGTGCCGTCGCGCCATCGAACCACGCCTGGGGTTCTGGACACTGCCGGCAGGTTTCATGGAAAACGGCGAAACCATCGAGCAGGCGGCGCGCCGGGAGACGATCGAAGAAGCCTGCGCCACACTGACTGACCTGCATCTGTATGCGCTGATCGACGTTCCGCATATCAATCAGGTGCATGTGTTCTACCGTTCCGAACTTGCCACTCCAGAATTCGCCGCCGGGGTCGAAAGCCTTGAAGTGCAATTATTCGACGAAGCCGACATTCCGTGGCAGGACCTGGCTTTCATGACAGTCAGGCGTACCCTAGAATACTTCTTCGCCGACAGACGCCAGCAGGTTTACCCGGTTCACACCAGCGCCCTGCCCGCCTCGCGCCAGATACAAGAAGCCTGACCATACAGGCACCTCAATGCTCTCAGGGATACCGTAATGCGCTGGTTGTTCGCTTTCTTCTGCATGTCGTTCATACCGCTGTCGCAAGCGGCCTTCACCCAGACCATCGTACCCAAGGGCAGCGAACAGAAAATCATCGATCACAAGGTGATCAATACCCAAAGCATTGCCGACAAGAAGATAGACAAGGTGCTGGTGCTCAAGTCCGCCCGCCAGCTGCAACTGATCAGCGGCGGCGAAGCCCTCAAGACCTACCGGATTTCCCTGGGCCGAAACCCCAAGGGTACCAAGCTCCAGGAAGGCGACCAGCGCACACCGGAAGGTTTCTACTGGATCGACTGGCGCAAGCCCAGCAACAACTACAACCTGTCAATGCACATTTCCTACCCGAACATTTCAGATGCCGCACGCGCCCGCCGTGAAGGCGTCAAACCCGGCAGCATGATCATGCTGCATGGCACGCCCGTGGACGAAGAGTATCCGGAGTGGTATTTCCATACCCTGGACTGGACCAACGGCTGCATTGCGCTGAAGAACAACGACATGCGGGAGGTCTGGGATCTGGTGAAAGACGGCACGATGATCGAGATTCGGCCGTAGGGGATTCGCGAATGAATTCGCTCCTACCGTAGGAGCGAATTCATTCGCGAAAAATGCGATACAACGTTAAAACGCTTCCAGCCGCCACACTTCATAAGCAGGCGTTTCATACGGATGGCTCTGCTTGAGAGCCACCACGGCCTGATGAATCAACTCATCAGCCACGACCATCTCGACTTTCCACTCCTCGACCGTCTCGACCACACCGCCCTGCCCGATAAATGGCTGACTGCCATCCAGCGGGCGGAACTGACCCTGGCCGAGACCTGCCATGAACAGTGATCGTAAGCACCGATTCGCCCTGCCCCAGCAGCGAATACGGCGCTCTTGACCTGTTCCACATGGCTCGCAGGCACGAAAAAGGCGAGCTTGTACATGACCGCTTAGTTAACCCAGACGCGAGCGTTGCGGAACATGCGCATCCAGGCACCGTCTTCGTTCCACTCTTCCGGACGCCAGGAGTTCTGGACAGCACGGAACACACGCTCAGGGTGCGGCATCATGATGGTGACGCGACCGTCGCGAGTGGTCATGCCGCCAATACCGCGCGGCGAGCCGTTCGGGTTGGCCGGATAGGTTTCGGTGACCTTGCCGTGATTGTCCACATAGCGCAGCGCCACAGTGCCCGAGATATCCGCTTCGAGCAGTGCATCGTCGTGCTTGAACTCGGCATGACCTTCACCGTGTGCGATGGCGATCGGCATACGCGAACCGGCCATGCCTTGCAGGAAGATCGACGGCGACTCCTGGATCTGGACCATGGCAACACGCGCCTCGAACTGCTCGGAGCGGTTACGCACGAAGTGCGGCCAGAACTCGCTGCCCGGAATCAGTTCGTGAAGGTTGGACAGCATCTGGCAACCGTTGCACACACCCAGGGTGAAGCTGTCGGTACGCTCGAAGAAGCCCTGGAACGCATCGCGGGCACGGCTGTTGAACAGGGCCGACTTGGCCCAGCCTTCACCGGCACCCAGCACGTCGCCATAAGAGAAGCCGCCGCAGGCAACCATGCCCTTGAACTCGTTCAGGTCGACACGACCGGCCAGAATGTCACTCATGTGCACGTCGATGGCATTGAAACCGGCGCGGTCGAACGCAGCCGCCATCTCGACCTGACCGTTGACGCCCTGCTCACGCAGAACAGCCACCTGAGGACGAACACCTTTCTTGATGTAAGGCGCAGCGATGTCGTCGTTGACGTCGAAGCCCAGCTTGACGGTCAGGCCCGGATTGTCTTCTTCCAGCAGTGCGTCGAACTCCTGATCAGCGCACTCGGCGTTATCGCGCAGACGCTGGATCTGGTAGCTGGTTTCAGCCCACTGACGTTGCAGCAGACGACGCTGGCCAGTGAATACGGACTCACCCGCGAAGCTGATGACCACTTCGTCGTTGTTCACCGGCTTGCCGATGACCGACACGCAGTCTTCCAGACCGGCAGCGCTGAACTGGGCCAGCACCAGAGGAGTGGCATCCTGACGAACCTGGATGACAGCACCCAGCTCTTCGTTGAACAGGATCGAAGCCAGCTCGGAAGCGTTTTCAGCCAGGCTGTCCAGGGACAGGTTCAGGCCGCAATGACCGGCAAAGGCCATTTCCAGCACGCTGACCAACAGGCCGCCGTCGGAGCGGTCGTGGTAAGCCAGCAGGTGACCATCGGCATTCAGGCCCTGGATGACGGCGAAGAAGGCCTTGAGGTCTTCGGCGTCGTCGACGTCCGGCGCAGAACGGCCGAGCTTGCCGTAGACCTGAGCGAGAATCGAGGCACCCATGCGGTTCTGACCACGGCCCAGATCGATCAGGATCAGGTCGGTTTCGCCCTTGTCCATGCGCAGTTCCGGGGTCAGGGTCTTGCGGATGTCGGTCACAGGTGCGAAACCGGTCACAATCAGCGACAGCGGCGAGGTCACGCTCTTCTCGGTGCCTTCGTCGCTCCAGCGGGTTTTCATGGACATGGAGTCCTTGCCCACCGGAATGGTCAGGCCCAGCTCAGGGCACAGTTCCATGCCGACAGCCTTGACGGTGTCGTACAGACGCGCATCTTCACCCGGGTGACCGGCTGCGGACATCCAGTTGGCCGAGAGTTTGATATCGGACAGTTTTTCAATGCGCGAAGCGGCGATGTTGGTGAGGGTTTCACCGATGGCCATACGACCGGAAGCCGGAGCGTCCAGCAGCGCCAGCGGAGTACGCTCGCCCATGGCCATGGCTTCGCCGGTGTTGACGTCAAAACTGGTAGCGGTCACGGCGCAGTCGGCTACTGGCACCTGCCATGGGCCGACCATCTGGTCGCGAGCCACCAGACCGGTGATGCTGCGGTCGCCGATGGTGATCAGGAAACTTTTGCTGGCAACGGCCGGATGGCGCAGAACACGCTCGACGCTCTCTTCGAGGCTCAGCGTACCCGCATCGAAATCGTCGCCCAGCTCGGCTTCACGTGCGACCGAACGGTGCATGCGTGGAGCCTTGCCCAGCAGCACTTCAAGCGGCATGTCCACCGGGCTGTTGCCGAAGTGGCTGTCGGTGACCGTCAATTGAGGTTCGGCAGTGGCTTCACCCACGACCGCGAACGGGCAGCGCTCACGTTCACAGATCGCCTTGAAGCGGTCGAAGTCTTCGGCAGAAACGGCCAGGACATAACGCTCCTGGGACTCGTTGCTCCAGATTTCCAGAGGGGCCATGCCCGGCTCGTCGTTAGGCACGTTACGCAGCTCGAAACGACCGCCACGGCCACCATCGTTGACCAGTTCAGGGAAGGCGTTGGACAGACCACCCGCACCTACGTCGTGGATGAAACTGATCGGGTTGCTGTCGCCCAGTTGCCAGCAACGGTCGATGACCTCTTGGCAGCGACGCTCCATTTCAGGGTTTTCACGCTGAACGGATGCAAAATCCAGATCGGCGGAGCTGGTACCGGTGGCCATGGAGGAAGCGGCACCGCCACCCAGACCGATCAGCATGGCCGGGCCGCCCAGCACGATCAGCTTGGCACCCACGGTGATTTCGCCCTTCTGGACGTGGCCTTCACGAATGTTGCCCATACCGCCGGCCAGCATGATCGGCTTGTGGTAACCACGCACTTCGTCGCCGTGCGGCGTCGCAATGGACTGCTCGAAGGTACGGAAATAGCCGGTCAGGGCCGGACGACCGAACTCGTTGTTGAACGCCGCGCCACCCAGCGGGCCTTCAATCATGATGTCCAGCGCGTTGACGATGCGCTCAGGCTTGCCGTAAGGCACTTCCCAAGGTTGCACGAAGCCGGGGATCTGCAGGTTGGACACGGTAAAACCGGTCAGGCCGGCCTTTGGCTTGGCGCCGCGACCGGTTGCACCTTCGTCGCGGATCTCGCCACCGGAACCGGTGGAGGCACCCGGGAACGGAGCAATGGCGGTCGGGTGGTTGTGGGTCTCGACCTTCATCAGGATATGCACAGGCTCCTGCACCGCACCGTACTGACGGGTTTCAGGGTCCGGGAAGAAACGGCCGGCCACGTTACCGACGATCACCGAAGCGTTGTCCTTGTAAGCGGACAGAACGCCTTCGCTGTGCATCTGGTAGGTGTTCTTGATCATGCCGAACAGGCTTTTTTCCTGGCTTTCGCCGTCGATATCCCAACTGGCGTTGAAGATCTTGTGACGGCAGTGCTCGGAGTTGGCCTGGGCAAACATCATCAGCTCGATGTCGTGAGGGTTGCGCCCCAGACCGTTGAAGCTCTTGACCAGATAGTCGATTTCGTCTTCGGCCAGGGCCAGGCCCAGGTCGACGTTGGCTTTCTCCAGCGCAGCGCGACCGCCACCGAGAATGTCCACGGCCGTCAGCGGCTTGGGTTCGGCATGGCTGAACAGACCGGCGGCCTGTTCGAGGTTGCCCAGAACCAGCTGAGTCATGCGGTCATGGAGGCTGTCGGCGATGGCCTGAGCCTCGGCATCGTTGAACTGACCTTCTACATAGAAGGCAATGCCGCGTTCCAGACGCTGGATTTTTGCCAGGCCACAGTTACGGGCAATATCGCTGGCCTTGCTCGACCAGGGCGAGATGGTGCCAAAACGTGGCAACACCAGGAAAAGACGACCATTGGGCTCTTGAACCGGCACACTCGGGCCGTATTTCAGAAGACGGTCGAGAACCTGCTGTTCTTCGCTGGACAAAACGCCAGTGACGTCAGCGAAGTGAGCGAATTCAGCGTACAAGCCACTGACAGCTGAAACTTTTTGTTTCAGTTGTTCCAGCAATTTGCTGTGGCGGAAGGCAGAAAGGGCAGGAGCACCACGCAGGATCAACATCTTCGGGACAGCCTCGGGAAGGGGGGTGTGCTTTGAGGCCACGCATTCTAGCCTAAACAGACCTTTTGAGCACTCAAAACGGCTACACGGAATGCGCCCGAATGTCGCTTCCTTGAAGAAATCGTCTACTTTGCTGCCAAAAAAACCGCGTCTATCAGACCCGGCCCCTGCTGTCGAGATATGGCGGCAAGTGTGCTTTGCGTATACTGCACCGATGTTCTCCCTATCAGACTTCCGCCCTCGTTGCGCCAAATGGCTCATCGCAACCGGACTCTTCCTGATGCTCAGCGCCTGTGTGGATAAACCCAACACACTGGAACGAGTAAAGGAGGACGGTGTTCTGCGCGTCATCACCCGTAACAGCCCGGCGACCTATTTTCAGGATCGCAACGGCGAAACCGGCTTTGAATACGAGCTTGTCAAGCGTTTTGCCGAAGACCTGGGCGTAGAACTCAAGATCGAGACCGCCGACAACCTGGACGATCTGTTCGACCAGATAAACAAGCCCGGCGGCCCCGTGCTGGCAGCCGCCGGCCTGATCGACACGGTGGAGCGCAAGCAGCAGGCCCGTTTCTCTCATCCTTACCTTGAAGTCACCCCGCAGGTCGTCTATCGCAACGGGCAGTCCCGTCCAACCGACCCCGCCGATCTGGTGGGCAAGCGGATTGTCGTGCTCAAGGGCAGCAGCCACGCTGAACAGCTGGCCGCGCTCAAGGCCCAGAACCCGGGCCTGGAGTACGAAGAATCGGATGCGGTGGAAGTGGTCGACCTGCTGCGCATGGTCGACGAAGGCCAGACCGACCTGACACTGGTCGACTCCAACGAACTGGCGATGAACCAGGTGTACTTTCCCAACGTGCGGGTCGCCTTCGATCTGGGCGAGGCCCGTGAACAGCGCTGGGCCGTGGCACCGGGCGAAGACAACAGCCTGCTGAACGAAATCAATACCTACCTGGACAAGGTTGAAAAGAACGGCACCCTGCAACGGCTCAAGGACCGCTATTACGGCCACGTCGATGTACTGGGTTATGTGGGTGCCTATACCTTTGCCCAGCACCTGCAGGAACGCCTGCCCAAATATGAAAAGCACTTCCAGGCCTCGGCCAAGAAAGAGCAGGTCGACTGGAGGCTGCTGGCCGCCATCGGCTATCAGGAATCGATGTGGCAACCCACCGTGACCTCGAAGACCGGCGTTCGCGGCCTGATGATGCTGACCCAGAACACCGCGCAAGCCATGGGCGTCACCAACAGGCTCGACGCCCGACAAAGCATTCAGGGCGGTGCCAAGTACTTTGCCTACGTAAAGGACCAACTGGACGAAAAGATAGAAGAGCCGGATCGCACCTGGTTGGCGCTTGCGTCCTACAACGTCGGCGGCGGCCACCTGGAAGATGCCCGCAAGCTGGCCGAGAACGAGGGGCTGAACCCCAATAAATGGCTGGACGTCAAAAAGATGCTGCCCCGCCTTTCCCAGAAGAAGTGGTACAGCAAGACCCGCTATGGCTATGCACGAGGTGGCGAACCGGTGCATTTCGTCGCCAACATCCGCCGTTACTACGACATCCTCACCTGGGTGACTCAGCCACAGCTCGAGGGCAGCCAGGTAACGGACAGCAACCTGCATGTACCGGGTGTAGACAAGACCAAGCCCACTCAGGAACCTCAGACCCAGTCGTCACCGGCACTCTGACCCTGGCGCGAGTCCAGACCTACAAGGCCCCGCCCTTGCTCGCCGCCCGGCGCATTCTGAAAAACTCGCTCAACATCACCCCGCACTCCTCCCCCAGCACGCCGCCCTCGAACAGCACGCGATGGTTGAGAAACCCCTGAGTGAAGAACTGCCCCTGGCTTTGCACGATGCCGGCCTTGGGTTCCAGGGCCCCATAAACGACACGCGCCACCCGTGAATGGACGATCAGCCCCGCACACATGCTGCAGGGCTCAAGCGTGACGTAGAGCGTACTGCCGGGCAGGCGATAATTGCTGACCGCTTTGGCCGCGTCGCGGATGGCGACCATTTCTGCATGAGCGCTGGGGTCGCTGCCGCTGATCGGGCAGTTATAGCCCCGACCGATGATTTCACCGTTCTGCACCAGTACCGCGCCGACAGGCACTTCGCCCAGACGCGCACCTTCTGCCGCCAGCGCCAGCGCCTCGCGCATGAAGTCCTGATCGCGGCTGCGATCGATGATCGGGGGCTGTCGCATCAGGAAACCTCTATCGCGGCCATCAGTCCGGTTTCCATGTGATCGATCACATGGCAGTGGAACATCCACACGCCCGGATTATCCGCGACCAGCGCAACCCGTGCTCGCTCATTGCGGCCCAGCAGGAAGGTATCGGTGAAATAAGGGATGATCTTGCGTCGATTGGAGGCGATCACCTTGAAACTCATGCCATGCAAGTGAATCGGGTGCTGGTATTGAGTCATGTTCTTCAGCTCGAAGATATAACTCTTGCCCAGCTTCAGCTTTGCAATGGGCCGATCCGCACAGGTCTTGTCGGTGATATCCCAGGCCTCGCCATTGATCTGCCAGAGGCTCGGTGGCTTGCCGTTGTCGGTGTTGACCGACATCGAGCCCACCCACTCGAAGTTGAAATTGATCTTCTCGGCATTCTCCAGATCCGGTTCGGCCACGGGGTTGGCTGGCAGCTCCGGCGGCCACTGACCGGGGGCATCGTTGTTGGCCACAGAACGGAAAGTCCCCAGCCGTACCGGCCCGTTACGCAAGGCGATTTCCTCGCCCGCAGGCGGCGCCTTGATCGCCAGACAGATGCGCATGCCCGGCCCGAGCCAATACTCGTCACCGAACGGACGCGGCGTGACCGGGTTGCCGTCCAGCGCATAGATCTGTGCTTCGGCATCCGGCAGGTTGAGGCGGTAGGTCACGGTGTTGTCGAGGTTGAGCAGACGCACCCGGGTGATCTGCCCGGCTGGCAGATCGATGACCGCCTGAGGAATACCGTTCAGGGTCGAGAGCCGCCCTGCTGTCCCTTCACGGGCGGCTTCGCGCAGGACACTGAATTCCGTGAAAGCCCCCTCCTCATCCACATGCCAGCTTTTCAGGTTGACCGTACGTTCATGCAGAAAACCCGTAGGCTCACGCTCCTCGACAATCAACGGCCCCACCAGCCCGCGCCCCAGCTCCTCGCTGCTGCTGACATGGGGGTGATACCAGTAGCTGCCCGCATCCGGAACCAGGAACTTGTAATCGAAATATTCGCCCGGTTTGACCGGCAACTGTGAAACGTAAGGCACACCGTCCATTTCCAGCGGCAGGCGGATGCCATGCCAGTGAATGGTGGTTTCAACCGGTAAGTGGTTGATGAAGCGCAGACGCAACCACTCGCCCTGACGCACACGCAACTCGGTGCCCGGCGCAGAACCGCCAAACGCCCAGGCCGGGGTCTTGTGTCCCGGCACCAGTTCGACATCCAGCGGCGCGGCAATCAACTCGAAGTCATGCCCCTCCCCTGGCCCACGCCGCCCCAGCCAGTAACGCGAAGCCCCACCTGCACCCAGCCCCACAACAGCAAGACCCACCAGGCCTCCGAGTATTTGTCGACGGGTAAAGGACATAGGGGCAAACACCTCAAGAACGACTGCGGGATGCACCTGAGAGCAGGTGCGAGGGGGGAAATACGATACACGTGCATCTTGGGAAAGGTAAGGGTGACCAAACATAAGCGCAGCCACCCGACCTCTGTTACTCAATCCTGTTCAGGCGTCAGGTAGAGAGAAGCATTGGCAAACTGCTGAGTCCAGAATCCGTTCAACTGGCCATTGGCATAACTGGGTGTTTTATCTCGCAGAGAACGAATTTCTCGACGAGAGGTTTCACGAAGAAGCTTTATTGCCTTTTCGACAGATTGGGTAGTAATCCGGCCTAACAGGCTTTTACCTATCAGATGCGCCTTGAGACGACCATCCTGCCGCGCATCGTGAGACACGAAGAGCCCGTCATTAATGTCTGCCTCTCGGATGTCGAATAACGCTTTAAGGTGGGCAGTATCCAACACAAGAAAGCCATTCTTATGAGCTTTTTCACCGACGGGTATCCGCTGATCCTCAACAATCAAGATAAACCCGTTATCACTTAATGCCCTCGAAACCAAACCTCCTCGTCCAAGATTTTCCACCCACATCTCTGGCGGAATTTCATGGAGGACATTGCACATAACTACCAGTGCAAATGACGCCTCGTCCTTTTGCTCGAACAGTTGATCAGGTGTGCTGAAGTAACGCTTCGACTCATCACCATAATAGGACGCCAGAACCGCTTCACATATGGCGCGATCCTCGGGAAAAGGCTCGTAGGCGTGGTAATCAAGCACCTCGGCTACCTGCACCCCATGGTCGCTCATCGAGGCCGCCAATCCCTCAAGCAGCCTCCCTTTACCTGCGCCAACATCCAGAACCCTGAGCCGAGCGATCTTCTGATACATGCCCACAATAATGGATTGGATTTGCGAGACTTGTGGATCGGGTCCTTTTCCAGCCAGCACAACCGGAGGATATAAACTTTCAGTCGCATAGTTGACCGCAGCCAACACCGCCGGTAAACCGGAGAACGCATTCAATTGGGCAATGCCTTCCTCACCACCGAGAAGACTTTCAAGCACCATTTCGGGACGACGACCGGCATGCGTCACTCCACCACTACTGACATACCAGAGGCACATAGGATCAATACTGGTCATGTAGGCCAGAAGAGGTACCGAGTGTGTCGCGATCCATATTTGTGACGTTGTAGTCACCTTATGCAAAGCATCGACGACCTCGATCACAGCGGAAGGATGTAGATGATTTTCTGGCTCATCGAGCAACAAGACCGTATTGTCCAGACTCGCACCCTGAGCATGCAAAGCCATGCATAGCTGAATCAGAACTCTCTGACCTTCCGACAGGCGAGCATCTGCAATGGGCTTGCCAAAGAGCATCGGATCACCATGCAGCCCCCTCTCAAGCCTCACCCCCAGCATTCTCTGCATCAAGACCTGAAGCTGTTCATAGCCGGCTTCTATTTTCAGCTTTTCATCAGAATTACCTGCATAGCTGGGATGCGTTACCGCAAACCACTGATCCAGAACATCATGCAAATAGAATAGGCAGACTTCATCGTAGATAGTTTCTCCGGGCGACATGGCCACATGGGCACGGTTAGCCACCTCGCCACGCAAAGCTTTGCGCGGGTCTACAAGGTCCAGCCTCTTCGGAACAAAATTCATTGAACTGAAAAAGGACTCTGTATGGGTTACGGTCCATTCGGTTACAGCCAATAAAGCACGCCTGTACTTCTCTGACTCTTCCTTCCATGCGTTTATCGATGAGGAGTTCGGACTGTTACGGATACTTCGATCGTAGCTCTCCTTCTCCGCTTTCAAAGCGTCAATACCGGAACGGGCCAACCCACGCATGCGGATAACATCATCAATGACATTGAGAAGACGCGACTTACCTGCTCCATTCTTGCCCGCCAGCGCTACCAGCCTCCCAAGACGTCTCATTTTGATGTCCTGGAGTCCAGACTCCTGAAACTCCGCAGAAGGAATATTAATGCTCTCTATCAACATATCCTTGATCCTTTCTTACAGCTTCTAACACGCTCTGGACATCAGCCCATATTCCTTTACAAGCAGCCGTTTGTCTCGAAACACGCCGCTGCATCCCTCAAAAACCTGAAAACGCTTCTGAAATTGTTAAGACACACCACGCTTATTACAAACAATTCTCATTTGTGATATTTTCCCGCGCTCGCTTGCATGCCAGTCAAGGTGGCTTTATGTCCGGTTCAGATCTCAAGGCGCTCTATCTCGCCCATCGTGAAGAAATTCAGGAGTACCTGGATCGCCGCTTGCGCTGCAAGGAGACTGCTGCCGATCTGACTCAGGACACCTTCATTCGCCTGTCCGAGCAGATGGGCCGCACGCGCATCGAGAACTTCCGGGCCTATCTGTTTTCCAGTGCCCGCAATCTGTTCATCGATCACACCCGACGTCAGGAACACCGTAAAAGCGAGCCGCTGGAACAGCAGGAACTGAGCAGCCTGGGACAAAGAACGCCAACCCTCGAACAGACAGCCATCGCCAACCAGCAGCTGGCGACCTTGAACGAGGTGATCCAGAACATGCCCGCCCCCTGCCGCGAGGTTTTCCTGATGGTGCGGGTCGAAGGCCTGACCTATGCGGAGATTGGCGAGCGCCTCGGCATTTCCCCGAAAACGGCCTATAGCCGTATGGTCAAGGCTCTGGAGCTGTTGAAGCTCGGCATGTCCAGATAATGCTTTCACTTGCCGGTCTTTAACCGAACAGCCGACGAAAAAGAACAGGCTGGATTACAATCCCCGCTTGCACGCCATTGAGTTGAATTGATTAGCCCATGAATGCCGAACCGCCCTTCCTCGATTCATCCGAACGCCGGACGGGTGACGTGAGCCATCAGGCCAGCGCCTGGTTTGCCTTGATTCAGGGCGGCTCACCGACACAGGCCGAGCGCGAAGAACTGGCAAGGTGGCTCGAAGCCTCGCCCGAACATGCAGAAGCCTACGCCCAGCTGGAACAGTTATGGGCCGCCTCGGCGCAGTTGCTGCGACCTTCCCCCTCCATCGCGCCTGCCCGACTGTCTCGACGCCGCTTTGTCGGGCTGGGAATCGCCGCCAGCGCAATCGCTGTCACAACCGGTGCAACGTCCTTGTGGCTCCGGGGTGCAAGCTCCCCTTTTGCAGATGTGCGCACCTCCGTGGGCGAGAGACGTCTGGTGAGTCTGCCGGATGGATCGACCGTCGACCTGGCAGGCAATACGGCACTGAACCTGGACTTCTCGCCAAACCGCCGCGCAGTGGAACTGCTTCAGGGCGAAGCCTTTTTCAGCGTGACGCCAAGTGCTGCCGGTGATTTCAGCGTCACGACCGAGGCCGGCCAGGTGATTGCCGGCGAAGGCGAGTTCTGCCTGACCTGCGATCGGGCAACGGCACGGGTCGCCGTCAGTCGCAAGACCGCAAGAGTCGTCACCGCCACTCAACAGACAGATCTGGGAGAAGGCTTGTTCCTGCGCTTCAGCCCTGATCAGACAGGCACGATTCAACGCGCCGAGCTGGAGCAGATTCTCGCCTGGCGCAACGGCCGTCTGGCGTTCTTCGACACGCCACTGCTCACCGTCGTGGATGAGCTGCAACGCTGGCGTGAAGGCAAGATCTTCATCATGGACAAGCAACTCGCTGCACGCCGGGTCAGCCTGATCCTCAACCTGGAAAAACCCGACCAGATGCTCGATATCCTTTCCAGAGCGCTGTCGGTACGAACCACGCGTTATACCGATCTGGTCACCCTGATCTATCCCGCCTGATCCCTCTCCAGGCCCCGCCCATCCGGGGCCATGTCCAGATGTTTCGTACACCTCGGCACCTCGAATCCCGCCGTTCACCCAGACCTGCACAAGGTCGTGAGCAAATAATTCAAAACGCCATCAGGAATCTCGATTGCTCATGCGTCTTAACGAGACTGATTGATATTCGCACATCTGTGCACAGCTCATAGGGAACGACCTGAATGGCAAGACAACCTACCCAACGCCCTGGAATCGATACACGCTGGCAGCGCAGCGCCCTGAGCGCAGCACTCGCGTGTACGCTGCTTGTCGGTGCCGCTCAGGTTCACGCGGAACCAACCCCCGCGGCGGCAGCCACATCGGAAAAGTTGTCGCTCAATATTCCCGCACAGCAATTGCGCCAGGCCTTGCTGGTCTTCAGCCAGCAGTCCGGGCAGAACGTCTTGCTTGATGGCAATCTCGATGCGAGCTTGCGCAGCAGCGCAGTGGTGGGCAGCTATTCAGCCGAAGAAGCATTGGCCAAGTTACTGCAAGGCAGTGGCTACAGCTTCGCCCGTACGGACGCCGTCACGGTCTACCTTGTCCCGACAGACAACAAGCCGGGCAGCGAAGTCCTTCTCGGCCCTACCCGAATCCAGAATCAGGCCATACAAGACAGCGGCCTGAGTCAGGGCTATCAGGGCAAACCCACCGCCAGCACAACGCGCATGGGGCTGAGCGACAAGGAGACGCCACAGGCGATCACCGTCGTTACCCGTGAGCAAATGGACGATTTCAAACTCAACAGTGTGAAAGATGCACTGCGCAACGCGCCATCGGTCACCGTCGAACAGTTTGAAACGGATCGCACCGCCTTTACCTCGCGCGGCTTCAAGATCGAGAACTTTGAATACGACGGCATGAGCCTGCCTTTCTCGGGCGGTGTACTGGTCGGCGATCAGGACATGACCGAATTCGAGCAGGTTGAAGTGCTGCATGGTGCCAACGGACTCATGAGCGGTACGGGTGACCCGTCGGCCACGGTCAACCTTATCCGCAAACGGCCTACCGATACCTTCCAGGCCCGAATCGACAGCAGCATCGGCTCCTGGGACAACCGCCGACTGGGCCTGGATGTATCCGGCCCTCTGACAGACAGCGGCAACGTTCGCGGGCGCTTCATCACCTCCCACGACAAAGGCAACTCCTATCTCGACCAGTACAGCCATGAGGTCAACGTGGCTGCGGGCCTGCTGGCCTTTGACCTGTCCGATGCCGATACCCTGACCGTGGGCTTCACCCAGCAGAACAGCTACTCGAATGGCAGTACCTGGGGAGCCTTGCCGATCGCCGACTATGCTGGCAACCGCATCCACTACAGCAGCCGCAGCTCCAGCGTCGGTCAGCCCTGGACGTACTGGGACGTCCATACCACACGCGCCTTCGTCGAGCACACCCACGCCTTCGACAATGGCTGGGAAAGCACCATCACCCTGGCAGGAATGAACCAGGACTCCGACACCAAAATGCTGTACGCCATCCCGGCAACCGCCACGGATGCCTACGCCTATATCAACCGCACCACCAGCACGGAACACCAGGTGACGGGTGAGGCTCGACTGTCCGGCCCTTTCAGACTCCTCGGACGGGAACACGATCTGACCCTGGGCGTCAATTACGGGCGCACTCATCATGACGAGCGCGGCCATTACAGAGACGCATCGGGCAACCAGATCGTCAGCCTCGCCGATGCACTGGCTGGCAATGTAGTACAGCCAGCAATGACCTATACCGATGAACTCAACACCCAGCGGTTCACCGACCGACAAAAAAGCGTGTTCGCCGGATCACGGTTCAGCCTGACCGATGAACTGCACTGGATCGCCGGAGCACGCATGCTCAGCGCCGATGGCGATGGCGCGGGTTACGGCTCGCCGCACAACACACGGGTACACGGCAAGGTGACGCCCTACACCGGCCTGGTCTATGACCTGACCCCGCAGTGGAGCCTTTACACCAGCTGGACAGAAATCTTCAAACCCCAGTACGTGCGCAGCACCAGTGGTGGAGTCATCCTGCCACTTGAAGGAAAAAGCATGGAAGCCGGCGTGAAAGGGCTTCTGCTCGATGACCGACTGACCGTGACCGCTGCAGTCTTCAAGACCGACCAGCAAAACGTCGCCGAACTCACCGGAGAAATCGTGGGCGGCCAATACGTGTACCGCGGAACGAATGTCAAAACCCGAGGCGTTGAATTGGGCGCTTCCGGCGAGGTGCTACCGGACCTCGAACTGTCCGGCGGCTATAACTTCGTACGAATCGAAGACGACGACGGAAACAACACTCGCAAATACATCCCCACCCATACCTTGCGCGGCAGCCTGACCTATCGCCTGCCCAACCTGCCACAGGCCAAAGTCGGTACGCGCATTCAGTGGCAGAGCGCAACCGAAGTGGACACCAACAGCAATGTCAGTCAGGAGGCCTACGCCCTGGTGGACCTGATGGCCAGCTACGACTTCGACGATCACTGGAGCACGTCGCTGAACATGAACAACGTCACCGACCGCAAATACCTGCTGTCGCTGTATCAGTCGGCGGGGTCGACCAACTATGGCGCGCCGAGGAATCTGACGGCTTCGGTGACCTGGAAGTATTGATACGAAACGGGTTCGCAGTGTGCCGGGAACTGCGAACCCGTCGCTATTCAACAAACAGATGACCGGCACAAAAGATAAATACGGAATATGCAGGTTCGGCAAAAAATGAATATCAATGCCGCACTAACTATTTAGCGCTCCCGCCACAAAAAGTCGCAACACGCTTGGAGAACTCTATACATGAGGTAAATCCTGTGAGCCTAAACAGCAACGCCATAACCACGCCTCCCCGATCAGACAACACCGAAAGCCACCGCCCGGCACCTGGCTGAAAACTGTCCCGACATGCGACAACAAACCCTGGAAACAGCCATGGATATCCTCAATAAACATACCAGCCTAGATATCTCCCCAGACACTGTCTACTGGCACCGTTTCACCTCATCGGTGAGCAGCCACGTCTCCTAATGGCTGGCAGCTCTTTGGCTCACCGAGCGAATCCATGACCCTGTAGCAACTGGTCCTGCACCGCTTCAATGCAGAGGATCAAGACTACGCAGACGAGTTGCAGACAAAACCTTTAATATCGGCGGCCATGAAGCCAAGGATATTCTGCGTATCGTGACACCCCAAGGATGACAATTTATCTACATATCCAGAGAAATCAGACCTTTCCATGCTATTGAGTCAAGTTCATAGAGAATACATTGCCCCCAAGTTGACCAGAAAAAAGAACTCATTGGCAAAACTAGCGATCCGTCAAGTCTCGGCAGTTGCAAATTCGTTCAATAAAATTTAACGATTATGTAGTTTTTCGCTGATATAGTCTTGCTGGCAATTTGCCCCGTCAATTTGAACAACACTACCGCAAAACGGCATGTGGGTACCGATGACCTCTGGACACTCCAGACACACTGACTCGATGGATAGAAATGACAGACTTTGCATTCAGGAAGCAAGCCGTTCGGTTGCTACCTCCCAATATCGGTGTCTACGCACTGTGCGACTTGGATAACATTCCCATTTACGTTGGCCAATCAAAGGATGGAATCCGCAGTCGGGTTGCCAGACACCTTACCTCGGCACGTTCGGACATCATTGCCAACAGGCAGATCGATGTCTGGGAAATTGCCTACGTATGGGCATATCCCGTGGCTTACGCAGACACTATTAACACACTTGAAGCCCAACTGTTCCACTTCTTCAATGCCCAATCCCCATTGATGAATGGCACTGTTCCTCCATGGGGCAACTATGGTGCTGCCCCACAACCCACGCAAGTCGTTCAAGTCATGCAGGATTATGAAATTCAGAAACGTAGGGATCCTACTCAGAGGCTACCTCGTCAAGCCAACCATTATGCACAACTGGTCGACCACTTCCTCACCGTGAAGAACTCGGCGCAAATTGCGCGGGCCATGGACGCCCATTTTGGACGCCTACAGAAATATCATCGTACTCTGCTCGGGTACGCCGACAACCAGTCCGATGAAGGCAACGACAGAGGCTGATGCTCTACTTAATGCACTCTGTTAAGTCTGAATGGGTATGACATCGCCCACTTCAGACAGAATGGGTTCAAAGATAAACTGTGCCAGATGACGCACTACCGGAACCGCCACTCCGTCGCCTACCACATGGTAGGCGTCGTTATATCGACTTGGTAACTTGTAGGTGTCGTCCAGCCCCATCAAACGTGCCGCCTCGCGGGGCGACAGCAAACGTGATCGAATCAGCTCACCTTCGACCACCATGATCACCTGACGGCTCGACCCTCCGGCTGGCGTACGCAAACAACCGGCGATGTCGTCAAACCGCACTTCGGCGCGTTGGACTTTATTGCCCAGCTCATCGACACGAGTACGCTTATAAAGTCCTCCAACCATACGCCTGCCTGACTGCTGCGCCACACGTACCTTTTCCAGGTTGGTCGTACTCATCATGGCCATCAGCCGTGCCGTTTTCTCCACGCTGTCCCAGCTCACGCCCTCTGGATGCTCCTCGATCAATTCAGCAAAGGTCGCAGCCCGCTCCTCGGGAACAGGCAGACGCCACCACAACCATGCATCCCGAGCGCTTTTAGGCAACCCGGCACAAGCTTGCACCATCCTCTCCGGGTGCCACGAATTGAGCGGAACCGGAGACAGCAGCATCGGCGCAATTTTCACATCGGCACGCACGCCCACGATAAAGACACGCGGACGCGACTGTGGCACAAAATGCCGGGCATCAATCACCATGCCACCAAATCGGTAGCCAGCATCAGACAGGGCCGAGCCAATGGCAGAGAAATCCTCACCCTCATTGGAGGTCAATACTCCATACACATTTTCAAGCACAATGATTTTAGGAGCACGCGCCTCACGCATGAGATCACGCATAAGTCTCCAAAATGCCCAAAAAGTCCCCGAACGGGTCTGCTGCTCGTCCTGTTCACGCCCGATCCCCTTGTATCCCCCCGCCAGAGAAAGATCCTGACAAGGAAAGGAAGCCCACACCAGATCGGCCTGATCGGGCAACTGCCCCACGCTGAGCTTGTTGATATCTTCCACCAGCAAATCCAAGCCACCGTCCCAGTTATCACGGTAGGCACGCCCTTTCATCGGGTCGAAATCATTGGCGAACAGGCAACTCCACTCCTTGCCCAAACCGGCACGAGCCATTCCACCACCGGCAAAAAACTCATAGAAACGACGTCCTTGGCGAGCATTCAGCACAGGCCTATCCTGAGCTAACTGGGCATCACGCAGGATTTTTTCATCTATGGCTCGTGCAATCCACGCACTCATACTTATCTTCCCTCCGTCAACCTGACAAAAGTTGACAATAGTATCGTGCTGCTCCTGCGTAAGACGAAGACTTGTACGACATTCGGGAGTAAGGCTCATTATGTATCCATAAAATGGCGCCAAATTTGGGCACCACGAAGCATACCGAGTCAAAAAATGTTGTCAATCTGACAAATCAAAGGACTAAAACTCAAGCTCATGACGACACCTCTCCATAGCCCCAAAACAAAAAGCCCGCATTAGACGGGCTTCCTGAGGAGGGTTATTGCCAATCACTGCGAACGCAGGATCACTCCCACTCAATCGTCGCTGGCGGCTTACTCGAAACATCATAAGTAACCCGCGAAATACCTTCGATCTCGTTAATGATCCGCCCACTCACTGTTTCCAGCAGTTCGTAAGGCAGGTGTGCCCAACGTGCGGTCATGAAGTCGATGGTTTCCACGGCGCGCAGGGCGACGACCCAGGCGTAGCGGCGGCCATCGCCTACGACGCCAACCGATTTGACTGGCTGGAATACGACGAATGCCTGGCTGACCTTGTGGTACCAGTCGGCCTTGCGCAGTTCTTCGATGAAGATGTGGTCGGCGCGACGCAGCAGGTCGGCGTATTCCTTCTTCACTTCACCGAGGATACGCACGCCCAGGCCCGGGCCCGGGAATGGGTGGCGGTAGACCATGTCGTACGGCAGGCCGAGTTCCAGACCGAGGCGGCGGACTTCGTCCTTGAACAGCTCGCGCAGTGGCTCGACCAGCTTGAGGTTCATTTCTTCCGGCAGGCCGCCCACATTGTGGTGCGACTTGATGACGTGAGCCTTGCCGCTTTTCGCGCCAGCCGACTCGATGACGTCCGGGTAGATGGTGCCTTGGGCCAGGTACTTGATGTTTTCCAGCTTGCAGGATTCGGCATCGAACACGTCGATGAAGGTACGGCCGATGATCTTGCGCTTCTTCTCCGGATCGCTTTCGCCAGCCAGATTGTTCAGGAACTGCTCTTCGGCGTTGGCGCGGATGACCTTGACGCCCATGTTCTCGGCGAACATGGCCATGACCTGCTCGCCTTCGTGCAGGCGCAGCAAACCGTTGTCGACGAATACGCAGGTCAGTTGATCGCCGATGGCCTTGTGCAGCAGTGCCGCAACGACGGAGGAGTCAACACCACCGGACAGGCCCAGCAGGACGTTGTCGGTACCGACCTGGGCGCGGATGCTGGCGATGGCGTCTTCAGCGATGTGCGAAGGCGTCCACAGGGCTTCACAGCCGCAGATGTCGAGGATGAAGCGCGACAGGATGCGACCGCCCTGCTTGGTGTGGGTCACTTCCGGGTGGAACTGCACGCCGTAGTAGCCGCGAGTGTCGTCAGCCATGCCGGCGATCGGGCAGCTCGGGGTGCTGGCCAGAACGTGGAAACCGTCCGGGATCTCGGTCACCTTGTCACCGTGGCTCATCCAGACATCGAGGCCCAGCACGCCATCGGCGTCCACATGGTCTTCGATACCGTCGAGGATGCGGCTCTTGCCGACTACATCGACACGGGCGTAGCCGAACTCGCGCAGGTCGGAGCCTTCGACGCGACCGCCCAACTGCTCGGCCATGGTCTGCATGCCATAGCAGATACCGAAGACCGGTACGTTGAGGTCGAATACGGCTTGTGGAGCACGCGGGCTGTTGGCTTCATGCACGGACTCGGGGCCACCCGCGAGGATGATCCCGCGCGGGGCGAATTCGCGAATCGCTTCGTCGTCCATGTCGAACGGATGCAGCTCGCAGTACACACCGATTTCACGCACTCGACGGGCGATCAGTTGGGTGTATTGGGAACCGAAGTCGAGGATCAGAATACGGTGGGCGTGAATGTCGAGGGCCATGGAAGGAACTCTGATGAGCAGTTGCGAGCTTTAAGCTGCAAGCTGCAAGTTATCGAAATCTGCGGTAGCTGCATAAGTACAACTACCGCTTGTAGCTTAAGGCTTGAAGCTATCAGCTGGCGGCTTTAGCCGACGCGATAGTTCGGCGCTTCCTTGGTGATCTGCACGTCGTGGACGTGAGATTCGGCCATGCCGGCGCCCGTGATACGCACGAACTCGGGCTTGGTACGCATCTCTTCGATGTTGGCGCTACCGGTGTAGCCCATCGAAGAACGCAGACCGCCCATCAGTTGATGAATGATGGCTGCCAGCGAACCTTTGTAAGCCACGCGGCCTTCGATACCTTCCGGTACCAGTTTCTCGGCACCGGCGGACGAGTCCTGGAAGTAACGGTCCGAAGAACCCTGGGCCTGGGACATGGCACCCAGCGAGCCCATGCCGCGGTAAGCCTTGTAGGAACGGCCCTGGAACAATTCGATTTCGCCTGGAGCCTCTTCGGTACCGGCAAACATCGACCCCATCATCACGCAGCTTGCGCCAGCGACGATGGCCTTGGACAGGTCACCCGAGAAACGGATGCCGCCGTCGGCGATCATTGGAACGCCTGTACCTTCAAGGGCAGCCGAGACGTTGGCGATGGCGCTGATCTGTGGCACGCCCACACCGGCAACGATACGAGTAGTGCAGATGGAGCCCGGGCCGATACCGACCTTGACTGCATCGGCGCCAGCAGCGACCAGTGCCTTGGCAGCGGCGCCAGTGGCGATGTTGCCACCGATGACCTGCACTTCAGGGAAGTTTTCCTTGACCCAGCGAACGCGGTCGATCACGCCTTTGGAGTGACCGTGGGCCGTATCGACCACCACGACGTCAACACCGGCAGCCACCAGCGCCGCAACGCGATCGCCTGTGTCCTTGCCGGTGCCGACGGCCGCGCCGACACGCAGACGACCCTGGTCGTCCTTGCTCGCCAGCGGATAAGCCTTGGCCTTTTCGATGTCCTTGACGGTCATCATGCCCTTGAGCGCGAACTTGGCGTCGACGATCAGGACCTTTTCAAGACGGTGCTTGTGCAGCAGCTCACGCACTTCGTTCTTGTCGGCGCCTTCACGGACGGTGACCAGACGCTCTTTAGGCGTCATCACTTCGCGGACAGGGATATCCAGACGGTTTTCAAAACGCACGTCACGGGACGTCACGATGCCGACCAGGTCGCCATCATGCAGGACCGGTACGCCGGAAATGTTGTGCATGCGGGTCAGTTCGAACAGGTCACGCACCGTGGCGTCAGCCTCGATGGTGATCGGGTCCTTGACCACGCCGGCCTCGAACTTCTTGACCTTGCGGACCTCGGCAGCCTGCTGCTCGATGGTCATGTTCTTGTGGATGATACCGATACCGCCTTCCTGAGCCATGGCAATTGCCAGACGGGCTTCAGTGACAGTGTCCATTGCAGCGGAAACCAAAGGGATATTCAGTTCAATGCCACGGGTCAAACGGGTTTTCAGACTGACTTCGTTAGGCAGTACCTCGGAATAACCGGGTACAAGGAGAATGTCGTCGAATGTAAGGGCTTCTTGACTGATACGCAGCATCGCGGGGGCTCCCGGGCGGGAAAATTGGAAGCGCGCCATTATACCTACACAGCCCCGTCGGCTCAATGCAAACCTCAGCCTAATATCAAACGAGGCTAGAGCCGTACCTTGACCAGAGAAACCGGGCGATCCAGCCGTTCGGCGAAGTCATCGAGAAAGCTCTGCGTGAACCCGGCATCGAGCCAGTCGTTGAAGATGAAACCCAGGTTGGAAAAGCCGCAGGCGTCCAGGAACAGAAAGCCGTTGATATCGTCCTCGTAACGGCATTCCGGGCACATGAAGTTATCGGTATGGCCGGGCATCCAGTCTTCAAGGCTGTCGAACAGCGCCTCACCGATTTCCCGACGGCACTCCGGGCAACCGGCTTCTTCGGCAAAATTGTTCAGAGGCGTGAAAATGCAGCGTTTGGTGACGACTTCCAGCCCGTTGACCGCCTGCCCGAACGGCAAGGCTTCGGGCCGCTCCACGACGCGTCTGGCTCCCGGCGCAATGGCATAGGCCATTCGGTTGCCGGTGCGACCGCAGGTGCTCAGTTCCGGCTCGACTACATCGAGCTTGACCAACCAGCGCAGGATGAGACGTGCTTTGGCCTCACGTCCGGGAAAGCTGGAGATTTGCGGGACGATGATGCTTTGGGTGTTCATGGCAGTGTGTCGCTGAAGGCTGGTCAAGAACGGCATTCTAACAGGTCGGCGACAAGGCCCGGAGCGTCATCCGGCGATGTAGCGACCGATCAGCGCAATACCACTGGCCAGCACCAGCCAGGTCACCAGTCGCACAAAATGTTCTCGCGACAGCTTCATGGTCAGCGCCCGACCTGTCCATGACCCCAGAAGCATCGCAGGCAACAGGCAAGCGGCCAGCACCCACAGCGAAATATCGGCATAGACCCCGGCGATCAGAAACAGGCTCAAGCGCACGATGGTGCTGCAACTGATCAACGCACTTTGCGTCGCCCTCGCCTGCTCTTTAGAAGTCAGACGGCTATTCAGGTAAATCGCATACAAGAAGCCGCCGCTGCCGAACAGCGCACCGAACAGGCCACCGATCGTCCCCATCGGAATCGCCCAGCCTGCCGCCAGTTGAGTGGGCCGAACCTTTACCGAGAGGCTGTAGATCGCATAGGCCGTCACGAACAATCCCATCAACAGCAACAGGACGTCAGACTTCAGATTGAGCAGAAACAACACCCCAAGCGTACAGCCCACCGCCATGCACGGCAGCAACCGAAGCAATTCGGACCTGACCACCGACTGACGGGAAGGCAGGAGATTGCCGAAGGCCGCCAGAAAATCCAGCATCACCAATAAAGGAATGATCCGCGACAGCGGCATGAAATGAATCAGAATCGGCCCGGCCACCAGCGCCGTACCGAAACCGGCAATGCCGAACACCACATAAGCCGCCACGACCGACAGCTCGATCCACAACCAGTCCAGAGGCGAAAAACCCAGCTGACTGAACCACCCGCCCAATTCGACCCCAGCCACACACTTCTCCCTGAACAAAGACTCTTATTATGGTTGCGCAGCTTATATAGCCATCAACGCTGAAAACCGCCAGAAATCCCTTTATGATGCCCGGCATGATCAAAGATCCCTTCGCAAGACTCGGTCTCGACCGGGAAGTCCTTACCGTCAGCCAGCTCAACGGCCGTGCACGGGTGTTGCTGGAAGATGTGTTCAGCAGTATCTGGGTCGAGGGCGAGATATCCAACCTGTCGCGCCCGGCGTCCGGCCATGTCTACTTCACGCTCAAGGACTCCGGCGCGCAAGTGCGTTGTGCGCTGTTTCGCCAGAGCGCGGCGCGTGTGCGGCAGGCGCTCAAGGATGGCTTGCAGGTCAAGGTCCGCGGCAAGGTTTCACTCTTCGAGGGTCGTGGCGACTACCAGCTGATCCTCGACACCGTCGAGCCTGCCGGCGATGGTGCGTTGCGTCTGGCCTTCGACGCCCTCAAGGCCAAGCTCAGCGACGAAGGACTGTTCAGTGCCGAACGCAAGGTCGCGCTGCCGCAGCACCCGCAACGTATCGGCATCATCAGTTCACCGACCGGCGCGGTGATACGCGACATCATCAGCGTATTCCGCCGTCGCGCCCCACAAGTGGAACTGACCCTGATCCCGACAGCCGTTCAAGGCCGCGAAGCGATTGCCCAGATCGTCCGGGCGCTGAAGCTGGCGGACGCCAGAGGTTTCGACGCCTTGATCCTCGCCCGTGGCGGCGGTTCGCTGGAAGACCTGTGGTGTTTCAACGAAGAAGCCGTGGCCCGAGCCATCGATGCGTGCGTGACACCGATCGTCAGTGCCGTGGGGCATGAAACCGACGTGTCCATCAGCGACTTCGTGGCCGATGTGCGTGCGCCCACGCCCTCTGCGGCAGCCGAGTTGCTGGCGCCGGACTCCAGCGACCTGCATCGCCGGGTTGAAAACCTCAACCGTCGCCTCATCAGCCGCATGCGGGATCGACTCATGCGGGAACGGCTGCGCCTGGAGGTCATTTCCCGCCGCCTGCGCCATCCCGGCGAACGCCTGCGTCAGCAGGCCCAGCGCCTGGACGACCTGGACATGCGCCTGCGCCGAGCCTTTGAACAAGGCATGCACTCACGTCAGGTACGTCTGGCACACATGGAGAGCCGACTCGCCGCCCAGCATCCGGGGCGGACTCTGGCATTCCTGCGCCAGCGACTGGACGTACTGGCCGAACGCCTTCCCCGCGCCATGCGCGAGCAGATCAAGACACGCAAGCTACAACTGCAGAGCCAGATTCAGACACTTCATGTCGTCAGCCCTCTGGCAACACTGGGTCGTGGCTACAGTATCCTGCTCGACGAACGCGGCCATGCCATCCGTAATGCCTCCCAGACCCAGCCCGGTCAACGCCTGACGGCCAGACTGGGCGAAGGCGAATTGCAGGTGCGCGTCGAGGACAACCACCTGACGCCCGTGACCCTCTCTCTTCTGGACTGACCGATCGATGCTACGTTTTATCGCCCCGCTGCTCGCCCTTCTTCTGTGCCTGCCCGCACATGCAGACAGCTACATCACCCGCGCACTCAACAAACCGGTGCCCGGTGGCGTGGCGGTGATCGACCTGGGCAACAGCAATCAGCCACCGAAAGCCACCTTTCAAGGCAAACCGGTGCTGGTGGTCAAGGAACAGGGCATTCGCTGGCTAGCCATTGTCGGCCTGCCGCTGACGGTCAAGCCGGGTACCCAGCAACTGGTATCAGGAGGCCGTAACCTGAGCTTCACGGTGGGCAGCAAGAAATACCCGGAGCAGCACATCAAGCTGCAGAACAAGCGTCAGGTCAATCCGAACCCCGAGGACACCAGACGCATCAACAGCGAAACGCCCAAGCTGCTGGGCGGGTATGCCGTTTTCAGTCCAGGCACGCCCAGCAACCTGATTTTCGACAAGCCCGTGAACGGGCCGTTGTCGAGCAAGTTCGGCGTACGCCGCTTCTTCAATGGTGAAGAACGCAACCCGCACTCAGGCCTGGATTTCGCGGTCCCGGCAGGCACACCGATCAAATCCCCGGCAGCGGGCAAGGTGATCCTCACCGGCAATTTCTTCTTCAATGGCAATACGGTGTATGTCGATCATGGCCAGGGCCTTATCAGCATGTTCTGCCACCTGTCGAAGATCGACGTGAAAACGGGCGATCTGATTCCTCGCGGCGGCTTGCTGGGCAAGGTCGGCTCCACAGGTCGCGCCACCGGCCCTCACCTGCACTGGAACGTCAGCCTGAACGATGCACGGGTCGACCCGGCCATTTTCATCGGCGCGTTTCAGCCATAAATACCCTGCCCCTGTAGGAGCGGATTCATCCGCGAAGGCTGAATTCCAGGCGATACACCTCACCCGGATGTACTGCCCTCTTCGCGAATGAATTCGCTCCTACAGGTTTCTAAACAATAACCAAGCGACAAACGCCCTTAAGCAGCGATAAAAACTCGAAAAATTTGAAAATTCGAGAACTTATCTCAATTTTTTCCAAGTGCTTGCCAACTTTCACCCCAATCGTTACGGTTGGCCTCATGAAAGCCTCTCAAACCCTCATTCTGTTGCGCCAACATCGGTGTCTACGTCTGGTCAGTTCACGACTGCCAAGCTAGATTGCGGTGCCTCGCCCCTGTCTTTCGCTTCAACGGTTGGCCGCCTCTCTCCGGCCCATTCAGTACAAAGGATTTCTCACATGACCATGCTCAAAGATCCCTCGAAGAAGTACCGTCCATTTCCGACCATCGACCTGCCTGATCGTACCTGGCCTTCCAAAGCCATTACCGAAGTACCGATCTGGTGCAGCTCCGACCTGCGCGACGGTAACCAATCGCTGATCGAGCCCATGGATTCGGTCAAGAAACTGCGTTTCTGGAAAACACTGGTCAAAGTAGGCGTCAAGGAAATCGAAGCCTCGTTCCCGGCGGCCTCGCAAACCGACTTCGACTTCGTGCGTACCCTGATCGAAGACGGCCACATTCCGGACGACACCACCATTCAAGTGCTGACTCAAGCACGTGAAGACCTGATCGCCCGCACCTTTGAATCCCTGCGCGGCGCGAAAAAAGCCATCGTCCACCTGTACAACGCCACCAGCCCCTCCTTCCGCCGCATCGTTTTCAATCAGGAAAAATCCGGCGTGAAAGAAATCGCGGTGAACGCTGCCAAGCTGTTCGTGAAATACGCCGCCCAGCAACCTGAAACCCAGTGGACCTTCGAGTATTCGCCTGAGACCTTCAGCGCGACCGAAATGGAGTTCGCCAAGGAAGTCTGCGATGCCGTGATCGAGGTGTGGAATCCGACCCCCGAGAACAAGGTGATCCTCAACCTGCCTGCCACGGTTGAAGTCGCAACGCCAAACGTCTACGCCGACCAGATCGAGTGGTTCGGCCGCCACATCAATCGTCGCGACAGCGTCATCATCAGCCTGCACACCCACAACGACCGTGGCACCGGCGTTGCCGCCACCGAACTGGGCCTGATGGCCGGTGCAGACCGCGTCGAAGGTTGCCTGTTCGGCAACGGCGAACGTACCGGTAACGTGGATCTGGTGACCGTGGCCTTGAACATGTACACCCAGGGCATCAACCCGGGCCTGGACTTCTCGGACATCGACGGCGTGCGCAAGGTCGTTGAAGAGTGCAACCAGATTCCGGTACACCCACGCGCACCTTATGTCGGCGATCTGGTTCACACCGCCTTCTCCGGCTCGCACCAGGACGCTATCCGCAAGGGCTTCGCCCAGCAGAAAGACGACGCGCTGTGGGAAGTGCCTTACCTGCCTATCGACCCGGCCGATATCGGTCGCAGCTACGAGGCGGTGATTCGCGTCAACAGCCAGTCGGGCAAAGGCGGTATCACTTATCTGCTGGAGCAGGAATACGGTATCTCCCTGCCTCGTCGCATGCAGATCGAGTTCAGCCAGGTGGTTCAGGGCGAAACCGATCGCCTTGGCCTGGAAATGACGGCCGAGCAGATCCACTCCCTGTTGCGTCGCGAATACCTGCAAGCCAACACGCCTTACGCCCTGATCAGCCACAAGCTGCAGGAAGAAAACGGCAACAGCTCGGTCGATGCCGAAGTCCATGTGGACGGCGAAACCCAGCACTGGCGCGGCAAGGGTAAAGGCGCCCTGGAAGCCCTGGTGGCCGGCCTGCCGGTAACCGTGGAAATCATGGACTACAACGAACACGCCATCGGTTCCGGCACCACGGCCAAGGCCGCTGCCTATATCGAACTGCGGGTCAACGGTGAGCGTGCCGTCCATGGCGTGGGGATCGATGAAAACATCACCACAGCCAGCTTCCGCGCCCTGTTCAGCGCCCTGAACCGTTCGCTGAGCCAGGCTCAGGCCAAAGCGGCCTGATGCCCGACGCCTGAGCATGACGAACACCTGCCGTCATGCTCAGGCAGGCCTGAACACAGGCCCCGCCTGCCACACAACACCCTTTCAGTATCCGCATAACCATGCGCATATTCGGCATAATCTTTTCATTTATGCTGTGGTAGCATGCTGCCTTTAATTGATTTGGCCTTATGCCGGTAGCAACGTTTGCGCTATCGGGACCAAGTCGAACTTGCCTGTTTAGCAACACCCTTTCCTACAAACCACGATGACGACTGCATTGATTTTCGGACGAAAAGAATGCACGGGCAGACCAACCGTGCATTGAAAAACCATCGGCCTCGGTAACGCTGAGCTGATCCAATCACATTTGGAGCGATTATGCCTAAGGCTTCCCATCAAGATCTGCGCCGCAACTTTCGCGCACTGACCTCTTCAACGTCCTGCTATCACACAGCCTCGGTATTTGACCCCATGTCTGCACGGATCGCAGCGGACCTGGGTTTTGAAGTCGGTATCCTCGGAGGCTCCGTCGCCTCGCTGCAAGTATTGGCAGCACCGGACTTCGCCCTCATTACCCTGAGCGAATTCGTAGAGCAGGCCACCCGTATCGGTCGCGTAGCAGAACTGCCCTTCATTGCCGATGCCGACCACGGTTACGGTAACGCGCTCAATGTCATGCGCACCATCACCGAACTGGAACGTGCAGGCGTCGCAGCCCTGACGATTGAAGACACCCTTCTGCCCGCCCAGTTTGGCCGCAAGTCCACCGACCTGATTTCCACGGCAGAAGGCGTTGGCAAGATCCGCGCCGCCCTGGAAGCCCGTGTCGACCCTGAGCTGTCGATCTTTGCCCGCACCAACGCGGCTATCATTCCCGTGCAGGAAACCATCAGCCGGGTTCAGCAATATCAGAGTGCAGGCGCAGACGGTATCACCATCGTCGGCGTACGGGACTTCGAGCACCTGGAGCAAATCTCCGAAGGGCTGACAGTCCCCTTGATGCTGGTGACTTACGGAAACCCTGAACTGCACGACAACAAGCGTCTGGCAGAAATGGGCGTGCGAATCTGCGTGGATGGCCATGCGGCCTACTTCGCGTCGATCAAGGCCACCTACGATTGCCTGAGAGAACAACGCCAGATTCTAAGCAGCACGAGCGACATGAACGCAACTGAACTGACCCACACTTACACGCAACCGGAAGAGTACGTTGAGTGGGCCAAGAAGTTCATGAATGTGAACGAGTAAGTCCGAAACACTTACCGGCAGACACAAACAAAAAAGCCTCCGCATGACGGAGGCTTTTGGTTTCTGCGATCAGGCCGTGGTGTCGATGCCGCCACTGGTGGTCAGTTGCAGCAATGCGCCTTGCTGGGTTTGCAAGGTTGCAGTGGTCGTAGCAATTTGCATCTGAATGGCCATGACGCGCTGAGCCTTCTCGTCTTCAGAGCCTTTGCCGTTCTGAGCTGCCGCCAGCTGGGCCTGCTGCTGAGCCAGCAGTTTTTCCGTCTGCTCGATCTGCTCTTTCAGTTTTTCGATGGTTTCGTCAGTGCTCGACGAGCTGGAACCTCCGGCACCTGCACCCGCAGCGACCGCCGTACCGCCAACCTTCGCACCGTCAAGCGAAACGCTTACTCCGCTTTTCTCTGCGGCATCTGTCGCAGTGGTCGAATCGGCGTCCTTGTTCTTGACGGTAAGGGTCAACGCACTTGAATAAGCGCTTAGCGATGAAGTGTTGATAGTAGTCATAACGAACTCCTGGCTATATGGGACAGTTATCGACACATCTGCACACAACTTGACGAAATCATTGTATCTCGAATGTATCAGCGTCCAGATTGGCCGGAAAACGTGTTCGATAGGCCTGCAGGTCCGCAGCCTTCAGGCTGACCTGAAAAATGCCATCGGCCTCCCCGGCTTCAAGCAGGCTATCGCCCTGGAAATCCAGCACCTGGCTGTCGCCTGTATATTCAAAACCCTTTCCATCGCTGCCGACCCGGTTCACGGCGGCAACGTAACACAGGTTTTCAATGGCCCTGGCCGGTAGCAGGCGGTTCCAGTGCAAACGGCGAGCACCGGGCCAGTTCGCGGTATAGAGCAACAGATCGGTGTCCTGCGCGTCACGGCTCCAGACCGGGAAGCGCAGGTCATAGCAAATCAGCGGGCGGATACGCCAGCCATTGAGCTCGAACATCACCTGCCGTTCACCCGGACTGTAGTGCTCATGCTCTCCCGCCATGCGGAACAGGTGACGCTTGTCGTAATACAGCACCTCGCCATCGGGGCGCGCCCACAGCAAACGATTACGATGGCTACCATCCGCCGCACGAATGATCACGCTGCCGGTAATCACCGCCTGAATGCGTTTGGCTTGCTCCTTCATCCATTCGGATGTCGGGCCATCTTCAGGCTCGGCCAGGGTTTCGGAATCCATGGAAAAACCCGTGGTAAACATCTCCGGCAGAATGACCAGATCGGCATCCTTTACCTGCCCCAGCAAGGTGCTGAAATGATCGAGGTTGGCCTGCCGGTCATGCCAGACCAGTGTGGTCTGGATCAGGGCAAGCTTCAGATCCGGCAACGGGCTCAAATCGCGCATAGTTTTTCCGCTGCCTGACGCAGCGTCTCCTCACGTTTGGCAAAGCACAGGCGTATCAGACGCTGGCCTTCAGGCGGACTCTGATAAAAGACCGACACTGGAATGCTGGCAACGCCATGCTCGCGGGTCATCCACAACGCCATATCGACATCATTGAGGTCCGGGCGGATCTGCGAATAATCCACCAACTGGAAATACGTGCCGCCCACGCGCTCGAAGCTGAAGCGTGAAGATGCCAGGTGATCACAGAAGAAGTCGCGCTTGGCCTGATAGAACGCTGGCAGCTCCTCCACATGCTCGGGATGCTCGGCCATGAAATCGGCCAGCGCCCACTGCAAAGGCGTGACACCACAGAAACTCACGTACTGGTGAACCTTGCGCAACTCGGCGCTCAAGGCTGGCGGAGCGACCACATAGCCAGTCTTCCAGCCGGTCACGTGATAGGTCTTGCCGAACGAGCTGACCACGAATGCACGCTGATACAACGCCTCATGAGCCAGCACGCTGACATGCTGGACGCCATCGAACACCAGATGCTCGTACACCTCGTCACTGATCAGATAAATGTCGCGATCGGCGATCAACGCCGCCAGCTGGTCAAGTTCGGCCCGGCTGATCAAGGCACCGCTGGGGTTGTGCGGGCTGTTGAGAATGATCATGCGGGTGCGCGGGCTCAAGGCATCGCTCAGCTTCTGCCAGTCGATGGAAAAATCATCGAGCCCCAGTTGCACATGCACGCAACGACCGCCAGCCAGTTCCACGGAAGGTTCGTAGCTGTCATAGCAAGGGTCGAAGACGATCACTTCGTCGCCCGGGCGAATGACGGTCTGGATGGCACAGAAAATCGCCTGGGTCGCACCTGGCGTAATGGTGACTTCAGTGTCGGGGTTCACCTGGCGACCGTAACTGCGAGCGATCTTGGCAGCCACTTGTTGACGCAAGGCTGGCAGGCCGGTCATGGGCGAGTACTGGTTATGCCCTTGAGCGATATGACGACCCACGGCATCGCGCAATGCCTGCGGCCCATCGAAATCGGGAAACCCTTGAGACAGATTGATCGCGCCGGTTTCGGCAGCGAGCTGAGACATGACGGTGAAGATGGTGGTGCCAACATTAGGCAACTTGCTGTCGATCATTAGGGCCCTTCCCTGCAATACCCCCGGCATCACGGCGGCACGGGTCTGGCAGGATAGCCCATCGGGCGCGCATAAAAAAAGGCACCCGTGCAGACTCTGCAGGGTGCCTTTTTTCAGGAAAAGACTCAGCGCTTGTCGCGACGCTTCTTCTCGGCCTTCTTGTGGTGCGACATCAAACGACGCTTCTTGTTGACCTGGCGGTCGGTCAGCGTGTTCTTGTTGCCCTCATACGGGTTCTCACCGCCCTTGAATTCGATCCGGATCGGCGTACCGACCAGTTTCAGAACGCGGCGATACGTGTTTTCCAGGTAACGGATGTAGGACTTGGGCACCTTCTCGACCTGGTTACCGTGGATCACGATCAATGGCGGGTTGGCGCCACCCAGGTGCGCATAGCGCAGCTTGATACGGCGGCTGCCCACCATCGGTGGTGCGTGCTCGCTGACGGCGTCTTCCAGGATCTGGGTCAGGCGGCTGGTCGGCCAGCGGGTGACCGCAGACTTGAACGAGTTCTGTACCGACTGATACAGGTTACCCACGCCCGTGCCATGCAAGGCCGAGATGAAGTGGATGTCGGCGAAGTCAACGAAGAACAGACGACGCTCCAGCTCGGTCTTCACGTAGTCACGCTCGCCCGGCGTCATACCATCCCACTTGTTCAGTGCGATAACGATGGCGCGACCGGCTTCCAGCGCGAACCCCAGCAGGTTGAGGTCGTGATCGACCACGCCTTCGCGGGCATCCATCACGAAGATCACCACGTTGGCGTCCTTGATGGCCTGCAGCGTCTTGACCACGGAGAACTTCTCGACTTCCTCGTGGATCTTGCCGCGCTTGCGCACACCGGCCGTGTCGATCAGCGTGTACTTCTCATCGTTGCGCTCGAACGGGATGTAGATACTGTCGCGGGTCGTGCCCGGCTGATCGTAGACGATGACCCGGTCTTCACCGAGCATGCGGTTGACCAGCGTCGATTTACCGACGTTGGGGCGACCGATAATGGCAATCTTGATACCGTCTTTTTCGCTCGGACCAGGAATGCGCTTGGCTTCCTCGCCTTCCGCAACGTCCTCGGCTTCGCCTTCCTCGATTTCGTCCTCGTCCTTGGGGAAATCCTTCAGGGCGATTTCCAGCATCTGGGAAATACCGCGACCATGCGCACCGGCCACCGGGATCGCATCGCCCAGGCCCATTGGGCTGAACTCGGCGCGAGCCAGGTTTTCATCGATGTTGTCGATCTTGTTGGCAACCACGTAGGAACGTTTGTTGCGCTTGCGCAGGTGCTCACCGATCATCTGGTCGGCGGCGGTATAACCCGCCTTGGCATCCACCAGGAACAGCACGACATCGGCTTCTTCAATGGCCAGCAGCGACTGCTCGGCCATCTTTTCGTCCATGCCATGCTCGTCACCGGAAATACCACCGGTGTCGATCAGGATGTAAGAGCGCCCCTGCCACTTCGCCTCTCCGTATTGGCGGTCACGGGTCAGACCGGACAGGTCGCCGACGATGGCGTCGCGAGTCCTGGTCAGGCGGTTGAACATGGTGGATTTGCCGACGTTCGGTCGACCCACCAGGGCAATTACGGGAACCATGCGGCTCTCCACTTCGTTATTTCAGAAAATACAAAAGCCGCTGCAGGGCAGCGGCCGGAGTTCGGAGCAGCACCCGCGGGCGCCGCAGCCTTGCCGAAGCAAGGTCGCCCGGGGCCTCTACCCCGGGCATGGACAATCATCACTTGATGGTCAGGGCTTCCAGCTTGCCGCTGTTACCAAACACATAAATCATGTCACCCACCACCAGCGGACGCGCACGCAGGCCGTCGCTGTCGATACGTTCACGTCCGACGAAACGACCATCGACCTGACTCAACAGGTGAAGATAGCCTTCCAGGTCGCCAACCGCTACATAGCTGGAAAACACTTCCGGCGCGCCCAGTTGACGGCGAGCCAGCGATTCGTTGCTCCACAGCGCAGAGGACGAACGCTCATCGATGCCTTCGACCGTGCCGGAAGCCAGTGTCACGTATACGCTGCCGAAGCCCTGGGCAACACCCGAGTAGCTCGACGCATCACGCTGCCAGAGCACACGACCGCTTTCCAGATCCAGACCGGCAACGCGGCCCTGATAGCTGGCGACGTACAGCGTACCGCCGGACAGCAGCAGGCCGCCGTCGATATCGACCACACGATCCAACTCCGAACGGCCTTGCGGGATAGCAATACGCTGCTCCCAGATCGGCACGCCATTGCTGATATCCAGCGCGATGACCTTGCCGGTCGACAGACCGGCTACCGCCAGGCGGTTGGTGACAACCGGTGCGCCTGTACCGCGCAGGGTCAGTACCGCAGGCGTGCTTTCGTAGATCCAGCGCTGGGAGCCTGTCACTGCGTCCAGACCGATGACACGGTCGTCCTGGGTCTGAACCACAACGACGTCGCCGTTGTTCGCAGGCGGAGCCAGCACTTCGCTGGTCACGTGAGCGCGCCATTTCTCTTCACCGGACGAAGCGTCCAGAGCAACGACTTCGCCCTTTTCGGTGCCGATCATGACCAGGCCATAACCCACGCCGACAGCGCCGGAAACAGGCAGCTCGAGGTCTTTTTTCCAGATCACGTCACCGGACAGGCGATCCAGGGACATGATGATCCCGGTCACGTCCGATGCGTAGATCCGGTCACCGTCAACCGCCGGAACCAGCATGTTGTAGGTCTTACCCTGACCGTCACCGATGGAACGGCTCCATTCCTTGTGCAGAACCACTTCTTCTTTGAAGTCGGTCAGCTCGGCCGGAGGCAATTCCTTTTTACTGTTGCTGCTGCAACCCGCGGCCAGAATGGCCAGAGCCAGCAATGCTGCATGTTTCCAACGAATCACGTCACGCATCCCCTTTCGCCAGATCGTCGAGCTTCATTTGCAGGCCACCCACTGCTGCATCTTCGGACAGAGCAGACTTGGCCTTTTGGTATGCAGCATGTGCCTCGTCGGTACGACCCAACTGTACCAGCAGGTCACCCTTGAGTTCTTCACGGCTGGCCAGGAACGCCTTTTCGGCATCGCCTGCCAGCAGTTTCAGCGCTTCATCAGCCTTGTTTTGCGCAGCCAGTACACGGGCAAGACGCTGACGGGCAAGTTCACCCAGCGTTGCATTGGCTGGCTTGTCGGCCACTGTTTTCAACTCGGCCGCGGCATCGTCGAGCTTGCCGGCATCGACCGCAACCTTGGCGACGAACAGGCTACCGAACTGGGCATAGGCCGTGCCACCGAATTCGCTCTTGAGCTTGCCGGCGATTTCAGCGACACGGGCGGTATCGGCCTGGCCACTTGGCGTCAGCGAGGTTTCCAGCAATTGCTGATAAAGCATCGAGGAGCCTTGCGACTGGTTGCTCTGATACTTTTGCCATGCCTGCCAGCCAAAGACCACGATCAACGCCAGCAGACCGCCAGTCACCAGGGGTTTGCCGTTGCGTTGCCACCAGTCCTTCATTACCGCCAGCTCTTCATCTTCGGTACGCGACACCCCAATACTCCTATTCGCTAAATCGGCTGTTAATCAGCTTCAACCCTGCACGATGCAGGAGGCCAGGTGCCCGGACAGGGCATCCCAGGCAATATTCTGTTGTTCGCCCTGACCACGCAGTGGCTTGACGCCTATCTCCTGGCGGGCAAGCTCTTCGTCGCCAAGAATCAGTGCATACAGCGCACCGCTCTTGTCGGCCTTCTTGAACTGGCTCTTGAAGCTGCCGGCACCGGCATTGACCTGCAAACGCAGATTCGGCAACTGGTCGCGGACACGCTCGGTCAGCGCCAGCGCAGCCAGTTCGGCAGCCTCACCGAAGGCACACAGGTAGACATCGACCTGACGCGAGATTTCTTCCGGAACCTTTTCCAGGGTTTCCAGCAGCAGCACCAGACGCTCGATACCCATGGCGAAACCCACACCCGCCGTAGGCTTGCCGCCCATCTGCTCGACCAGACCGTCGTAACGGCCACCGGCACACACAGTACCTTGTGCGCCCAGCTGATCGGTCACCCACTCGAAAACGGTCTTGCTGTAGTAATCCAGGCCACGCACCAGCTTCGGGTTGATGACGTAGGGAATACCGGCGGCATCCAGACGGGCCTTGAGGCCCTCGAAGTGGATGCGCGACTCTTCGTCCAGATAATCGGCGAGCTTCGGCGCATCGATCAGCACCGCCTGGGTGTCAGGGTGCTTGGTATCCAGAACGCGCAGCGGGTTGGTCTTCAGGCGACGCTGGCTGTCTTCGTCCAGTTGATTCAGACGCGCCGACAGGAACGCGACCAGCGCATCGCGGTAACGTGCACGCGCTTCGCTGGTGCCCAGGCTGTTGAGTTCAAGCTTGACCGCATTGCGAATACCCAGCAGGCCCCACAGGCGCCAGGTCAGGACGATCAGTTCAGCGTCGATATCGGGACCGTCGAGGTTGAAGACTTCGACACCGATCTGGTGGAACTGACGATAACGGCCTTTCTGCGGACGTTCGTGGCGGAACATCGGGCCGATGTACCACAGTTTCTGCACCTGACCGCCACCGGTGATCCCGTGCTCGAGCACCGCACGCACGCAGGCAGCCGTACCTTCGGGACGCAGGGTCAGGGAGTCACCATTGCGGTCGGCAAAGGTGTACATCTCTTTTTCGACGATGTCGGTGACTTCGCCGATGGAACGCTTGAACAGGTCGGTGAATTCGACGATGGGCATGCGAATCTGCCGATAACCGTAGTTATCCAGCAAACGCGCAACGGTCCCCTCGAAATGACGCCACAACGGGGTCTGCTCGGGCAGGATGTCGTTCATGCCACGAATGGCTTGCAGAGACTTACTCACAAAAAATCCTTAGCAATCTTGATTAGCCACGCACGATGACGGATGCGTCGGCTTCAGCTTTTTCGGCCGCTTTCTCGCGAATCAAGCGTTCAAGCTCGTCCACAAGATTGTCGTTGGTCAGTTTCTGCGCAGGCTTGCCGTCGATGTAGATCAGGTTCGGCGTACCGCCGGTCAGGCCGACATGGGCCTCCTTGGCTTCACCGGGACCGTTGACCACACAACCGATGACGGCGACATCCAGCGGCACCAGCAGGTCTTCGAGACGACCTTCCAGTTCGTTCATGGTCTTGACCACATCAAAGTTCTGCCGCGAGCAGCTCGGGCAGGCGATGAAGTTGATACCACGGGAACGCAGGTGCAGCGACTTGAGAATGTCGTAACCGACCTTGACCTCTTCGACCGGGTCAGCAGCCAGAGAGATGCGGATAGTATCGCCAATCCCTTCGGCAAGCAGCATACCGAGGCCGACGGCGGATTTCACCGTACCCGAGCGCAAACCGCCCGCTTCGGTAATGCCCAGGTGCAGCGGCTGGATAATCTGCTTGGCCAGCAGACGGTAGGCCTCGACGGCCATGAACACGTCCGATGCCTTGACGCTGACCTTGAAGTCCTGGAAGTCCAGACGATCCAGATGCTCCACATGACGCATGGCCGACTCGACCAGCGCAGCGGGCGTGGGCTCGCCGTACTTCTTTTGCAGGTCCTTCTCCAGGGAACCGGCGTTCACGCCGATCCGGATCGGGATGCCACGATCGCGGGCCGCATCGACCACCGCACGCACACGGTCTTCACGACCGATATTGCCGGGGTTGATACGCAGACAGTCGACACCCAGTTCGGCTACGCGCAGCGCAATCCGGTAGTCGAAGTGAATATCGGCGACCAGAGGCACCTTGACCAGTTGCTTGATCCGGCCAAACGCCTCGGCGGCATCCATATCGGGGACAGAAACACGCACGATATCGACGCCAGCGGCCTCAAGGCGGTTGATCTGGGCAACGGTCGCAGCAACATCGTTGGTGTCGCTGTTGGTCATGCTCTGTACGGCAATCGGCGCATCACCGCCGACTGGAACGGAACCGACCCATATCTTTCGGGATTCGCGACGCTTGATTGGGGATTCGCCGTGCATGACTTATTGCCCTAGTTTCAGGCGAGCAGTCTCGCCGCTGGTAAAGGGAGCTACGTCTACAGGCTCTCCGTTATAACTGACTTGCGCCCCCTTGGCGTAACCAAGGCGCAAGGTCAAAGGTGGCTTGCCATTCACATCCAGGCTGTCGCCCTTGCGCTTGAGGCCGCTCATCAACACTCTGCCATTGCCGTCAGTGACCTGAGTCCAGCAATCGGCAGTGAACTGCACCTTGATCTGACCTGCACCGGCAGGAATCGGTGCCGCCTCGACAGGTGCCGCCGGTGCCGAAGGCGCGGCCGGCGCGACGGATGGAGCCGGTGTCGCAGCAACCGCAGGCGCTACAGGAGCAGGAACGGGAGCTGGAGCAGTCGGGGCAACACTCGGCGCAGCAATCGCCGGGGCCGGTGCCACAGGGGCTGCGGCTGGCGCTTCGGACGGCGCGCTCGGCGTCAGAGGCAATACAGACTCGTTGGGAGCCTTGCTTTCGGCCACAGCCTGATCTTCCGGCTCATCCAGTGGATGAATCTGTGTCGTGCCATCGGCGCTTTCGACCTCGACATGCTCAAGGCTCAGACCAGACTGGTCCTTGCCGCGCATGGAGGTTTGATCCTGCCACCAGAGAAATCCGGCGCCAACCAGCACCATCAGCAACAGCAGGCTGACAATGCGCAGAATATTGTGGGAAAGACGAACAGGCTCTTCGATACGACCCAGCGCATGGACGGAACTGCCCTTGCCATCGGTGCCGGTGCATTGATCGAACTGATTGACCAGCACGGCCTGATCGAGCTCCAGCAGCTTGGCATAGGCACGCACATAGCCCCGGGCAAAGGTGTGCCCGGGCAGCTTGTCAAAGTTCCCGTTCTCCAGATGGGTCAGGGAGGTCACGGTGAGATTCAGCCTCAAAGCCACATCTGGCAGCGACCAGTTCCTGCTCTCACGGGTCTGGCGCAAGGTTTCACCAGGGTTCACGCGAGTGGTTGCCACAACTTCGGGATGCGCCGCTTTCATCATTGCTCCGACAGGTATTGCTGATATTCCGGCGTACCGGGATAGAGTCTTTTTAATTGCAGGCCAAAACTGGCCGCCTTGTTACGGTCGTCATAGACCTTGGCCAAGCGAATGCCGAGCAACAGGCTACGCGCATTCTGCTCGCTCAACTGGCTGAAACGGTCGTAGTAGTCACGCGACGGCACATAATGCCCGTCTTCGTAAGACAACTCAGCCATTTCCAGCAAGGAGCGCGGCTGCTGGCGATCCAGACGCAATGCCTTGGTGAAGTGTTCTCGGGCCTCTTCGCGCCGGTTCAGCTTCAAGGCGGTCATGCCCAGGCTTTCGAATACACGGGACCGCTCAGGATACAGGTTATCTGCGGCAGCCTGCTCAAAACGCTCGTAGGCTTCCTGATAGCGCTTCTGTTCGTAGAGGAAACTGCCGTAATTGTTGACGATACGTGCATCGTTGTTGCTTGACGCGAGAGCCTTCAGAAAGTGCTGGTTGGCCAGTTCTGGTTCCATCTCGGCTTGAAACACCAGAGCCAGCGCTGCGTTGGCGGCTGGATCGGAGCTGTCGAGCTCCAGCGCTTTCTTCAAGGGAACCTTGGCTCGCTCGGTCTGCCCCTGCTGGAAATAGCCCAGCCCCAGTTGCACGTAAGCCTTGCGAGCCTCTTCACGCCCCTGGCTTGTCTTGAGCGGATCGACCTGCCCTGTCGAGACACACCCTGCCAGCAAGATAACGGAACATAGCAACAACAAGGCACGCACAGACATGGAGTCTCTCTCGGTCAGGTTCGAGCTGTAGTGCCTGGAGCCACATCGGCGTCGGCATTCAGCTCACGCACTGCAATATAGCGTTCGCTACGGCGTGTGCGGTCCATGACCTGCCCGACCAGTTGGCCACAGGCGGCGTCGATGTCCTCGCCACGCGTGGTACGCACTGTGACGTTATAGCCCGCCTGGTGCAACAGGTCCTGGAAACGACGGATCGCATTGTTGCTCGGTCGTTCGTAACCGGAATGCGGGAACGGGTTGAACGGGATCAGGTTGATCTTGCAAGGTGTGTCCTTGAGCAGCTCGATCATCTCGATGGCATGCTCGACCTTGTCGTTGACGTCCTTGAGCAGGGTGTACTCGACGGTCAACACACGCTTCTCGCCCAGGCTGGACATGTAGCGGCGGCAGGCGTCGAGCAGAACGCTCAGCGGGTATTTCTTGTTGAGCGGCACCAGCTGGTTGCGCAGCGCGTCGTTGGGCGCATGCAGCGACAGGGCCAGAGAGACGTCGATGTGCTTGGCCAGCTCATCGATCATCGGCACCACGCCGGAAGTGGACAGCGTCACACGACGCTTGGAAATGCCATACCCCAGGTCATCCATCATCAGATGCATGGCGGCAATGACATTGTCGAAGTTCAGCAGTGGCTCACCCATGCCCATCATCACCACGTTGGTGATGGCACGGTCGACGGTTGCCGGGACACTGCCAAAGGATTTGTTGGCAATCCAGACCTGGCCGATGACTTCGGCGGCGGTCAGGTTGCTATTGAAGCCTTGTTTGCCGGTGGAGCAGAAACTGCAATCCAGGGCACAGCCCGCCTGGGACGACACACACAAGGTGCCACGCTTGCCCTGGGGGATGAAAACGGTCTCGACGCAGCTGCCGGACTCCACGCGCACCACCCATTTACGGGTGCCGTCGCTGGAAATGTCCTCGCTGACGATTTCGGGACCACGCACTTCGGCACAGGCCTTGAGCTTTTCGCGCAAGGCCTTGCTGACGTTCGTCATGGCATCGAAATCATCGATGCCAAAGTGGTGAATCCACTTCATGACCTGACCGGCACGGAAGCGCTTCTCCCCGATCGAGTCGAAGAATTTCTCCATTTCCTGTTGAGTCAGCCCCAGCAGGTTGGTTTTACCAGTCGATGCAATCATGAATTCACCTTTCACTCGTGAGTCGGCAAGACTTAGCGAGTGGTTACCTCTGTAGCAGCGAAGAAGTACGAGATTTCGCGAGCGGCAGCGGCTTCGGAGTCCGAACCATGAACGGCGTTGGCGTCGATGGAGTCAGCGAAGTCAGCACGGATGGTGCCGGCAGCCGCTTCTTTAGGGTTGGTAGCGCCCATCAGCTCACGGTTCAGAGCGATAGCGTTTTCACCTTCCAGAACCTGAACAACGACAGGACCGGAGATCATGAAGGCAACCAGGTCACCGAAGAAGCCACGAGCGCTGTGCTCAGCGTAGAAACCTTCAGCTTCAGCCTTGGACAGTTGCTTCAGCTTGGAAGCAACGACGCGCAGACCGGCTTTCTCGAAACGAGTGGTGATCTCGCCGATTACGTTTTTAGCAACGGCGTCAGGCTTGATGATGGAGAAAGTACGTTGAACAGCCATGTGAAACTCCAGAAACGATGATTAAAGCGAAAAATTAAACCCGCGAATTATACGCGGGTTCTGGTGTATTGCCTAACTGCTTGCGTTACAGCGTCAGTCAGCCTCTTCGATCCAGGCCGCCTGAATGGCTTCCAGGACCTTCTCTCCGCCGCGATTGATCTCGTCGTCGAACTCGGGCAAAGCCGCTACCCAGTTGCGAAGATCGACGAAGTTCACGTAGCGCGGATCGACATCAGGCCTTGTTTCAGCCAGCTGAATCGCGATTTCCAGTACATCAACCCACTTGAGACTCATGAGTGTTCCTTGAATCAATGCGGCGCTTCGGCAGCATGGTTGAGCGAATACTTTGGAATTTCAACGGTCAGGTCTTCATTTCCGACGATTGCCTGACAGGACAGGCGCGACTGCGCTTCCAGCCCCCAGGCCTTGTCCAGCATATCCTCTTCCAGCTCGTCCGCCTCATTCAGCGAGTTGAAACCCTCGCGAATGATGCAGTGACAGGTCGTGCAGGCACAGACACCGCCGCAGGCGCTCTCGATTTCGATGTGATTATCGTGAGCGATTTCAAGAATAGACGTACCGGGCTCCACTTCTACAACCAACCCATCCGGGCAATGCTCGGCATGGGGCAGAAAAATCACCTGCGGCATCAGTTATTCCTCAATATCATTCAGGTTGCGCCCCGCGAGCGCGGCTTTCACCGTCGAATTCATGCGTCGGGCAGCAAATGCATCGGTCACCTGCGACAGACGCCGGGTCTGTTGCTCGATGGCCATGCCATCGGTGCCTTGCATCAATTCACGTAGTTCTTCCATCTGCAGATCGATCACCATCCGCTCTTCGGCATCGAGCAGGCGCTCGCCGTCAGCTTCCAGCGCCGCCTCTACCGCCTCGACAAGGCGCTGGGCATCGACCTGCTGTTCACGCAGCACGCGGGCAACCTTGTCGTCACCAGCATATTCAAACGAATCCTTGAGCATCCGGGCAATTTCGCCGTCGGTCAGGCCATAGGACGGCTTGACCTGAATGCTCGACTCGACACCCGAGCCCAGCTCACGCGCCGAAACACTGAGCAGACCATCGGCATCGACCTGGAAGGTGACACGAATCTTCGCCGCACCGGCCACCATCGCCGGAATGCCGCGCAATTCAAAGCGCGCCAGCGAACGGCAATCACTGATGAGCTCGCGCTCACCCTGCAGGACATGGATCATCATGGCCGACTGGCCATCTTTGTAAGTGGTGAAGTCCTGAGCACGCGCCACCGGAATCGTGGTGTTGCGCGGAATGACCTTCTCCATCAAACCGCCCATGGTTTCCAGCCCCAGCGAGAGCGGAATCACATCGAGCAGCAACAACTCCTCACCGTCACGCTTGTTGCCCGCCAGGGTATCGGCCTGGATCGCAGCCCCGATGGCCACCACTTGATCCGGATCGATACGGGTCAGCGGCTGGCGACCGAACAGCTCGGCAACCGCTTCACGAACACGCGGCACACGGGTCGAGCCGCCCACCATGACAACAGCGCCGACCTCTTCAAGCTCGACGTTCGAGTCGCGAACCGCACGACGACAGGCTTTCAGGCTGCGCGCCACCATCGGCTCGATCAACGCATTGAAGGCTTCGCGCGTCAGGACGCCACGCCAGTCACCATGAGCCACGTCAACCGATTCGACATCGGTCAGCGCTTCCTTCGCCGCACAGGCCGTCTGCAACAGGCTGCGCTGAACCGAAGGATCCAGACTGGCCGACAGGCCTGCCTGGGTAACAATCCAGCTTGCAATGGCGTGATCGAAGTCGTCACCGCCCAGCGCCGTGTCGCCGCCAGTCGCCAATACCTCGAAAACACCACCGGTCAGACGCAGGATCGAAATATCGAAGGTACCGCCACCCAGATCGTAGATGGCGACCACGCCTTCGGCCTTCTGATCGAGACCATAGGCCACGGCTGCCGCCGTCGGCTCATTGAGCAGGCGCAGCACATTGAGACCGGCAAGCCGGGCCGCATCCTTGGTGGCCTGACGCTGGGCATCGTCGAAATAGGCCGGGACGGTAATCACCGCACCCACCAGATCGCCACCCAACGTCGCCTCGGCCCGCTGACGCAACACCTTGAGGATATCGGCCGACACTTCGACCGGGCTTTTCGGCCCCTGGACGGTATCGATGAACGGCATGTGCGATTCGCCATCCACGAAGCGGTAAGGCAGTTGCTCACCCAGTTGCTTCACGTCGGACAGGCCGCGCCCCATGAGGCGCTTGACCGAAAGCACGGTATTGAATGGATCGGCAGGAGCGGCAGCCCTGGCGGACAATCCCACCTCGACACGGTCGGCGTGGTAGCGCACAGCCGATGGCAAAATGACCTGCCCGTCGGCGTCGGCCAGCGGCTCGGAAAGACCGCTGCGCAACGCAGCGACCAGCGAATTGGTAGTGCCCAGGTCAATGCCGACAGCAAGACGGCGCTGATGCGGTTTAGGACTTTGCCCGGGTTCAGCGATCTGCAGTAAGGCCATGCTTATTCTGAATAATCACAGGCGTGCGGCCAGGGCGGCACGGGGTTAATCGTCGAGGCGCTCTTCCAGCTGGCGCACTTCGTAGGAGAGCTTGTCGAGGAACTGCATACGCCGCATCAACCGTTCGGCGTGCTCGCGTTGTGCAGCGTCATCCCAACAGGCGGCGAAGCTTTCGTTCAGTTCATCCTGAGCGCTCTTGAGGCGACGCTTGAACGCCGCTACTCCGGCCAGATCGGCCTCGTCCTGCAAATCCTCCAGCTCTTCGCGCCATTGCATCTGCTGCAGAAGAAAATCGGGATCATGCACAGTGACTTCGAGCGGCACCTCATCGCCTTTCATGACCAACAGGTAGCGCGCTCTTTTCGGGGCGCTCCGAAGGGTCTGGTAGGCATCGTTGAGACGTGCTGACTGCTCAAGTGCCAGACGCTGCTCATGCTCGGGAGCATCGGCAAAACGGTCTGGATGTACGCTGCGCGCCAGCTCACGGTAGCGCGTCGCCAACTGGTCGAGATCAAGACGGAAATCAGGCTTGAGATCGAACAGGGCAAAGTGACAAGGAGTACCCACGATAGAAAGCCTCAGACGTTGAAGCTTTCGCCACAGCCGCACTCACCGCGCGAGTTGGGGTTATTGAACTTGAAGCCTTCGTTCAAACCTTCCTTGACGAAATCGAGCTCGGTGCCGTCGAGGTAGACCAGGCTTTTGGGATCAACAATCACCTTGACGCCGTGCATTTCGAACACAGTGTCTTCACCGCCCGCCTCGTCCACGAACTCGAGCACATAGGCAAGACCCGAGCAGCCTGTGGTGCGAACGCCCAGACGAATGCCATCACCCTTGCCACGCCCTTCGAGGGAACGACGCACGTGGTTAGCGGCAGCTTCTGTCATGCTGATAGCCATCGGAACTCCTTACTTGTCGCCAGCTTCTCTGAAAAGACTGCTTCTTACAGCAAGCCTTTCTTCTGCTTGTAGTCACGAACCGCCGCCTTGATGGCGTCTTCCGCGAGCACGGAGCAGTGAATCTTCACCGGAGGCAGGGCAAGCTCTTCAGCCAGCTGAGTGTTCTTGATGGTCTCTGCTTCATCCAGAGTCTTGCCTTTCATCCACTCGGTCGCCAGGGAGCTGGAGGCGATCGCGGAGCCGCAGCCGTAAGTCTTGAACTTGGCGTCTTCGATGACACCCTGCTCGTTGACCTTGATCTGCAGGCGCATCACGTCGCCGCACGCAGGAGCGCCGACCATGCCGGTGCCAACATCTGGATCTTCCGCGTTCATCTTGCCGACGTTACGCGGGTTCTCGTAGTGGTCGATGACCTTTTCGCTGTAAGCCATGATTATGTTCCTCTCACATCAGGGAGTCGCTCTACAGGCCGGTCAAACGGGTTGAGCCCGGCCTGTGTGGCGGCGACTTTAAATTAGTGCGCCGCCCACTCGATCTTGGAGATGTCGACGCCGTCCTTGAACATGTCCCACAGCGGCGAAAGAGCACGCAGCTTGGTAACAGCTTCACAGACTTTCTGTGCGGCGTAATCGACTTCTTCTTCAGTGGTGAAGCGACCGAAGGTGAAACGGATCGAGCTGTGAGCCAGCTCGTCGTTGCGACCCAGAGCGCGCAATACGTACGAAGGTTCAAGAGAAGCCGAGGTACAGGCCGAACCGGACGAAACCGCCAGATCCTTGAGTGCCATGATCAGCGACTCGCCTTCGACATAGTTGAAGCTCAGGTTCAGGTTGTGCGGCACGCGAGCAGTCAGGCTGCCGTTGACGTACAACTCTTCCAGATCTTCAACCTGCTTGTAGAAACGATCGCTCAAGGCCTTGATCCGCACGTTTTCGGCGGCCATCTCTTCCTTGGCAATACGGAAAGCTTCGCCCATGCCGACGATCTGGTGAGTCGCCAGGGTACCGGAGCGCATGCCACGTTCGTGACCGCCACCGTGCATGGTCGCTTCGAGGCGAACACGCGGCTTGCGGCTCACGTAGAGCGCGCCGATACCTTTAGGGCCATAGGTCTTGTGAGCCGAGAACGACATCAGGTCAACCTTGAGGCTGGCCAGATCGACTTCAACCTTGCCGGTGGACTGGGCAGCGTCGACATGGAACAACACGCCGCGCGAACGGGTCAGCTCACCGATGGCAGCGATATCGTTGATGGTGCCGATTTCGTTGTTCACGTGCATGACCGAAACCAGAATGGTGTCGTCACGCAGGGCTGCTTCGATCATCGCAGGCGTGATCAGGCCGTCTTCGCCCGGCTCGATGTAGGTCACTTCAAAACCTTCACGCTCCAGCTGGCGCGTGGTGTCGAGAACAGCCTTGTGTTCGACCTTGGAAGTGATGATGTGTTTGCCCTTGGTGGCGTAGAAGTGCGCAACGCCCTTGATCGCCAGGTTATCGGACTCGGTGGCACCGGAGGTCCAGACGATTTCACGTGGATCGGCGTTGACCAGATCGGCGACCTGACGGCGAGCGTTCTCGACTGCCTCTTCGGCCTTCCAGCCGAACACGTGGGAGCGCGAAGCCGGGTTGCCGAAGTTTCCGTCAACCAGCAGGCAATCCATCATTTTCTGCGCTACGCGCGGATCGACCGGGGTCGTCGCGGAGTAATCGAGGTAAATCGGCAACTTCATTGAATCTCTCCTATCAGGCAGGCGCACCGCTCATTCATCTACGTTCATTCGACGGCGGACGTTTCAATCTTACCCAGCTGCGAAATATGGTTACTGCTGCGGCGCAGGTCCTGGCGCTGGGCGACTTCCTGCACTTCACGGCGAGTGACAAGGTCAGCCAGGCTGATACCGCTTAGAAATTCGTGGATCTGCTGGCTGAGGTCACACCACAGGTGGTGGGTCAGACAGGTATCACCGGCATGGCAATCACCCAGCCCCTGGCAACGGGTGGCATCGACCGACTCGTTGACCGCGTCGACGACCTGAGCGACCTGGATGCCCTGCATGTCGCGGGACAACTGGTAACCACCACCAGGACCGCGCACGCTCGACACCAGATTGCTGCGGCGCAGCTTGGCGAACAATTGCTCAAGGTAAGACAGGGAAATGCCTTGCCGCTCGGAGATATCGGCCAGAGACACTGGCCCGTGCTGTGCATGCAATGCCAGGTCAAGCATTGCCGTTACAGCGTATCGGCCTTTTGTAGTCAGTCGCATGGCATGTACCGCAGAGGTTCGGAATGGGAGCGAGTATGCTATTCCCGAGCATTTAAGTCAACTATTAGACCGAGTGAAATAGTCGGGTTTAGCAAAAATAGCGGGCGGTATCATAACAAAGGGCGTGGCGTATTGACACGCCCTTGTACATAGACCTTCAGCCGACCTTCTCTTCGCTCTTGTCCTTGACGCAATCGAAGACCTCATCGCGCAACTCAGGCAGCTCCTTGGCGCAATAATCGCTGCCCAACCGGCTGAGCGCGCCACACATATCCTCAAGACGACCATCCACCGCATGCAGATGATCGAGCAACTGGCCAATGGCACGCGCAACCGGGTCCGGCATGTCCGCACTGACACCGTAGGCATCAAAGCCCAGCTTCTCGGCCATCGCCTTGCGTTTGGCTTCCGCATCGTCGCCCGACTTGACGATGATACGCCCCGGAATACCGACCGCCGTAGCTCCTGCCGGCACCGCCTTGGTCACCACGGCATTGGAACCGATCTTGGCACCGGCACCGACAGTGAACGGCCCAAGCACCTTGGCACCGGCACCGACCACCACACCGTCTTCCAGCGTCGGGTGACGCTTGCCGGCATTCCAGCTGGTACCGCCCAGGGTTACACCCTGATAGAGCGTCACATCATTGCCGATCTCGGCCGTTTCGCCGATCACGATCCCCATGCCATGGTCAATGAAGAAACGACGACCGATGCGAGCCCCGGGATGGATTTCAATCCCGGTCATCCAGCGACCGAAATTGGAAACAAGCCGTGCAGGCCACTTCCAGCCGCTGCGCCAGAGAATATGCGCCAGCCGATGCAGCCAGATCGCATGCATGCCCGGATAGCAGGTCAGGACCTCGAAAGCGTTGCGCGCAGCAGGGTCACGATGGAACACACTTTGAATATCTTCTCGTAGACGCTCGAACATCACTGATCCTTCCGCTTATAAGGCTCACCGCGAGCCGCTTTCTGGGTTTCGGTGAGAATGCCGCGCAAAATACTCAACTCCGAACGCTCCACCTCGCTGCGACCATACAAGCGCCGCAAACGCGCCATCAGATGACGTGGCTTCTCAGGGTCAAGGAAACCGATGGCAACGAGCGAGGCTTCCAGATGCCCATAAAAGCCTTCCATCTCATCCATGGTCGCCAGCTCATCATGACGCGCCGACACGACTTCAGCCGCTTCACCACTCGACGATTGAGCCTGAGCCGCCAGCCACGACATGCGCACCTCATAGCTCAGCACCTGAACGGCGGCGGCCAGATTGAGCGAACTGAAGCCAGGGTCCGACGGAATATGCACATGGTAATGACAGCGCTGCAATTCTTCGTTGGTCAGACCGGCATGCTCACGCCCGAACACCAGCGCGACCTCTGCCCCCTGCCCCGCCTGCTCGACGACTTTCACTCCCGACTCACGTGGGTCGAGCATCGGCCACGGCAGACTGCGATCACGGGCACTGGTGCCCAGCACCAGACTGCAACCGACCAGCGCCTCTTCAAGGGTCGCCACTACCTGCGCACCCTCCAGGATATCGCCCGCCCCAGAGGCCCGCGCATCCGCCTCAGGAGAAGGGAATACGCGCGGTTCGACCAGCACAAGGCGCGAAAGCCCCATGTTTTTCATGGCTCGGGCAGCCCCTCCGATATTTCCGGGATGGGTAGTGCCGACCAGGACAACACGAATGTTCTGCAGCAATGCGAGCGCTCACTGACACGATTAAGGGGTGCAAATATTACAGAACCGACCCGATTAACGCTATGAAGCCGTGCGCCCTGCACAGCGCGCAACGAAGAAACGGGCACACATCAAAAATCACAAAACCTGATCGCGACGACAGCCCCGGGGCTGGAAATAATTCGACATACGCCATAGAATGTTCGGCTCTCTTTAACAACCTTAGGTGAAATGTCCATGCAGCCCATGCTGAATATCGCGCTGCGCGCCGCCCGCAGCGCCAGCGAATTGATTTTCCGCTCCATCGAGCGCCTGGATACCATCAAGGTTGACGAAAAAGAAGCCAAGGACTACGTCACGGAAATCGACCGTGCCGCCGAGCAGAGCATCATCACCGCCCTACGCAAGGCCTACCCTACCCACGGCATCCTCGGCGAAGAAAGCGGCCTGCATGCTGGCAGCGGCGAAGGCGCCGACTACCTGTGGATCATCGATCCGCTGGACGGCACCACCAACTTCGTTCGTGGCATTCCTCATTTCGCTGTCAGCATCGCCTGCAAATACCGCGGCCGTCTTGAGCACGCCGTCGTTCTCGACCCGGTTCGCCAGGAAGAATTCACCGCCAGCCGTGGCCGTGGTGCTGCACTGAATGGCCGTCGCCTGCGTGTCAGCCAGCGCAAGAGCCTCGAAGGCGCTCTGCTGGGCACCGGCTTCCCGTTCCGTGACGATCAAATGGACGGCCTGGAAAACTACCTGAACATGTTCCGCAGCCTGGTCGGCCAGACTGCTGGCATCCGCCGCGCAGGTTCCGCCAGCCTGGACCTGGCCTACGTCGCCGCCGGTCGCTTCGACGCCTTCTGGGAATCCGGCCTGTCCGAGTGGGACATCGCCGCAGGCGCCCTGCTGATTCAGGAAGCAGGCGGCCTGGTCAGCGACTTCACAGGTGGTCACGACTTCCTGGAAAAAGGCCACATCGTTGCCGGCAACACCAAATGCTTCAAGGCTGTCCTGACCGCCATCGCACCACACCTGCCGCCTTCGCTGAAACGCTAAGCGACAGACGTAAAAAAACCGGCGAAAGCCGGTTTTTTTATACCTCGATTCTGTAGGAGCGAATTCATTCGCGAATAAATTCGCTCCCACACGACAGCATTACTGAGCAGCCTGACTCAGGATCAACTGCCCATTCTTGTCCACTGGAATCTGGCTGCCCGGATCATTGGCCATACGCACCTGACCCACTTTTTCGTTCAGCTTGTACTTCACGTTGTAGCCCACGACCTTGTCGCTGATATCGTTGACCGTGTTGCAACGGGTCTCAGTCGTTGTGTAGGTATCACGGTTCTGCATGCCTTCCTGAACCTTGTTACCGGCATAACCGCCACCGACCGCGCCCGCTACCGTGGCAATCTTCTTGCCGTTACCGCCACCGATCTGGTTGCCGAGCAAACCGCCCGCCACTGCACCGATGACACTGCCTACGATCTGGTGTTCATCCTTGACTGGAGCGCGGTGGGTTACCGCCACGTCCTTGCAGACCTCACGCGGGGTCTTGATTTGTTCCTTGATCGGCTCGACCGCCAGGACATCGGCATACTCCGGGCCGCTCTTGACCAGGCTGTAGGTAGCAACGGCACCGCCCGCAGTTACGACAGCAGCACCTAAAACAGCACCAACAAGCATAGACTTGTTCACTTCAACCTCCTGACCATCCTTAAACGCAGTTTCCTGCGCAGTACCAAGCCTTGGAGCAGAAAAAAAGGCGCGAGTTCCGAACTCGCGCCTTTTTCGTTACAGCGTGTTGTTTTCGCGAATAAATTCGCTCCTACCGTGTGGGAGCGGATTCATCCGCGAAGAGTCCCTTACGGCAGGTCGTCCGCCTTCTCCGTCACCACCGGCGGGATCAGGTCCTCGGTCGTGAGGTTCAGCCAGATCAACACCACGTTGGCGATGTAGATGGACGAGTAAGTACCCGCCAGAACACCGATGAACAACGCGATGGAGAAGCCTTCCAGGCTGTCGCCGCCGAAGATCCACAGGGCAATGATCGCCAGCAGGGTCGAGACCGATGTCGCCACGGTACGCAGCAGGGTCTGCGTGGTGGAGATGTTGATGTTCTCGATCAGCGAAGCCTTGCGCAGCAGACGGAAGTTCTCACGAACCCGGTCGAAAACCACGATGGTGTCGTTCAGCGAGTAACCGATGATCGCCAGCACCGCCGCCAGCACCGTCAGGTCGAAGGTGATCTGGAAGAACGACAGGATACCCATGGTCACGACCACGTCGTGAATCAGGGAAATGATCGCGCCGACCGCAAACTTCCACTGGAAGCGGAACGCCAGGTAAATCAGAACGCCACCGAGCGCCAGCAGCATGCCGATACCGCCCTGGTCACGCAGCTCTTCACCGACCTGCGGACCAACGAACTCGACGCGCTTGACGGTCGCCGGGTTATCGGCACCCGCCTTGCGCAGCGCCTCAGCCACCTGAGTACCCAGTTGTGGATCTTCACCCGGCATGCGCACCAGCAGGTCGGTGGTCGCGCCGAAGCTCTGCACCACGGCTTCGTGATAACCGGCCGAAACCAGCTCTTCACGCACCTTGCCGAGATCCGCAGGACGCTCGTAGGTCAGCTCGATCAGCGTACCGCCGGTGAAGTCCAGACCGAAGTTAAGCCCTTTATGGAACCAGCTGAACAGCGCCAGTGCGGTAAGGAGCATGGTAATGGCGAACGCAACATTGCGAACGCCCATGAAGTTGATGGTACGTAACATGGCAGCCCCTTAAATCCACAACTTCTTGAAGTCACGACCGCCGTAGATCAGGTTGACCATTGCGCGGGTCACCATGATGGCCGTGAACATCGAGGTAAAGATCCCGAGCGACATGGTCACCGCAAACCCTTTGACAGGGCCGGTGCCCATCGCAAAGAGAATGCCGCCGACCAGCAGCGTCGTCAGGTTGGCGTCGAGGATCGCCGTGTAGGCACGATCGAAACCTTCGTTGATTGCACGCTGCACGCTCATGCCGTTGGCAATTTCCTCACGTATCCGCGAGAAGATCAGCACGTTGGCGTCCACCGCCATACCCATGGTCAGCACGATACCGGCGATACCCGGCAGGGTCAGCGTCGCCCCCAGCAAGGACATCAGTGCCAGCAGCATGACCATGTTGAAGGCCAGGGCGACAGTGGCGATCAGACCGAAGAAGCGGTAGATCGCCATGATGAACAGCGACACGAACAGCATGCCCCACAGGGAAGCATCGACACCTTTGGTGATGTTGTCGGCACCGAGGCTCGGGCCGATGGTACGCTCTTCAGCGAAGTACATCGGAGCTGCCAGACCACCGGCGCGCAGCAGCAGCGCCAGTTCGGAAGACTCACCCTGGCCGTTCAGACCGGTGATCCGGAACTGACTGCCCAGTGGCGACTGGATGGTCGCCAGACTGATGATTTTCTTGTCTTCCTTGAAGGTCTGCACCGCCACGTCTTTCTCGACGCCATCGACCATCTGCTTGACATAGGTCGTGGTCGGACGCTGCTCGATGAAGATCACCGCCATGCTGCGCCCCACGTTGCTGCGGGTTGCACGGCTCATCAGCTCGCCACCGTGACCATCGAGGTTGATGTTCACCTGTGGACGACCATGTTCGTCGAAGCTCGCCTTGGCGTCGGTCACCTGGTCACCGGTGATGATCAGGCCACGCTCGACCGCAGCGGCCGGACGTCCGCCTTCGCGGAACTCGAACATCTCGGTCGTGCCCTTGGAATCATCAGGACCTGCGCCCAGACGGAATTCCAGGTTGGCGGTCTTGCCGAGAATACGCTTGGCTTCGGCGGTGTCCTGCACGCCCGGCAGCTCAACCACGATACGGTTGGCGCCCTGACGCTGGACCAGAGGCTCGGCCACACCCAGCTCGTTGACACGGTTACGCACCGTGGTCAGGTTCTGCTTGATGGAGTATTCACGAATTTCAGCCAGCTTGGCTGCGGTCAGCGCCAGACGCAGAACAGGGATACCGTTCAGCTCGGCAGGCGTAACCTCGAAGTCGGTGAAGCTCTTGCGGATCAGGGCACGGGCCTGTTCACGCTCGGCATCGTCGGTGAAACCCAACTGAATGACGTTGTTGACCTGCGGAAGGCTGCGATAACGCACCTTCTCCTTGCGCAGCAGTGTCTTGACTTCGCCTTCGTAGACTTTCAGGCGGGCATCGATGGCCTTGTCCATGTCCACTTCCAGCAGGAAGTGCACACCACCGGAAAGGTCCAGACCCAGTTTCATCGGGCTTGCACCCAGGTTGCGCAACCAGGTCGGGGTCGTACGGGCCAGGTTGAGCGCGACGACATAGTCATCACCCAACGCCTTGCGCACCACATCCTTGGCTGGCAGTTGATCTTCCTGCTTGCTCAGACGCAACAAACCGCCCTTGCCATTCTCAGCCAGAGAGGAGGCCTTGACCGAGATACCGGCATCGGCAAGCGCCTTGCCTGCACGGTCCAGATCCGCCTGACTGACCTGCAGCGCAGTACTGGCGCCACTGATCTGGATAGCCGAGTCGTCAGGGTAGAGATTGGGTGCGGAATAAATGAAACCGATCGCCAGCACCGCCAGGATCAGTACGTATTTCCACAGAGGGTATTTGTTCAGCATCACGCCGCCCGCTTAGAACGCGGGGCGCCTTGCGCGCCCCGTCGATTGGTAAAAGATGGTACTCAGATCGCTTTCAGGGTGCCCTTTGGCAGAGTGGCAGCGATAGCGCCCTTCTGGAACTTCAGCTCGACCGTGTCGGACACTTCGATGACCACGAAGTCTTCGGTCACTTTGCTGATCTTGCCCGCGATACCGCCAGTGGTCACGACTTCGTCGCCTTTCTGCAGGTTGCTGAGCAGGTTTTTCTGCTCTTTGGCGCGCTTGGCCTGTGGACGCCAGATCATCAGGTAGAAGATGACCAGAAAGCCGACCAGGAAGATCCACTCAAAGCCGGTGCCCGCAGGACCGGCAGCCGGTGCAGCAGCATCCGCGAAAGCGGGAGAGATGAAAAAGCTCATTTAGCGCTCCAATTGCATAATTAGTATAAGAAACACGAAAAATCGGTTCTGTTTCAGCCAAGCGGCGGCGTTGGAAGGCCGCGTTTGGCATAGAAGGCATCGACGAAGGCGGCCAATGTACCTTGTTGAATAGCCTCGCGCAAACCAGCCATAAGCCGCTGGTAATGCCGCAAATTGTGGATCGTATTGAGCATGCTCCCCAACATTTCACCGCACTTGTCCAGGTGATGCAGATAAGCACGGGAGAAGTTCTGGCAGGTGTAGCAGTCACAGGTCGGATCCAGCGGCGAATCATCATGACGATGGAACGCATTACGGATCTTCAGTACACCGGTGTCGATGAACAGATGGCCGTTGCGGGCATTGCGGGTCGGCATCACACAGTCGAACATGTCGACGCCTCGGCGCACACCCTCAACCAGATCCTCGGGCTTGCCTACCCCCATAAGGTAACGAGGTTTGTCTGCTGGCATCTGGCCCGGCAGGTAATCCAGTACCTTGATCATCTCGTGCTTGGGCTCGCCCACCGACAGGCCGCCAATGGCCAGACCGTCGAAACCGATCTGCTCCAGGCCTTCGAGCGAGCGCATGCGCAGGTTTTCATGCATGCCGCCCTGAACGATACCGAACAGCGCCGCCGTGTTTTCGCCATGGGCAACTTTCGAGCGCTTGGCCCAGCGCAGCGACAGCTCCATGGACACCCGCGCCACGTCTTCATCGGCCGGGTACGGCGTGCATTCGTCGAAGATCATCACGATATCCGAGCCCAGATCGCGCTGGACCTGCATGGACTCTTCCGGCCCCATGAACACCTTGGCGCCATCGACCGGAGAAGCGAAGGTCACGCCCTCCTCCTTGATCTTGCGCATGGCCCCCAGGCTGAACACCTGGAAACCACCGGAGTCGGTCAGAATCGGGCCTTTCCACTGCATGAAATCGTGCAGGTCGCCGTGGCCCTTGATGACCTCGGTGCCCGGACGCAGCCACAGGTGGAAGGTGTTACCCAGAATGATCTGCGCACCCGTGGCCTCGATATCCCGAGGCAGCATGCCCTTGACCGTGCCATAGGTGCCCACCGGCATGAACGCCGGGGTTTCCACCACGCCACGGGGGAAGGTCAAGCGACCGCGACGGGCCTTGCCGTCGGTGGCCAGCAACTCGAAAGACATACGACAGGTGCGACTCATGCTTGATCCTCTGGGGCCGATTCCTGCGGGGCCGTCGGCGCGGGATTGCGGGTGATGAACATTGCATCACCGTAACTGAAGAAGCGGTACCCATGCTCGATGGCCGCCGCGTAGGCCGCCATGGTTTCGGGATAACCGGCGAACGCCGAAACCAGCATCAACAGCGTGGATTCAGGCAAATGGAAATTGGTCACCAGGGCATCGACCACATGGAACGGCCGGCCCGGGTAAATGAAGATGTCGGTGTCGCCACTGAACGGTTTCAACACGCCATCACGGGCAGCACTCTCCAGCGAACGCACGCTGGTGGTCCCCACAGCAATCACTCGACCGCCCCGGGCACGGCACGCAGCCACGGCATCGACCACGTCCTGGCTGACTTCCAGCCATTCGTTGTGCATGTGGTGATCTTCGATGCGATCCACACGCACCGGCTGAAAGGTGCCTGCACCCACATGCAGGGTCACGTACGCCGTCTCGACGCCCTTGGCGGCAATCGCCTCCAGCAAAGGCTGATCGAAATGCAGGCCCGCCGTCGGCGCCGCCACCGCACCGGCACGCTGGGCATAGACCGTCTGATAACGCTCGCGGTCCGCGCCTTCGTCCGGGCGATCTATATAAGGAGGCAACGGCATATGCCCGACCCGGTCCAGCAGCGGCAACACCTCTTCGGCAAAGCGCAGCTCGAACAGCGTGTCATGGCGCGCCACCATCTCGGCCTCACCACCGCCGTCGATCAGAATCGACGAACCCGGCTTGGGCGACTTGCTCGACCGCACATGCGCCAGCACCCGATGACTGTCCAGCACCCGCTCCACCAGAATCTCCAGCTTGCCGCCGGACGCCTTCTGCCCGAACAGCCGTGCGGGAATGACGCGGGTATTGTTGAACACCATCAGATCGCCAGGGCGCAAATGTTCAAGCAAATCAGTGAATTGACGATGCGCCAGCGCGCCGCTCACCCCGTCCAGGGTCAACAGACGACTGCTGCGCCGCTCGGCCAGCGGGTGACGAGCGATCAGGGAATCAGGAAGGTCGAAGGTAAAGTCAGCAACGCGCATGATGGGGTTCGATTAGCAGGGCCGGGAAGTTTATCCGGTTTGAAGGCATTAGTAAAAAACCAGCAAAAATCCTTGTTGACCAACGGTATGCGCATCCCTATACTTCGCCGCCATTGAGCCCTGATGGCGGAATTGGTAGACGCGGCGGATTCAAAATCCGTTTTCGAAAGGAGTGGGAGTTCGAGTCTCCCTCGGGGCACCATATAGCAACACACTCAAGCGGTTACAGAGCTTGAGCTTAAAAGAAACCGGCCAGTTGAGCCGGTTTTTTTGTGCCCGTTTTTTGATGATTGCCGGGCCTGTAGGAGCGAATTCATTCGCGAAACGGCGTACCAGGCAATACATGTCCTTTGAATGTGCTGGCCTCTCGCGACTGAAGTCGCTCCTACAGGTCCGATGCCAGGCCACGACTTAACTCCCCCTCTTTTGACCCTCTTTTTTAACCCTCTCAAGGCTTCCTTTAAAATCAACAAGTTACGAAGGCCTCAAAAAAGAGGGTAAAACGACGTCAGGCAGGTGGTTTCTCTTTAAAAACGGAGAGTTATGAGGCAAGGTGTCTACTTCACTGCCGTATAGGCAGCTCAGAAATGATCGAACGCTTCATCCCGATGGTCGCTGACCTTCACTGCCGTATAGGCAGCTCAGAAAAACCAAGCTCAATACCGTCTCTGGCTCATTGTCTTCACTGCCGTATAGGCAGCTCAGAAAAGGGAGTCGAACATCCACTGGAGCCACTGGGCCTTCACTGCCGTATAGGCAGCTCAGAAACGCATAAAGGCCCCGCGTCCGCCGAAGTCACGCTTCAACCCCGAGAGTTCACCTACAACTCGTTGTGACTTTACCCACGACCTCAACCGTACCTCTGGCCTTAAAGACTGCGCGCCTTCCAATTACCATGCTCGACATTCGCTACCAGTTCAGCGATCGGGTTTGGCGACCCGGCCAAGCTAAATCTCTCTCCATCGTGATGCAGTCGTTTTATCCTGTCTGCTCATCGCGTTATGGCGGTTGTGTGCGGGAGGCCTTCGGGCCTGCCGGGTTTGGAAATAGCTACCGGTTCGCCAACCCACACACAACTGCCACCCATTGTTTGGCGACAATTCAGGCAGTTCCATCAGCCATTTCCGATGAATGTAAGCCATGCACAATTTCAGCAGCGATATTCCTTGTACCTCTCACTTTGAAGCCACCCTCTTCCTCCGCCACAGCCGCATGCTGCGCGCCATGTTCACAGAATCCCAAGCCTGGTTCTGCCTCTCAGACCTCGCCCGCTTGATGGGCCAAACCCTGGGCGAGCGGTCAGCGCTCAAGCTGGATGCAGACCAGCATCGGGTTGTGTGGTTGCAGGCCAACGGCAAGTGGCAAAAGCAGTTTATGGTCAGCGAGTCGGGCGCATTTGCGTTGTTGGTTCATCATTACGTGCCTGAAAACCGGGCATTGCGGCAGTGGCTGACGCATGAGGTGTTGCCGGTACTGCATGGGGCGCAGAGCGCAACGCTGGATAATCCGAGGCTGAGCCATTTGCAGTGGCCGGGTACGTCGCTGAGTGTGATGCAGTGGCGTGATGAGTCCTGGATTCGGTTGCGGGATATGCCGAATGTTGCGCCGGAGGTTTTGTCTTCACCTGAGCGTGGGTTCTGGCAGAAGGTGATGGGGCGCTGAGGCAACACAGTGATTGAGTAAGGTCGTGTTGCTTATACGGCCTTGCTGATCAGCGTATTTTCACCGGGTAGACATCGTTGGCAGAGCTGGCTCCTTCCCGGATAAATCCGGTCCCACAAAAGCGATTGGGAGCCAAAGTCATTCCACCCTGGAATGCATATCATAAAAATTATGAATTTTTGTTATTTCGGCAAATGGCTATAGTGGCGATACACGCCCTCGGCGTTTCAGTCGCCACTCAATAACAATGAACATTGGAGCCTGCCATGTCGCTGAAAGAAGAATTCGATAATCCCCAGTTCAAGAAAGGCCTGGAAGTGCGTCGCGAGGTGTTGGGGGCGTCGTATGTGGACAAGTCGGTCGATGAGGTCGAGGACTTCATGATTCCGATGCAGAAGATCACCACCGAATGGTGTTGGGGCGAGGTCTGGACCCGTCCGGGGCTGGAGCGCAAGACTCGCAGTATGCTCAATCTGGCCATGCTCACAGCGCTCAACCGGCCTAACGAGGTGCGTCTGCATGTGCTGGGTGCCTTGAACAACGGCGTGACGCCGGCCGAGATTCAGGAAATTCTTCTGCAGGCCTGTATCTACTGCGGCGTGCCGGCGGCGCTCGACAGTTTCAAGATTGCCAATGAGGTGGTGAAGAAGTTCCAGGCCGATCAGGCCGCAGACCAGGCGTGACCTGAGCGAATCACGTACCGGCACAGGAGCAACACCGGACCATGACGTCTTCCACCGCAATCAGCCCGCCGCCGCAGCTCACCGCACGACAGTGGCGGGCGATGGCGGCGATTCTGGTGTCCATCGCGCTGGCAACGCTGGATATCGCCATTGCCAATACCGCCCTGCCCGCGATTGCGGCGGATCTGAATACGCCACCCGCCGCAGCGGTATGGATCATCAATGCTTATCAGTTGGCGGCGGTGGCGACCCTGCTGCCGCTGGCGGCGTTGGGGGGTGTCATCGGGCCGCGCAAGATTTATCTGGGCGGCATCATTGTGTTTGTCCTGGCTTCAGGGCTGTGCAGTCTGGCGGATTCGTTGGGCACACTGATCGCTGCACGGGTGCTGCAAGGTCTGGGTGCCAGCGCGATCATGAGCGTGAACACCGCTCTGATCGGCCAGATCTTTTCGCGGGAGCATCTGGGGCGCGGGGTGGGCCTGAATGCTCTGGTGGTGGGCACTTCCTTTTCAATCGGCCCCACCGTGGCCTCGCTGGTGCTGTCAGTCGCCAGTTGGCCCTGGCTGTTTGCGATCAACCTGCCCATCGGCCTGTTTGCAGTGGCCTTCGCCTGGAACTCCTTGCCCACAAGCCATAGCCGTGCCGAGCAGCCTTTCGATTACAAGACAGCCTTGCTGAACACGATCACTTTCGGCGCACTCATTTTCGCCCTGGGTCAGGCCGCCCAACTGGCGTCCATGTTCAGCGTACTGGCTGGCCTGGGGGTATTCCTGATCGCCGGTGCCCTGATGTTGCGTCGCGAGCGCCATCATCCGGCCCCGATGTTTCCGCTGGACCTGCTCAAACGCCCGATGTTTGCCTTGTCGGCTCTCACCGCGTTCTGTGTGTTCAGCGCCCAGGGGCTGGCATTTGTGTCGCTGCCGTTCTTTTTTGAACACACGCTGGGCCTTGATCCAATCCAGACCGGCTTTCTGATGACGCCGTGGTCGGTCGTGGTGGCTGCCATCGGCCCCTTTGCCGGGCGGTTGTCGGATCGCTATTCACCGGGCGTGTTGTGCAGCATCGGACTGGCCATCTTGAGTACCGGCATGCTGTCGCTGCTGTGGATGCCCGATCATCCTTCGACCGGCGAAATCGTGGCACGCATGATTTATTGCGGGATCGGGTTCGGGTTTGTTCAAGCCCCCAACCTCAAGGCGATCATGACCAGTGCCCCCAAGGAACGGGCCAGTGGTGCCAGCGGCACTGTGGCCAGTTCCCGCCTGATTGGCCAGGCCACCGGCGCAGCTCTGGTGGCCCTGTGTTTCGGGCTGGTCGGTGAAGGCGGCCCCAGTCTGGCGCTGGCTGTCGGTGCAGGCTTTGCGGCGGCGGGTTGTGTGGCCAGCAGTCTGCGGATGGTGGCTCGATAGCGCCTTCCCGGATAAATCCGGTCCCACAGAGCACGCGGTGAAGATTGCATTCATCGCGTCCGTTGCCTATATTCCCGCCAGGCGCCATCCACGCCCCCATCCGCGGAAAGGGCTGCGCCCAGGATCTTACCTCTCGCATTCGTCACTACGACTCCCGACCTTCAAGCGGACAAGGTTTGTGCAAGGAGATCGTATGCCTACTCGTCCCACATGGTTATCCCACGACGGTCGTATCAACCTTGAGCAGCAGCGCAAGCGCGCCAAGGCGCTTCTGCAGCATCTGAAAAACGGCGCTGCACCTGATGGGCTTTCACTGATTTCACGTGGTCCCTCTTTCGCTTCCCCGACGTTGTCCGATGCTCAATGGCTGATCGCCAGAGAGTTGGGGTTCAGCAGTTGGCCGAAGCTGAAGGCGCACGTGGATGCAGTCGAGTTTGCAGCGCGTCATCCGGATTTCGAGGCCAGTGATGAGGCGCGTACGGTGCATTGGCGATGCGGCAATGACATTGCGCACAGCCTGCAACTGGCGGGTTTCAAGGGTTCGTTTCAGATGCTGACGGACCCGCTGTGCATGGGACCGGTTCAGGATTTGCCTGCCGAGGCGTATCGGGCGCTTCGTGGCCAGTTCATCAGCCAGGCCTTCGGGATGGCGGTGGGCGATACCACGCGCAGGCTCGATGACGAATACACTCACCTCAAGCTACTCGGCAGCGCCGACCACAGCGTTTTGTGGTGTGAAGCGGATGCCTATGATCAGCTTTTCCTGATTCGGGCTTTGGCGGGGCTTGAACGCCTCCCACCTAAACTTGAGCTGATCGAAGTGGACCGTGTACCCGGCATTCAGCGTTTTATCGGCATTGGTCAGTTGGCTCCCGACGTTCTGGCCTGGCTCTGGCCGCAGCGCAGACCGGTCGATGAGGAGGCGCTGCTGTTGGCGCGTCAGGCATGGCTGGCTTATTGCGATGCATCGCCCGTTGCCCTGGCGAAGCTGGCCCACAGTCCGCATGACGCCCTGCCCTTTCTGGCTCCGGCGTTGTTGCGACAGTTACAGGAATTGCCGGGCGTTCGCGACGGTTTATCGCTCACGGAGCGTCTGGCCTTGCAGGTGATAAATGAAGCTGGCTCGATGCCCTTTGCCAGGGTTTTCGCCGAGCTGATGGGTAAGCGCGAGCCGCTGCCCTTTCTCGGGGACATCATGTTTCACGCGATGCTGAGGCCTCTGATCGATACCCCACACCCCTTGCTGATAGAGTCTGAGGGCCACTTGGAATGGCCTCGCCGCCTGCTGACGATTACTGAGTTGGGCAAACAGGTTTTGAGTGGTGCGGCTTATTGGCTGGAGCATGCGACCCATGAGCGCTGGGTTGGTGGGATTTGCATACGTTCCGGTCAGCCTCATTGGGGAATTGATCAGCAGGCGTTGCCAGTTTGGTGTGAATCGTTTTCGGACAGTTGAGAGGCTGAATAGGCCCGCATTAGTGGCGTTCTTTTCACCGGTAATACACGAGAAGCGCTGAAGCGTTTTGAAAACGGCGAGACCTATGACCTGCTCTTCCGCGACCTGATCATACCGGGCGGAATGAACGGGTCAATGCTGCCCGGGGAAGTGAAACAGCGCTATCCGAAAATCAAGGTGCTGCTGACCACAGGTTACGTCGAAAGCTCTATCAAGTGCAGTGACTTGAGCGGTACTGAGTTTGAAGAAGTGCCCAAGCCTTGCATGTCTCACGGAAAGATACGCTAGGTGTTCGATGGCCCTCCCGGGGTAGCCTAGATTTTGTACGTAAAGAGGCTGCGCTCGGTCATGCTGCGTTAAAAACCGGCTCGTGCGCGAGTCCGATCAGAATGCTCATGGACAACCCGTCAAGTCGAGCGAGACTCCAACCGTTTCTCTCCGTTTTTTGCCTTGCCTGACCTTAGCTCGCCGATTTTTCGTAAAAAACCTAGGGATCTGCACGCTCCTACATACCGCAAACCAGCGTGGAGGCGTCCCGAAGCACCAGACCAAGTATTTCAGTTTGCCAATCATCACTGAACAGCGGCAGCCAGGAAAAGAACTTCGGACTGCCGCAAGCCAGCCATCAATGAAGGGGGTCGATACGTGCAACGAGGCTCTGTCGATGGGTACCGATCTCGCCCGTCACATCAGGCCCTTCGTACACCATGGACGTTTCATAATTGGCCCCACCTCCACGCTTTGCGCTGAACCAGTTGAATGAGCCCATGCACAGTAACTGATCATCAGCCATGACGATTTTGCTGTGTACCTTGCGCACGACATGGGACTCGATTTTCTGGCCTCGTAATGCCTGCAAGGCCTGCTTGAGTGCTTCGCCGGGATTGCTTTCCCAATGCGCGCCAAGATTGAAATCCCGATCCGTATAAACCTTCACCTTGATGCCACGTGCAACAGCATCAATCATGGCTTGCCATGCACCGATGTCATGGATCCGCTGCAAAATGATCCACGGCGAAACGATGTGTACTTCGCGTGTTGCAGTAGCCAGGATCTTGAGCAGGAACTGATCGTGGGCCGGGGCATTGATCAGATGCTTCAGAGTTGATCGAGAAGTCTGCAGGTCCTTGCGCGGCTGGTATTGGAATATCAGTTCACTGGCAGGGTCGCGCAGCAGGTATTCAGCCAACAAGCCCCGAGGTTTAGTTTCAGGCACCATGCCGAACAGGTCCATGTCGCCGAATACCAGAAAACTGTCCTTGGCGCGGGATACCGCGACATTCAGCATGCTTGAGCGACGGTCGATGAAACCACCATTGGCGTGTTTGGAATACACCGCCGAAAAGATCACCACGGGGCGCGCGGCTCCTTGGAAGGAATGCACGGTGCCCACCGTCAGTTCACCGTCGCCCTTTCCGGTCCTGATACCGCAAGCATCACATGCCTCGGCGATAGCCTGGGACTGAGCGCCAAAGGGTGTAATGACCCCGACGATCTTCCACAACTCCTCACCATAACGCTCTTCAAGCTGCGAGCGATGGGCGGCGAGCCATTGCGCGATGGTTTCCGCTTCCAGCCGGTTCATCCGGCTCCGGCCGTTCTGCTGTTGGCACATACCATCGACATGCAGATAACCCAATGCTGGTAATCCGCCTTGAGGCTTTTCACCACGTCTGGGCACCAGCTTGCCCTTATAGCAGAGGGCATTGCAGTAATCGACGATCGAATCGTAGCAACGACGATGTTCGTAGAGGAACATGCCGCGCGCCATGTCGGGGTCGTAATGGTAGCGGCTGGCATTCTGGGCAATACGCATCACGCTGCCCGAGGCCGCACTGACACCGGTGTCACAGAGCGCTTCATAAGCTTGGTCGACGCCAACCCGTGGCAACAGCCCGGCGCTCATCAGGTTGCCTATATCCACCGAATCGGGGATCGACCAGATAGGCTCGATTTGCAGGGTATCGCCAATCACCAACGCCTTTTTGGCCAAGGCAAAGGAGGCCCCCGCCACTTCGGGCAGGACCTGGCCGGCCTCATCGACGATCAACAGGTCGATAAGCTCGTACATGTAACTCTCGTCGTGGCCACTGCCGTTATATTTGCTGCCCTTCAGATGGCTGGGCAGCATGAAAAAGGTCGACACCACGCAAGGGGTCAACTTCATCCAACGATGCCAGCGCTTCTCCAGGCTCTTACGACCATTTTTTTTGTGATCTTTCAGAATTTGCGGCAAGGTCTGCTCAAGTTCAAGCAACCAGCGCCCTTCCCAATAATGGGTACTCAACAGGAAAATCGGAAAGCGTATGCGGGTGTCGGTCAGTGCATCGCACTCGCTGAGCGTCATATCGTCGGTCACCGCATCGGCAGGCAACTCCAAAGGCAGCAATGCTCTCTGCCAGTTCGTCAGGCATTGCTGCCGAACCTGCAGCAGGACTTGAGCACTGACGATTCTGGCTTCCTGCGTGGCGACCAGCTCTGTGACAGCCTTACGCCAAGCCACCAGGACATCACTAATTGCCGACACTTTGTTCAGAGATGACAACTGCTCCAGTTGCTCCTCACTGAGCAGAGGCTCTGAGGTCTGCGGATCAAGGTGGTTGAGCTCGATATGCAGGTAAGCCCGCAGCTGACGTTTTTGCTGTATGGGAGCGATCCAGGCAAACAACACGTACCACAGGGGCTCGTCGGCCAGATACTGACGAAATGAGTTTTCCAGAGCCTTGAGCCGGGAGCTTTTTGTCTTGAGCGTCTGTACAGCAGCTCGCACGCTTTCGATAGCAGCATCAGGGTCGTCGCCCCATTCGGACCGAAGTACCTCTCGGGCATCGACAAGCGCATGCCACGAATGCTCGATCGCCTTCAACTCATTGACGCGAGCCTCAAGCGTGCGATGCAGTTGCTGGACTGCTACATCGACCGTAAGCGGCGTAACCTCCGCAAAAGCTACTGCCGCGCGGCTCAACCATTCGCCTTTTGCACGCGTCAGATAGTCCGAGGACTCAGTCTTGGTAAAGAAGCTCTGGCTCTGATACTTGCGTACTGTTTCAGGGTTAGTAGATGAGCTTGCAAAATAGGCCCCGAAACTGTCGACACCCGGTAGCCAGCGTCCGGCAAAAGGGCCATCCCCCTTGGCGAAATCCGAGCCGAAGGCATCGAGAATATTGGTCACAGCCTGGTTGTTGGTGGAACTGGCCACAATCACCGCAGGCTCTCCCTGCGCAAGCGCCGCCTCGGCCCACAATGAGGCAACCACGGATAACAGCAACGTTGTCTTGCCGGTGCCGGGCGGCCCGTTCACCCCCAGAATATCGCCATGGCGAGATGCCAGAAAATGCGCCAGCGCATCACGTTGCTCATCGGCCAAAGCATATTGATCGCTGGCATGTCCGAGTCGCGATGCAAAACCTGAACTTTTCGGCAGACAGGGTTCAGGTCTAAGGGTTACCTGACTGGTATAACGCTCAAAAAGTGGACTGTCAGGGTTCGTATCACGCATATGATCATACAGACGAACGATATGCTGGCTGGCCCCGGATATCTTTTCTTCCTTGAACAGACACCATTCATTGGAACGCTCGTAACCGTTGTCGCCTTGCAGCCAGCCAGGACAGACATTCTCTAGGAAGCGCTCACAAAACTGCAGGTAGGCGGCCCATTGCGAAGCATATTCATCGGCATCCGCAGCCTCGTCATCTTCCGGCGGCTCAAAGGTCGGTAGCGTGTTGACTGCCAGAAAGGTATCCACATCGGAGACATCGCCCAGCGAGAAACAGCCCGATTCCAAGGGTTCGAGAATGTCGCGTGGTATGACGGTATTGGCGGTTGGGAAAAGTTGCCCGTGGCGATTGACCCGCACATGCCCGATCAATGGCGTCACTATCGCATGCATGCCGCTTCGGACTTTACCGTGCTCAAGTCGCGCCCTGAAAACCCAGGGCCGAATAGTGACCTCAATATTCTGGCATCGCTCAGGCTCATCCTTGAACAGGGATTCGACGGTTTCGCTCCCCAGATAGCCCGACTGCAAGGCCTCAGCCGGAAGACCAATATGACCGCTCAGGCCATCAGACTTGAGACCACCGTTATCATTTTCTGCATCGACCAGCGAGTTACGCCAATACTTGGCGAATTTGAGAGCGTTTTCGTTCATCGTCCTGATTCATATTGATCCATTAGCGGGATAGAACCTTAACAGACAAGCAAATGATGCCATATAGCCTCCAGCCCGCATCTCTGTACAAAAACCAGCGAGTCTGCCTGGCTGGTCTATCGTTGAACCTGATCGCCCCATGACGGGACGGCCGTTCGGAAAATGGAGAAGTCTATGAAGAAGCTAGTGATGGCGACATTCGCTACAACGCTGCTGTTGGGCAGTGTCACCAGCCAGGCCTTTGCTGAAAGCGAGCTGGAAAAAGGCGTCCGGCACGATAATCGTGAAGTGGACAAAGGGGTCGAGCATGACGCCAAGGAAGCCGAAAAAGGCCTCAAGCACGATGATGAAGAGCGCCACAAGGCAGACAAGCATGTGGACAAGGAAGTGAAGAAAGATCTCTAGTCCAGAACGAATATCCAAAATCTGGTCGTCAGCCAGTCATGACGACCAGGTCCCCTCACTTCAACGACTCGTCAAGAAACACCATCAAGGCCTGTATCCGTGCAGTGCGGTGTTTGCGCGAAGGCACCAGCAATAGGATCGGCGCGCTCTCGAACGACCAGTCCGCCAATACCCGGACAAGTGCGCCACTCTGGATGGCATCGCTGACATCCCACTGCGAACGCAGGATCAACCCCTGATCCTGCTCGGCCCAGCGTCGAGCAACGCTGCCATCGTTACAGAGCATAGCGGGTTCGATGCGTAGGGTATGCCGGGTGTTCTGTTTACGAAGGTGCCAGAGCGTGACGTCTTCTTCGTTCTCACGAATGCAGATGCAGCGATGGTCCGCCAGTTCCTCCGGAGTCTGCGGTGTGCCATGAGTCTTCAAGTAATGCGGACTGGCACACAGCCAACGTTCGTTCTGCATCAATGTGTGGGCAACCCATGAACTGTCATGAATGCTACCGATGTGGATCACGGCATCGCTGTCATGCCGATCCGGCCAGGGTGTTTCACGCAAGTCCAGGTGCAGACGAAGCCCGGGGTGCAGCTTCGCAAAGCGAGCCAGCATTGGCGCAATGCGCTGACGGCCATAACCGAAAGGCGCTGCGAGCCGCAGGATGCCGCTCAATTGATCGTTTGGTTGTCTGAAGGACTCCGGCAGTGCCTCAAGCTTCTCCAGCAAGGCCACGCTTTCCTTGGCAAAACGTTCTCCTTCGGCTGTCAGGCTCAAGCGTCGGGCATCCCGACTGGCCAGATTGGAGCCCAGCAAAGCTTCTAGCTTGCGCAGGCGCATGGACAGCGCTGGCGGCGATACATTAAGGGCTCTGGCAGCAGCACTTAGCGACTCTGAGCGCGAAAGGGTCACGGCCAGACGCAGGTCTTCGATAGTTATCATTCACTTTATCTTAATCATAGGTAACATTTGATTTAACCATGAATTTACGATCATTCAGTAGAGTGAGGTCCTTCAGCCGCCATTCGAGAACCGATCATGCCCAACGTCCTTTCCGGCCTGGAAACACCTGCTGCAGTCATCGATGTGGCAAGGATGCAGCGCAATATTCAGCGCATGCAGCAACGCATGGAGGGGTTCGGCGTTCGCCTGCGCCCTCATGTCAAAACCAGCAAGTGCCTACAGGTAATCGATGCACAGATTTCGGCGGGAGCCAGTGGTGTCACGGTTTCAACCTTGAAGGAAGCCGAACACTGCTTCGCGGCCGGGATCACCGACATCCTCTATGCCGTCGCCATGGCTCCCGGCAAATTGCCTCAAGCCCTGGCGCTGAAACGTATGGGCTGCAAACTGAGTATCATCACCGACAGCATTGCTGGTGCCCGGGCCATCGTCGCGTTTGCCGGGGGACAAGGCGAAGTCCTGGATGTCTGGATCGAAGTGGACAGCGACGGGCACCGCTCGGGGATCAAGTACGACGACAATTTGTTGCTCGACGTCGCGCAGACATTGCATGACGGAGGTATGCAACTCGTCGGAGTCATGACACATGCTGGCTCCAGTTATGAACTGAATGATGCCGAAGCCCTGCAACGACTGGCCGAGCAGGAGCGCTACCAATGTATCAGTGCCGCCGAACGAATCCGGGCAGCAGGTCTGACATGCCCTGAGGTGAGTATCGGCTCGACGCCTACGGCGTTATCGGCAGCCGATCTGGAAGGAGTGACTGAAGTCCGCGCCGGGGTTTATGTGTTCTTTGATCTGGTGATGCATAACGTGGGCGTGTGCCAAACCGATGAACTGGCCTTGAGCGTACTGACGACGGTCATCGGGCATCAACTGGAAAAAGGTTGGGTGATCACCGACTCAGGCTGGATGGCCATGAGTCGGGACCGTGGCACCCAGCGTCAGCAACAGGATTTTGCCTATGGCCAGGTGTGTCACGAGGACGGCCAATGGATCGACGGCGCTCTGCTGCGCAGCGCCAATCAGGAACACGGCATCGTCACCCTGCAAACCCCGGCAGACAGCGACCTGACCGTCCTCTTCCCGATAGGCAGCCACCTGCGCATTTTGCCGAATCATGCCTGCGCCACAGGTGCGCAATTCCCTCATTACCACGCTCTTGATGCCAATGGCGAAACCCACATCTGGAGTCGCCTCCATGGCTGGTGAACCGATCGGACTGATCCACTCCCCGAACGTCGCCGCACCGGGCGGGCATTATTCACAGGCCGTGCAACATCAAGGTCTGCTATGGATATCCGGACAATTACCGATACGCGCCGATGGCAGCCACAGTGCCGACGAACCTTTCGACACCCAGGCTCGGATTGCCTTGAATAACCTGATGGCGATTCTCGACAAGGCAGACTGCCGCGCCGAAGACCTCCTGAAAGTGACCGTCTACATCGTCGGCATTGAACACTGGCCCGCGTTCGATCAGCTCTATGCCTGCTACCTGGGCCAGCATCGCCCGGCTCGCGCGGTGGTGCCTGTTCCAGTTCTGCATCATGGATACCGGGTTGAAATCGAGGCGGTTGCGCGCTGCGCGGTCTGACCTCACTGCAAGAATCCTGCCCACGCCGACACAAGCAATAGCACCGCCATGCAGCGATTCAATCGCTGCATGGCCTGCGCGGACTTGAGCAACCGCGCCGATCCTGTCCCGAGCAGCGCCCAGCTGGTCATGCAAGGCAGCGATACCAGAAAGAACACCAGCGCCAGGTCCGTCACCGAGCTCTGGCTGAAGACACCCACAACCGCCAGCGCCATCATCCAGGTCTTGGGATTGACGACTTGCAGGCCCGCCGCGCCGATAAAACCGAGACGTTGTGGCTTGTCCGTCTGTTCGAGGGGGTTGGCCGTGTCGCTGAAAATCTTCCCCGCCAGCCAGGTCAACCACGCCACACCGACCACCGACATCAGCGACTGGGCACCCGGCACCTGGACCAGCGAACGCCCGACGCCCGTGCCCACCAGCAGCACCAGGGCCGCCGCGCCCATGCAGCCCCCGAGAATGATCGGCAAGCTGGCACGCAGGCCATAGCGGGCGCTGTTGCTCAGCACCAGAATGTTGGTCGGACCGGGGGTAATCGAGGACACAAAGGCAAACAGCATGAAGGACAGCATGAACACAGGCTCCGCAGGCAAGGAGCCGTTATGCTCGCCCGGCGCAAGGGCCTAGTCTGGAAGGTCTGTGCAATGCTTGCGATAAGCCGAGGGGGTCATGCCATTGGCCCGCAAGAACCATCGCCCCAGATGACTTTGGTCGGCAAAGCCCAGATCGCTGGCGACTTGCGCAGGCCTTGCGCCGGCCGCCAACAACCGACGAGCCTGAGCCAGACGCAATTGCACGAGATAGGCATGGGGCGGCAGACCAAATGCCGACTTGAAGGCCCGAGTCAGGCGGAAACGGTCAACACCACAGGCCTGTGCCAATTCATCGAGCCCCAGATCGCGGCGAAAGTGGGCATGCAGATAATCACGGGCGCGCAAGGCAACCTGCGGCAGACGCGGGTCCTGATGCTGTCGAAGACGCCAGCGCAGATTCCCGGTCAGTCGCTCCAGCAAACCATCCAGCGCGCTCTGCCTGAACAGGCGCGTCTCCTGCGTGTGCAGCGCGGAGAACGCAAACAGCGTGGCGTTGGTCAACCCGGCATCTTGCGTCAGGGTGTTGGCGAACCCGAGCTGATAACCGTCAGGCGCGTCCTCAAACAACGCCGGCAATTCACGGGCCACCCAACCAGGGTCGAGGTACAGCATCCGGTACGTAAAGCCATCCGCGCTGGGCGCATCCCCATCATGAATCTCCCCCGGCTCCAGCATGAACACCTGCCCCGGCGTACTGGCGTAACGTTGCCGCCTGCAATGAAACTGCTGCACCCCTTGCTCCGTGACACCCACCAGGTAGCTGTCATGCCAATGGGGGTCATAGACATGAGCATTACCCTGGAAATGCGCGTGCAGGGTCTCGATACCGGTATCGCGGTCCTGAGCAAGATTGATCCAGTTGTTCTGTGCCATGACGACCTGTGGGCCAGTGGAGGGAGGACTGGCTGTTATCGCGTGAGAGGAAGGCAGAGTCTAGAAGGTTTGTGCGGGAGACGTAAAACGGCCATGACAAACCTTTTCTGCAGGACCGGATTTATCCGGGAACAGGCCGGGCAATCACAGCCAGTGTGCCGTCAGAAAGAATGTCTTCCCGGATAAATCCGGTCCTACCTGCTTCCCGTTTGTTATCCAGTCAGCGACCGGACCTGACGACCTTGAAGATAAATGGCCTGATTGCGGTCGAGCCATGCCTGCTTCATCAGAGGGTGTTCTTGACCCTCTTTTTTCGGCGCTTTTCGACACCTTTTAAAATCAATCACTTACGAAACACGCAGAAAAAAGGGTAAAACTGCGTTTCGTGCATGATTTCTCTTTAAAAACGATGGGTTATTGAGCACAGTGTCTACTTCACTGCCGTGTAGGCAGCTCAGAAATCACTGTCTTATTGAATTCGCTTCGGCACATGCTTCACTGCCGTGTAGGCAGCTCAGAAAAGAGGAAAGTGAAATGCCGATCACGCAACAGCCTTCACTGCCGTGTAGGCAGCTCAGAAATACTCGCGGAGCCTCAAGCGGATTAGACTGTACTTCACTGCCGTGTAGGCAGCTCAGAAAAGATGCAGGGCCATGTGTCGATCGAGGTGCCGCTTCACTGCCGTGTAGGCAGCTCAGAAAATCACCAGCGACTACTCCGGCGGCGAACAGGACTTCACTGCCGTGTAGGCAGCTCAGAAATATGAGACCAAGGAGACCAAGAACCCAGAGGACTTCACTGCCGTGTAGGCAGCTCAGAAAAACGAAGATTACTTTGTTTACGCCACGTGCCACTTCACTGCCGCATAGGCAGCTCAGATGACAGCCTCGCACTTGACGTAGAAAAGACCCACCCGCGAAAACACAGACAGTCCGCAGACTCATCACGTTACCAGAGACAACTCAACGAAGACGGCTGGATGCGCTCTCATACACGTTGCCTCGTTCGCGTCTGCCAACGGCAACCACACTGACAACCAGGCGATTGTCGATGACTTCATAAACCAGACGATAACCAATGGACCGGAGTTTTATCTTGTAGCAACCCGGCATGTCTTTGAGTTTATCGGCCTCGACGCAAGGGTTATCCAGGCGCTCCTTGAGCTTCTTTGCAAATTGCAACTGGATACCACTGCCGAGCTTGTCCCATTCTTTCCTGGCTCGTGCATTGAATTCCAAAGAGTACTTAGTCTTTACCGGCTCCGCCGGCTTCTGCGATGAGGTCATCGATATCTACTCGGACTGTAGGCTCACCGCGTCGCGCACGTACGATCTCAGCCAGCCGCATATCATCAATCAGTTCCAGCATTGCTTCGTACCGTGCAGGAGGCACTGCGTAAAAAGCTGGCTCGTTTCGATTAAGGATCACAACCGTTTCGCCGCCGCCTTCGCGGATGGTGCCCATGGGGTCTTTTTTGAGGTCTGTAACCGACGCTGCAATGTCAGCCAGCACCGCATAAGTCATTGCCATATCCACCTGTCCTCGCTATCTGCGCTGTCTATCGTGCCTGAGCTATCTCTAATGGCCGAGTCATACGGGCTCTCTGTATGGAGCTAATCTGGACTCTCTACTGTCGGGCCTGGCTATCGTGATTAAGGTCTTTTCTTCAAAGGGATAAGGGTGTTCGGACACTGGGTCAAGCGACAGCAGATTAGCACTTATAAAAGCACTCTGAAAAGCACCATTTTAACCATTTACAGTGGCTGGGCACGTCATTGAGCGTGATGCAATGACGTGATGAATCATGGATTCGATTGCTGGATATGCCCCATGTAATATCAGAGATTCCGCAACGGCCCCAACGGGGTATGTGGCGCAAGGTACTGGATGCTTTCGCAACCTGATCGATATGACCCGCTCTTGGTGAAATGGCCTGATCAGAGGGTATTCTGGACCCTCTTTTTTCAGGCTCTTTCAACACCCTTTAAAATCAATCAGTTACGAAACCCGCAGAAAAAAGGGTAAAACTACGTTTCGTGCATGATTTTTCTTTAAAAACGATGGGTTATTGAGCACAGTGTCTACTTCACTGCCGTATAGGCAGCTCAGAAAAAGCGCATATTCGACCGACCCGACGCGGTCTTCTTCACTGCCGTATAGGCAGCTCAGAAAAGATCCAAGTTGTACTTCTCGCGAGACGAAAGCTTCACTGCCGTATAGGCAGCTCAGAAAATCAACCTCGTAATCTGCGCTGCTTACCTCTCCTTCACTGCCGTATAGGCAGCTCAGAAAGCCATGGGTCTGGATGATGGAGTTGCGAATGCCTTCACTGCCGTATAGGCAGCTCAGAAAATCGAGAACTGCTGTGCGTACCTTCACAACTTCTTCACTGCCGTATAGGCAGCTCAGAAAATCGAGAACTGCTGTGCGTACCTTCACAACTTCTTCACTGCCGTATAGGCAGCTCAGAAATGCACGGTCGGCATCGACCCGGTGAGTCAGACCTTCACTGCCGTATAGGCAGCTCAGAAAACGCAGGCTTGAAGCTGCCATCCCAGACGCCGCTTCACTGCCGTATAGGCAGCTCAGAAACAATTCTGAATCACGCCAGCCCGGCAATGCCGCTTCACTGCCGTATAGGCAGCTCAGAAAAACGTCATCGACGGTAAATTCAATTACTCGGGCTTCACTGCCGTATAGGCAGCTCAGAAACGGTACCAGCATGGCGCAAGGAGAGAGTCATGCTTCACTGCCGTATAGGCAGCTCAGAAATGCCGCCGAGTGGTATCACCCATGACCTGCAGCTTCACTGCCGTATAGGCAGCTCAGAAAGATCGTGTTTGGTATCAAACTCAGTTGGACCACTTCACTGCCGTATAGGCAGCTCAGAAAGAAGCAATGGCCGCGGCTGGCAGCGATATTGCCTTCACTGCCGTATAGGCAGCTCAGAAAGTCCAGGTTCTCCTGGTTGCGGATCCGCTGACCTTCACTGCCGCACAGGCAGCCATAACCAAATCAATCTCCCCCCACTCGCCTCCATCCGTAGCCCCGGTCCCACAAGAATAACGGAATGCTCTCTCGGCCAGACCATTGACCCCCCATCCTGAAAAACCCGAGACGCGGCATTACGCTATCGGCTATATATGTAGCCCTCATATGGCATAACGCCTCTATTGGTTCGATTCATGGATGACATCAGTTCTTCGGATCTCAAGACGATCCTGCACTCCAAGCGTGCGAATATTTATTACTTGCAGCATTGCCGGGTATTGGTGAATGGCGGGCGGGTCGAGTATGTGACCGACGCGGGCAAGCAGTCGCTTTACTGGAATATCCCCATCGCCAATACCACGACGGTGTTGTTGGGCACCGGTACTTCGGTGACTCAGGCAGCCATGCGAGAACTGGCCAAGGCCGGTGTATTGGTCGGTTTCTGTGGCGGTGGCGGGACGCCGCTGTTCAGTGCCAATGAAATCGATATCGAGGTCGCCTGGTTCTCGCCGCAAAGCGAATATCGCCCGACCGAGTACCTGCAACAGTGGGTTGCGTTCTGGTTCAAGGACGATCTGCGTCTGGAAGCCGCCAAGGCGTTTCAACGTTTGAGGCTGGAGCACATCCGTCGCCAGTGGTGTCAGCACAAGGCCTTCGACAAGGCCGGGTTCACTGTGGACGCCGCCGAACTCGACGCGATATTGGCTCAATCCCTTGCAGCCCTCGATAACGCCCCGGACCATACCTTTCTGCTGACGGAGGAGGCCCGGCTGACCAAACGCCTGTTCAAGCTGGCCGCGAACGCCATGAAATATGGCGACTTCACTCGGGCCAAGCGTGGCACCGGCGGCGACCCGGCCAACCGGTTTCTCGACCATGGCAATTACCTCGCCTATGGCATGGCCGCGACCGCCACCTGGGTGCTCGGCCTGCCTCATGGCCTGGCGGTGCTGCATGGCAAGACCCGTCGCGGCGGGCTGGTGTTCGACGTGGCCGATCTGGTCAAGGATGGGCTGATTCTGCCGCAGGCCTTTATCTCGGCCATGCGTGGCGACGATGAGCAAGCGTTTCGACAGGCCTGCATCGAAAATCTGACTCGCAGCGAAGCCCTGGACTTCATGATCGACAGCCTCAAGGACATTGCGCAAAGACTGGGGGCGTCAGTCGTTTGAATATTCTGCTGATCTGCCAGTGCGACAAACGAGCCCTCGTCGAAACCCGCCGTATTCTGGATCAGTTTGCCGAGCGTCGGGGTGACCGGACCTGGCAAACGCCGATCACGCAGGCGGGGCTCGACACATTGCGCCGCCTGCTGAAAAAGACAGCACGTCGCAACACGGCTGTGGCCTGTCACTGGATAAGAGGGCTGGACCACAGCGAATTGTTGTGGATCGTCGGCGATGCCAGCCGCTTCAACGAGCAAGGCGCAGTGCCCACCAACATCACCCGTCGCAATGTGCTGCGCAAAGGCGATGAAAACGACTGGCACACCGCTGAAGACATCACCTTGCTCGCACAAATGGCGGCGCTGCTGCATGACCTTGGCAAATCCAGCATCGCCTTCCAGCAGCGGCTGCGCACACCCGTGCGGGAGAAAAACCTTTATCGCCACGAGTGGGTGTCGTTGCGTCTTTTTCTGGCCTTTGTCGGCCAGGATACCGATGAGGTCTGGCTAAGACGTCTGGCTGAACCGACTGCACAAGACGATGCTCACTGGCTGGAGCACGGCCGTTACCTGCGTGATGGCATCGATGCCCACACGCCTGCGCCCTTTCAAAATCTGCCACCGCTGGCAGCAGCGATTGCCTGGCTGGTGGTCACCCATCACCGTCTGCCAGTGCTGCCGTGGAATGATAAAGAAGTCCCAGGATGGTTTGGCAAGAAAGTCCAGTTGTTCAATATGAAACAACTTCCCAATCTGCTTGAAAGCGTCACCCATGAGTGGAATGAGGTGAAACGCCCCGCCGCCCCCAATGAAATCGAAGCCTACTGGCAGTTTGAGCATGGCTTGCCGGTCACGCTTCCCAAATGGCGTGCCCAGGCGGCCAAGCTGGCGACTCGATTGCTGGCCCTGAACGGCAAGGCTGGCAAAGGCGACTGGTTGAACAACCCGTATGTCATGCACCTGGCACGCCTGAGCCTGATGCTGGCGGACCATCATTACTCCAGCCTCAAGGCGGACTCGAAAGAGCGTATCAAAGGCGATGTGCAATGCGTGCTTTATGCCAATACAGAGGACGGCAAGCCCAAGCAAACGCTGGATGAACACCTCTTGGGCGTGGCGCGCCTCACCGGAACCATCGTCCACGGTTTGCCAGGCTTCGAGCGTCATCTGCCACGCCTTGCCCGCCACAAAGGGTTGCGCAAGCGCAGTGGCTCAGAACGCTTTCAGTGGCAGGACAAGGCCACCGATGCTGCCGTCGGCCTGCGTGCCCAGTCCGTCGAGCAAGGGGCGTTCATCATCAACATGGCGTCCACCGGTTGCGGCAAAACGCTGGCCAACGCCCGCATCATGAACGCTCTGGCCGATCCACAACTGGGGTTTCGCTGCACCTTTGCGCTGGGGCTGCGCACGCTGACTCTTCAGACCGGTGCCAGTTATCGTAAGGACCTGCACCTGAGGGATGACGAACTGGCCGTGCATGTTGGCGGCTCCGCCAGCCGGGCGCTGTTCGAGTTTCATCAGGAACAGGCCGAGAAAACCGGCTCCAGCTCAGTGCTGGACCTGATCGAGGAAGACAGCCACGTTCTGTACGAAGGCCAATTGGCCGATCATGGCCTGTTGTCCAAAGCCATGGACAATCAGCAGATACGCTCGCTGCTCACCGCCCCCATGCTGGTCTGCACCCTCGACCATTTGATGCCCGCCACCGAAGCACAGCGGGCAGGCCGCCAGATCGCGCCCATGCTGCGCATGATGAGCAGCGATCTGGTGCTCGACGAACTGGATGATTTCGACCTTGCCGACCTGCCCGCCCTGACCCGCCTGATGCACTGGGCGGGCATGCTGGGCACACGCGTGCTGCTGTCGTCGGCAACACTACCGCCCGCGCTGGTCGATGGCATGTTCCAGGCCTATCGTGCAGGGCGTTTACACTATCGCCGCAATCGCGGCACTCATGACCAGCAGACTTATCCGCCCTCCGAAGTGGCCTGCCTGTGGGTGGATGAGTTTTCCGCACACAGCGCAACCTGTGGCGACCCTCAGCACTTTCTTCGAGAACATGAAGCCTTTGTGGAGCGTCGCGTCGAAGCGCTGGGCAAAGAAGAGCCACGTCGATGCGGCGAACTGATACCTCTGAATATCACGGTCAAAAAGCCAGAGGCCATTCGTGCCGACTTCGCCAGTCATGTGGGCAACGCCATGCTGCAAGCACACGCACGACATGCCGAAACCTGCCCGCGCAGTGGCAAACGGGTGAGCTTCGGGCTGGTACGCATGGCCAATATCGAACCGCTGCTCGATGTGGCGCTGGCGTTGTTTCAAGCCGGAGCCACAGAAGATCACCACATTCACTTATGCGTGTATCACTCGCGCTTTCCGCAATTACTGCGCTCCGCCATCGAGGCACAACTGGACAGCAGCCTGAACCGACGCAAGCCGGAAGCGGTTTATGACGTGCCGGACATTCGACGGGCCATCGATCAGTATCCGGAACACAATCACCTGTTTGTGGTGCTCGGCTCGCCGGTAACCGAGGTCGGGCGCGATCATGACTATGACTGGGCCATCGTGGAGCCTTCGTCCATGCGCTCACTCATTCAACTGGCCGGGCGTATACAGCGCCATCGCAACAAGCCGTGCCAGTCGCCCAATGTGTTTATCTTCGATACCAACCTGCGGCACTTCGAGCAGCCGCAAGACGCAGCGTTTGTTCGGCCTGGTTTCGAGAGCACGAGCAAGGTGCTAAGCGATCCCTTCCGGCTGACCAAACACCGGCTCGGCAATCTATTGCAAGAAAACGAATACAAGCTGCTGACCGCCCGCCCCCGAATCCAACCGCGCCCGATTCAAGAACAACAGGCCAAAACCAGCCTGGTCGATCTGGAACATCAGCGGCTCACGGCACAAATGCTGCCCAAGGATCATAGTCAGGCATTACAACCGACAAAGCGTGGCGTCAAACCGCAGGTACTCGATCTGGATGCTGCCTGTGCCTGGCAGTACCCGCAGGCTTCATTGACCTGGGCGCTACCTCAACAACAGCCCTTCCGCGAACAGACTACCCCGGAAACCGAACTGCTGTTTCTGCCCGACGACGATGAGGAACAGCTTTTGTTGAACCGCATTCATGAAGAGGCCAAACGCGGTAAACCGGCGATTCATACCCTCGCCCAAGGCGACCTAACGCTTATCGACCTCGACAACCAGCTTGGCCCACGCATAACGCCTTGGGGTCGGCACGATTTGATGGCGTTGCTGGTAGAGCAGGCCGAAGCCCAAGACATGGAACTCAAGAAATGCGCCGAGAAATTTACCTCGGTCAGTGTGCATGAGAGCAAGTTTGGGTGGCGGTATCACCCGGTTTTGGGCTTTGGAAAATCCAGAAACGAATAAGAGACAAGACAAAGGAAGGCATATGCAGCTAACGAGTGACCACAACGAAACCACAAGACGGGCATCCGCCAAGTCGATTTTTAAAGGTTCCGAACATGGATGAAGGATCTAACCGCTCCAACCTATTCCGCAACGCCATCGCCGCTTTTATCAACGAGCGCAAAGAAGCCAAGCTCAAAGGCAACGATGGCGATGGCAATGAGGCCGCCAGCAAATATGACTACGCCACCTGGCTGGCCGATGCCGCTCGCCGGGTTTCGCAGATTCAGGCGGTGACTCATGTGCTCAAGGCCACGCATCCCGATGCACGGGGCAGCAGTTTGCATGCAGTGCCGCAATCACTGCATCAACATACCGAGGTAGGCAGCCATGTATTGGGCGAGGCCTATGCCGACGATATCGTGGGCAATGCAGCGGCGCTCGATGTGTACAAGTTTCTCAAGCTGGAAGTCGGAGGCCGGCGCTTGCTGGACTGGCTACAGGACAATGATGCCGATCTGTTGAAGGCTCTGAGCGATGACCAGGCCATTGCCCATGAATGGGCAACGGCCTTCAAGGGACTGATTCGCCCTGCGGCGGCCTTGACGACTCACACCATGGCCAAGCAGGTGTACTGGAGCGTTTCCGGTGATCCGACTGACAACTTGGGCTTTCATCTCTTGCAGCCCTTGTTCGCCAGCAGCCTTGCCCATGCGGTGCATCAGGACATCAACGATAGTCGCTTCGGTGAAACCAATAAGGCCGCCCGACAGGCCAAGCGCGAGGACAAGCTTCACGAAGCGCCATACAGCGATTATCGCAATCTGGTCACTCGCAAGCTCGGTGGCACCAAGCCGCAAAACATCAGCCAGTTGAACAGCGAGCGGGGCGGGGTGAATTACCTATTGGCCTCGATACCGCCAAGCTGGAAACAGGACAGGCCACGCAACTTTCTCAATATCGAGTCGGCGCTTGATCGCTTTCGGCGCTTTGAGGGCGTTGATGAGCAAATCAAAGCCTTGTGCGACCTGCTTAGACGCGATCCGCCCAGAACGATGCCGACTCGTGAAACGCGCAAGCCTATCGAACAATCGCTGGGCGCATCACTGGCCGCCTTCGGCCTAGCCAGTCGCGAGTTGTTTGAACCCGGCTGGAGCCGCCACCCGGATTGCACACTGGCGTTGTGCGAACAGCTATGGCTTGATCCCGGGCGTATCTCTCTGCCCTTGCGTGACGATCATCTCGATGAAGACCAGGCCTTTATCACAGCCTTTCATAGCGGTGACTGGCCCGAGCAGGTCGCCCTGCGTTTTGGACAATGGCTGAACGATATCCTGCGCAAGATCGGCTTGCCTGTCGGCGATGTGGAACTGAAACATTGGGCAAAACAGGCCATCATCGAGGCAGACTCCTCTCTGCCCATCACAGGCCTGGAGGCATCCCATGGCTGAATGTCCTCACTTCACTCATCTGTTGGTCATCCCGCGTATTCGTGTGCAGAACGCCAACTCGATTTCCAGCCCGTTGACCCACGGTTTTCCGTCGATGACAGCCTTTCTGGGCCTGATGTGGGCACTGGAACGCAAGCTCAGCGAGACGGGGCTGGATCTGCAATTCAATGCCGTTGGCGTCGTGGCTCATCATCATGAAGAACAGATCACCCAAAGCGGTTTCGTCAGCACATTGCGCCTGACCCGCAACCCGATCAACAAGGACGGCAGCACTGCCGCGATTGTCGAAGAAGGTCGGATGCACATGGAAATCAGCCTGGTGTTTGCAGTGCAAAGCGAAACGCCGCCTGCCAATGCCGAAGCCGCCCAACTACTCGCAAGACAAGTACGCGATCAGCTTGCGCAACTGCGCATCGCCGGTGGCAGCGTGATCCCGTCCTCGGCACCGCCTCACAAGCAACAGCCCTTCATGGTGAACATGCCCGAAGACGATGAGGCCAAAGAAACACTCTTCTCCAGGATCCGTTTGCGCCTGCTGCCGGGCTTTACGCTGGTCGATCGTCAGGAGTTGCTGGAACAACGGCATGACGCGCTCCGGGAAGACAATCCCGATGCCTCTCGACTCGACGCCTGGCTGTCGTTGTCACGTATCAACTGGCACTGCGTTGCCAACGAAGACCCGGACAAGAAACCTGAGTGGGTCAACGATAAGAAGGGCGGCGGCTGGATCGTGCCCATCCCCGTTGGCTATGGCGCGTTGAGTGCACTGCAAGCCCCCGGCTTGGTGACCAATGCCCGCGATGGGCAAACCCCGTTCCGTTTCGTCGAAAGCCTGTACGGCATCGGTGAATGGATCAGCCCTCATCGCCTGCAAAAGCCTGAACACATGCTCTGGTACGCCGACTCACAAGCTGATGACGGCCTCTATCGCTGCGCCAATGACTATCGCCCCGTAGTGCTTCACGACTTCGACTGACTTGCTGACCATCTTCCTAAAAGGTATTTGAACATGGCTAACGACAACACCCTCAAGACCGCTTCCGTTCTGGCTTTCGAGCGCAAACTCGACCCTTCCGATGCGTTATTTCATGCTGGCGACTGGCAGTCCCGCAAGGATTGGACGCCACTGGCGATTCGTGAAAAGTCGGTTCGCGGCACCATTTCCAATCGCCTGAAAACCAAGGATCTGGACCCCGCCAAGCTGGATGCACAGATCGAAAAACCCAACCTGCAAACAGTCGATGTTGCTGCCCTGCCCCATGATGCCGACACCCTGCGAGTCAGCTTTACCCTGCGCATCCTGAGCGGCACCGGTCAACCTTCGGCCTGTAACGACACCGAGTACCGGGACAAGCTGCTGGCGACTGTCAAAAGCTATGTGGACAGCCACGGCTTCGATGAACTAGCACGCCGCTACGCCCATAACCTGGCCAATGGTCGTTTTCTCTGGCGCAACCGCATCGGTGCCGAACAGGTGCAGGTGGAAGTCGCTCACTTGGTCGATGGCAAGGCTACATCGACCTGGATTTTCGATGGTCTGGCGCTGTCGTTGCGGGACTTCAATACCAGCGCTGAAAACACCAAGGCACTGGGCGAACTGACGAAACTGATCGCCAGCGGTCTGGCCGGAGAACAGCATGTGCTGCTGGGCGTGACGGCGTATGTACGCATGGGTGCCGGGCAGGAAGTCTTCCCGTCACAGGAACTGATTCTGGATCGTGCCAGTGGCAGCAAAAGCAAGACGCTGTATCAGGTAGATGGCGTCGCGGGCATCCATTCGCAAAAGATCGGCAATGCCCTGCGCAGCATCGACACCTGGTATCAGGAAGCCGATACCAACGGCCCGATTGCCGTGGAACCCTATGGCTCGGTCACCACTCAAGGCAAGGCCTATCGCCAGCCACGCAGCACCAAGGATGACTTCTACACCCTGCTCGACGGCTGGGTGCTCAAGGACAAGGTGCCGGAGTTGAATCAACAGCACTTTGTCATCGCGACCCTGATTCGTGGCGGTGTATTTGGTGAGGCGGGCTAAGCCATGGATCATTACCTCGACCTGCAATTACTGCCCGACCCGGAGTTTGCAGCCACTTACCTGATGAGCGCACTGATGTCCAAGTTGCATCGTGGTCTGCATGACCTGCGCCGCGACGACATCGGCATCAGCTTCCCGGGTGTAGAAGGCAAAGGAGCCGGCCTTGGGGACCGTCTGCGCCTGCACGGCAGTGCACAAGCCCTGGATGCCCTGCTGGCGTTGAACTGGCTGACAGGCATGCGTGACCATGTGCGGGTGGGCAATCTGAGTACCGTGCCGAGCGGCGCACAGCATCGTCGCGTCAGCCGCGTACAAGTGGACAGCAACCCGGAGCGCGCACGGCGACGCCTGATCAAACGTCATGGCCTCACCGAAGAACAGGCCCGCGAACGCATCCCGGACAATGCCGCCAAGCGCTGCAACCTGCCCTTTACCCAACTGCGCAGCCACAGCAATGATCAGACATTCCGCCTGTTCATCCAGCACGGCCCGCTACAGGCCAGCGCTCAACCCGGAGTATTCAATAGCTATGGGCTGAGCGGCACGGCCACTGTTCCCTGGTTCTGATTTCAGGGGGCAAAGGCTGTCTTGCCCTGTCACGGGCAAGCCCCCTCCCACTGATGTGGGAGGGGGCCTTGGCCGCGACGGCGGCGTCTCGGATAACCAATAAACAGGGGCATAGGTGGGAGCGAATTCATTCGCGAAAACGGCATTCACGAGCGCTGTTTCTGACCCTCTTTTTTTGCGTCATTTCAGGCTCCTTAAAAATCAATCACTTACAAAGTCTGCTGAAAAAAGGGTAAAAGCGACTACAAAGCATGATTTCTCCTTTAAAACAGATAGTTATGGGGAAATGTGTCTTCTTCACTGCCGTGTAGGCAGCTCAGAAATGTCGCCGGACGAGACCTTCCCAGTTATGGACCTTCACTGCCGTGTAGGCAGCTCAGAAAATACGGTCAAAGGCCTGTTCGGCGATCTCGAACTTCACTGCCGTGTAGGCAGCTCAGAAAAACCTGCGCTATGCCAACCTGCGCTACGCCGACTTCACTGCCGTGTAGGCAGCTCAGAAAATCGCGAAAGCTGCAGAGCAGAGCAAGCCGGACTTCACTGCCGTGTAGGCAGCTCAGAAAGGATCGGCCTGTTTGCTGATCCCGGCCATTGCCTTCACTGCCGTGTAGGCAGCTCAGAAAACTGGCATCCATGATCGGGGTGTTGTCGAGATCTTCACTGCAGTGTAGCCAGCTCAGAAATTGAGCGGTACCGTGCGCTTGAGTTCTGAGCGCTTCACTGCCGTATAGGCAGCCCCCTAAATTGCTTTCTTGACCTACACATCGTGAACGGTATTCCTACAGCCTGCTCATAACTCTTGACTGGCTTAAGCTGAATTCCCTCATTTCTTACCCCTGGTCCTCAAGCTAACCTCACTGCCGTTCGCTGCTCAATCAGCGAGCGGGTTTGGCGACCCGATCAAGTACAAATACTCCCCATCGCGGTACAGTCGTTTTATGCTGTCTGCCACCGCGTTATGGCGGCTGTGTGCGGGAGGCCTTCGGGTCTGCCGGGTTCTTCTACTTGCCGGTTCGCCAACCCTCACACAGCTGCCACCATTGTTTGGCGACAATCCATGGCAGCTTTATTGAGCAATCCAAGTAGAGTGCCCTTAATGCGAAATTTCTTGCCCGCGTCCCCTTGCACCGACCACTTTGAAGCCACCTTGTTCTCCCGCCACCACCGCATGTTGCGAGCGATATTCACCGAAGCTCAGGCATGGTTTTGCCTTGCTGACCTCGCCCGCCTGATGGGCCAGACACTGGGTGAACGCTCGGTGCTCAAGCTTGATACCGATCAGCGCCGGGTTGTCTGGTTGCAGGCGAATGGCAAGTGGCAAAAACAGTTGATGGTCAGCGAATCAGGTGCATTTGCGTTGTTGGTTCACCATTACGTGCCTGAAAACCGGGCATTGCGACAGTGGCTGACACATGAGGTATTGCCGGTGCTGCACAGCGGGCAAAACGTGACGCTGGATAACCCGAGACTGAGCCATTTGCAGTGGCCGGGTACGTCATTGAGCGTGATGCAGTGGCGTGATGAGTCATGGATTCGTTTGCTGGATATGCCCCATGTGATATCAGAGATTCCGCAACGCCCCCAGCGAGGCATGTGGCGCAAGGTACTGGATACCTTTGCAACCTGATCCGATATGGCCTGACCAGAGAGTGTTCTTGACCCTCTTTTTTCGGGCCTTTTCGGCACCTTTTAAAATCAATGACTTACGAAACCCGCAAAAAAAAGGGTAAAACAGCACCCAGTGCATGATTTCTCTTTAAAAACGATGGGTTATTGAGCAAAGTGTCTACTTCACTGCCGCATAGGCAGCTCAGAAATGGTCGATGCCGGCGTCGGCCTTCTCGTCAAGCTTCACTGCCGCATAGGCAGCTCAGAAAAGCAGCAGGCGGGTCAATGGGGCGAACTGCAACTTCACTGCCGCATAGGCAGCTCAGAAACTGGGATCCCGTCAGGTGCCAAGGCGTCCCCACTTCACTGCCGCATAGGCAGCTCAGAAATGTACGGCCTGTGCAGCGAGTCCGAGAAGTGGCTTCACTGCCGCATAGGCAGCTCAGAAACGCATGAGTGATGGATTTGTACGCCTTGTAGCCTTCACTGCCGCATAGGCAGCTCAGAAAGTCAGAAATCATTGTGTTTGGTGGGCCATGGCCTTCACTGCCGCATAGGCAGCTCAGAAATGCCGGCCGCCGCCGAGATCTATCAGTGCTGGCTTCACTGCCGCATAGGCAGCTCAGAAATTCGCTCCTTTATGTTTCTCGGGTTGATTTCCCTTCACTGCCGCATAGGCAGCTCAGAAAATAACGGACAGCCCCACCCTCCCCAATTCTGACTTCACTGCCGCATAGGCAGCTCAGAAAAACAATTCGGCGGGGACATCGCAAAAGTTGCTCTTCACTGCCGCATAGGCAGCTCAGAAAAGGAAGAGCGGGCATAAAATCAGGACAACCAGCTTCACTGCCGCATAGGCAGCTCAGAAACTGGGCAATACCGCTGAACAGGGCGGTGCCAGCTTCACTGCCGCATAGGCAGCTCAGAAAGGCACAAACTGCAGAAGTCGTTTTCTGTGACAACTTCACTGCCGCATAGGCAGCTCAGAAAACAAGCCCCGCCGTCAAACGTGGGGCCGAGCCCTTCACTGCCGCATAGGCAGCTCAGAAACGCAGGCGAATCCGGGACCAATCGGTCAGACCCTTCACTGCCGCATAGGCAGCTCAGAAACGGTCGTTATCCGCAACACGAATGATCTGCCCCTTCACTGCCGCACAGACAGCCTCATTCCCCTCAAAGCCTCCCTCCTTGCCGTTCGCCAGCAAGCCCCGCCCTTCGCTGCAAACACCCCCACTCTCGTCTACCCTCAAACCCATCATTTAAGCGGTTGATGCCCTAACCACCTTGATTGATGGGGCCAGAACAAGAATGAAAGACCCTTATGCCTTCGGGTTCTACAGTGCCTGTCTTGCGCTGATGGTCATTGTGGCGGCGACTTTCTACAGCGCGGTTTCCGGTACGGGGCCTGCCAGGGGGCCGGAGGCTTATTTTGTCATCTATTCAGCGTCCTCTCTGATCGAAGCGCTGGCGGTGATCGGTATCGCGGGGGTGGTATTCAAGGCTTATGGTGCCTGGAAGCGGGATGTTCGCCAGCACAAGGCGCTCAGTATCATCTGGGAGGCGAATGTCGCGTTTCGGGAGATCGAGATCGGCTTCAGCGAGTGGTTTTTCGGCCCCAATGCCGATCAGAAGGCTGGCAGCGATATGCACAGTCTCGAGGTGTTGCTGAGTGGAAGCCCGTTTGGCCTGGCGCTGCGGGCGTTCAAGAAGCAATGCATCCTGCTGGACAAGGTGGTCATCAAGGATCACTGGCGCTGGCTGAACCATGCCACGACACTCGACATGCTGGCACGTGCACTGAGCACCGAGGCATTCGGGGGTGTTGCCAAAAGCCGAAGCCCCCATTCGGTCGTGGACTTTCTCTATGTGCACGAGGGCGAAGCCTGGCAACGGACCCTCGGCGAATGGGAAAACCTCATGGCGACGGTCGAAGAACAACTCGCGGCCCTGGAAGAGACCTGCACCTGAGGCCTCCTCCTGCCATTACCGATCAGATATCCAGCGTGATCTTGCCGAAGTGCCGGTTGGTTTCCTGATAGCGGAAGGCTTCGACGATATCCGTCATCGGGAACGAACGGTCCATGACCGGGCGCAGGCCGTTGGCGTTGATCGCACGGATCATGTCTTGCTGCTGGGTGCGGCTGCCGACCAGCACACCTTGCAGGCGCAGTTGCTTGAGCAGGGCCGGTACGATCGCCAGTTGACCGCTGACCCCGGTCAGAATACCGATCACCGAGATATGCCCGCCTACACGGGCCGCGTTCATGGACTGCTCCAGTGTCGAGGGGCCGCCCACTTCGATGATGTGATCAACGCCACGGCCACCGGTCAGTGCGCGTGCGGTCTCGCCCCAGTCGGGGTCCTTGCGGTAGTTGATGAGATGATCAGCACCCAGTTTGCTCAGGCGCTCCATTTTCTCATCGCTGGAGGATGTGGCAATGACCGTCGCGCCAGCCATCTTTGCGAATTGCAGGGCGAAGATCGAGACGCCGCCGGTGCCTTGCACCAAGACGGTATCCCCCGCCTTCAAGGCCCCGTCGGCCATCAAGGCGCGCCAGGCGGTCAGACCGGCGGTGGTCAGGGTCGAGGCTTCGGCATGGGTGTATCCGATCGGTGCATGGGTGAAGGCCGTAGCACGTGCCGTGACCTGCTCGCGGGCATAACCGTCGATGCCATCCCCCGGAACCGTGATAAACCCTTCTACCAAGGGTTCGCCGCTGATCCAGTCCGGGAAGAAGGTGCTGACCACCGAGTCTCCCACCTTGAATTCGCTGACGCCCTCACCCACCGCAGTGACCACGCCCGCACCGTCGGCCATGGGGATGCGCGATTCGCTGGGCCCCCACATGCCGCTGACCACGGCAAAGTCGTGATAGTTGAGGGAGTTGGCATGCAGGCGCACGGTGATTTCCCCGGCCCTGGGTGCCAGCACCTCACTTTCCCCGACAATCACCCGGTCGTAACCGCCACCGGCCTGCACGTAAATGGTCTTGTTGCTCATGAAAAACCTCCTGTCGATTCAAGATTGTGCGAAAAACGCCTGTTGGGCATGGCTTCGTTTTTGCTTCCTCTGTCACTCCTCCATTGATCGCGAGTACCGCCCATGATGAACCTGAAACACTGCACTCTGCCGCTTCTGCTGGGGCTTTCAAGCATGGCACAGGCTCAGGAGTTGTCTTCGCATCTGGACAAGGTGCTGCAAACCAGGCAAATGACGGTATGCACCACGGGTGACTACAAACCTTATTCGTTCCTGCGCGAGGACGGTGAGTACGAAGGTATCGATATCACGCTGGTGCGTTCGCTGGCACAAAGCCTGGGAGCCAGCATTCAATGGGTGCCCGGCACCTGGAAGTCCCTGATGCCCGATATGATCGCGGGTAAATGCGATATCGCGGTCGGCGGTATTTCCGTCACGCTGGAAAGGCAGAAACAGGCCTTCTTCAGCAGCACGCTCGATATCGACGGCAAGGTCCCCATCACACGCTGTGAAAACCAGGCGCTGTATCAAAGCATCGAGCAGATCAATCAGCCCTCTGTCCGCGTGATCGAACCGGCTGGCGGCACCAACGAAGCATTCGCCCGTACCTATCTGCCCAAGGCGCAACTGGCCTTCCATGACAACAAAAGTATCTTTCAGGAACTGCTGGATAAAAGAGCCGACGTGATGATCACCGAGGCTTCCGAAGCGCTTTACCAGCAAAAGCGGCTGCCCGGTCTGTGTGCAATCAACCCCACGCGTTACCTGCAATACGGCGAAAAGGCCTATCTGTTACCTCGCGGCGATGTGGCCTGGAAAAGCTATGTCGATCAATGGCTGCACCTGAGCAAAGCCACCGGCGCGTATCAACAGGCAGTGGGCGAATGGCTGGCTTTGCCGGACCAATGATTAAAAGCCATTAAATAGACATCGCTCACGCTTGAGTTTGCTTTTGTGAAGCCGATAATCGTTAAGCCCGCGCTTCAGCCGCGAGGCCTCTACTCTGCGCATAAGAATCCCATAGGGGAACGCCATGGTCCAAACTCAAGCCGCCGTTAATAAGGGCTTCACCGTAAAACAACGATTGATGACCTCTACTTTCGCCATCATCGTTGCCTTCTTCGGGCTGTCGGTTTTCATGATCCACACACTCAAGACGTCGACCGAGAATGTGGATGCACTTTATAACCGTGATTTCCTGGCGACCGAATCCGTAAACAATATCGACGGTGCGCTGACCCGGGTGGACATCAACATTCTGCGCATGATCGCTATCGCGAATCCTGAACAGACGGTCATCTGGAAAAACGAAAACGAAGCCGCCTTTGCCCAGCTCGACAAACTGACGGCCCAATTGAGCAAGGACACTGCCGATACGCTGGACGTGAAACTGACGCAACAGTTGCAAAGCGACTATGCCAAGTTGCGTGACGGCATGCGCCATCAGACCAGCGTCATCCAGGCCGGGGACATCGCCGCCGCCACCAACATCAACCGCACCGAGGTCAAACCCTTTGCAGAGCAGGTCTTCAAGACCCTGCAAACCCTGCGTGAACAAGGCAAGCAGCAGGCGGGCAAGCGCTTCCAGGAGCAGGAAGCCAGCGCCAGCCAGGCCAATACACTGGCCATTGGCGCGACCCTGCTGATTGCCGTACTGGGCGTGATCGTCACATTGCTGACCACCCGTAGCATTCTGGGGGCCATTGGTGGCGAACCGGACATGGTGGCCGCTATCACACGCACCATCGCCAAAGGCGACTTGAGCAGCACCATCCGGACGGCACCCAATGACAACGCCAGCGTCGTGGCGGCCGTCGGAGCCATGCAGGCGCAACTTCGGGAAACCTTGCAGCAGATCTCCAGCTCCGCCACCCAGCTCGCTTCCGCAGCCGAAGAGATGACGGCCATCACCGAAGATGGCGTGCAAGGTATCCAGAGGCAGAACAACGAAATCGATCAGGCCGCCACGGCGGTCAATGAAATGACCAGCGCGGTCGAAGAAGTCGCCCGCAACGCCGAGCACACCGCCCGTTCTTCCAGCAATGCCACAGGGGCGGCGCAAGACGGTCTGGGGCTGGTCAAGAAGACGGTCAACGCCATCGACACCATGAGCACCGATGTGCAGAAAACCGCCACGCTGATCGGTGAGCTGGCAGACCAGTCGCGTGATATCGGCAAGGTACTGGATGTGATCCGCGGCCTCGCGGAACAGACCAACCTGCTGGCCTTGAACGCGGCCATCGAAGCGGCGCGTGCCGGTGAAGCCGGGCGCGGGTTTGCGGTAGTGGCCGACGAGGTGCGCGCCCTGGCTCATCGCACTCAGCAATCGACCAGCGAAATCGAGCGTCTGGTCACCAATATCCAGAACGGTACAGAGAAAGCCGTAGGCTCCATGCGCGGCAACACGGAACTGGCCAGCGAAACCCTGGGCATCGCCGAAGGGGCCAACGAGGCGTTGAGCAAGATCAACGCCGCAGTCAGCGAGATCAACGACCTCAATCTGGTCATTGCCAGCGCAGCACAGGAACAGGCCCATGTGGCCCGTGAAGTGGACCGCAACCTGGTGAACATCCGCGACCTGTCGGCACAATCTTCATCCGGCGCCCAACAGACCAGCACAGCGAGTCGCGAACTGTCGCGGCTGGCGGTCGATCTGAGCGGCATCGTCGGACGTTTCCGTCTGTCCTGATGCAGACGACACCCTTTCCGCTGCAACGGCGGAAAGGGTTGCCCGCCCACCTCTCCTCGTTTTATCCGAACATCCCTGTTGAAAGCCATCACGAGCTGAAATAGCGTATCGCCCTGGACGACCAAGGAACTACGCATGAAGCCCAGCCAAACCATCACTCGTGCGTTCTGCGTCGAGTTGCAGCAGGAACTGTCGATCACAGCGGCCCGACGGGAGTATTTCTCTCAGGAACCACCACGCTCGCGATTCGAGTTTCTGTGCTCAAGCGAGGCCTGTCGTGCGCAGGGGGTCAAGGTGACGGGTGTCAGGTATGACGTGAAGCCTCAGGACAATCCGACCTTCGTGGCCGCTCACTTTCGCGCCAACCCGCATTACGGCCATCACCCCGATTGCGAATGGGTCGATGAAAATGCCGAAGAAACCGAGGCAGAGGTCAGCTCCGAAGAAAGCGATCCACTCGTACGCCAGCGCAAGGCCCGGCGCAAGCTGGATGATTACATCGATGTCTTCGATCCCGTCATAAAAGACCCCGTCAAGGAGAAAGCCGGGGAAGACAAATCAGGCTCTCGTACACCACAGCCAGCCAACGCTAATCCCGCGACAGCAACTACCAGCCCTGGCGCGCCTCGCTACAACGAAACCCGCACCAATAACCTTGAGCGGCTGGTGGAGTGTTATCGCCAGGCCAAGGCTCAACTGTCTCCCGATGATTTCAAACTGCTGACTCTCAGGATTCCCGGGCAGGGTGAGCTGTCTCTGCGTTCGTACTTTCGCCATATCAAGTACGCGCAAACAGGGAACAATGAAAAAGTGCTTTATGGAGGCGGCCTGGTAGAACGCTATGGGCTGGGCTTCAAGTTCAAGTTCTTCGACCGTCTCGAAGGCAAACTGGTAACCCTGTACGTCTCGCCCGCGCAAATGCAGGCCTATCGTTCCAGCCGGTATATCAGCGAATTGCTGAGCCACGCTGACGAAGTGAAGTTCTTCACGGTCTACGCGCTGGGGAATGTGGTCAAAAGCCCGTCGGGCAAGAGCTTCAGCGTTGAAGTCGATGACCTTCGGCACCTGGTGATTGTGCTGGGGCCGACGAAGGAATAGAGCATGTATTCGCGGATAAATCCGCTCCTACAGTGTAGGAGCGAATTCATTCGCGAAACCGGGGTGAAGCGATCAGACCTTGACGATCCAGCCTGCAGGCGCTTCAACATCACCCGATTGCACGCCGGTAAGCTCAGCGTAAAGCTTGCGGGTTACCGGGCCGACGTCTGTCTCGCTGTAGAAGACGTGCAGCTTGTCCTTGTAGGAAATGCCACCAATCGGGGTAATGACAGCAGCGGTACCGCAGGCGCCCGCTTCCTTGAACTCATCGATCTTGTCGATGAGCACATCGCCTTCCACGACCTTCAGCCCCAGGCGGGTTTCGGCCAGCTCCATCAGCGACAGACGGGTGATGCCCGGCAGTACCGAAGGCGACTTGGGCGTGATGAACTCATTGTTGGCCGTGATGGCAAAGAAGTTGGCCGAACCGACTTCCTCGATCTTGGAGTGGGTTTGCGGGTCCAGGTAAATGCAGTCGGCGAAGCTGTATTTGCGCGCTTCGGAACCCGGCATCAGGCTGGCGGCATAGTTACCACCGACCTTGGCGGCGCCAGTACCGTTGGGAGCCGCACGGTCGTAGCCGGAGATCACGAAGTTGTTCGGCTTCAGGCCGCCTTTGAAGTAGGCACCGACCGGGATACAGAAGATCGAGAAGATGAACTCGGGGGCACTGCGCACACCGATGTTGTCACCAACGCCAATCACGAACGGACGCAGGTACAACGCACCACCGGAACCATAAGGCGGGATGAAACGTTCGTTGGCCTGGACGACCTTGCGGCACGCCTCGATGAACACATCGGTCGGCACCTGTGGCATCAGCAGGCGACCACAGCTGCGCTGCATGCGCAGGGCGTTCTGGTCCGGGCGGAACAGGTTGATCGAGCCATCCTTGCAACGGTAGGCCTTCAGACCTTCAAAGCACTGCTGGCCGTAATGCAGCGCGGTGGAACCTTCGCTGATGTGCAGGATGTTGTCTTCTGTCAGGGAACCTTCATCCCAGGCACCGTTACGCCAGTGAGAGAGGTAGCGCATATCGGTTTTGATGTAGTCGAAACCCAGGGTTTCCCAGTTAATGCTTGCTTGACTCATAACGCCCTCTTTCATTTAGCCGCTGCCTGGACGAATCAGGCCAAAGCCGTATTCTGCCAGATCATTTCAAGGCTGAGGCTTGAAATAAGCACTCTTCATGGGTTTTGAAGCAACCACTGCAACCAATGCCCGTCATTTACCCCGGCCACTCAACACCAGACGCTTGAAACGCTTCCAGGTGGTGCGGTTCATGTGCTTGAGGGGAATCGAGCGCAGCAGGCCCCAGGCATGTTTCTTGTCCGACACGACGGCGTACTTGAGCGCCTTGTGAACGATGAATGTCCGGCCTTTCTGGTATTCGTGGTGCGAACTGTAGGGTGCGATGCTCTTGAGGTCAGCATCGAGCAGCACCTTGTAACGCCGGGAAAGATTGTTCGCATGACGCCGGTAGCGTGTCACGATGACAGGAATGACATCGACGCCATAACCCTGGGCGGCAATTCTCAGTGTGATCTGGAAATCCTGAACCTTGATCGCAGGGTCATAGCCGTTGGCGTCCTTGAGGGCCTGCATGCGATAAAGCGCCACCGGAGCCCCCACAACCGAGGCACGACGGAGAATATCGTCGAAATTCAGGTGTTCCACTTCAGTCCGCGACTGGGACTTGGTGTTATTGCCATCACTGTCCATGTAAGTGATCAGCGCGCCGACACAGCCTACGTTCGGGTGTTGGTCCAGGTACTGTGCACGGACACGCACGGACGACTCGAGCATGATGTCGTCCAGATCCGGCGTGGAGACATACACGCCCTTGGCGTATCGAAGACCGTGGTTGAGCGCGGCGCTCACGCCCTGATTGGGCTGGGTGTACAGTTGAAAGGAATACTTGCCCTGCAATGACTGGAGCATGGCGTAGCTGTTGTCGGTGGAACCGTCATCGACAATGATGACCTCGAAGTTTTCATAGTCCTGCGCGAAGATGCTTTCCAGGGCTGACTCGAGGTATTTTTCTGCGTTGTAGCAGGGTGCAATGATCGAAACGAGAGGAGACCCTCCCGACGACTGCTTTTCTGTAGAGATCATTTGGTCATTCATCGTTTGTATTGTTATACCTTTACGAGCGGACGCTGAACGTTCCACCCTGCAACCAGCCACATGAGAACCTGATGAATCGGCAGTCCCTGCGCACTACGCGATTAAACAACGTTCAACAGGGCAATGTCGAACGACAGCATGCTAACGAAACCGCACACCCGACGGAGAACAACCATGGGTATAGACAAGATCCTGCTGGCACTGGCCCTCACCGGCCTTGCAAGCCTGGCCAATGCTGCCAATAGCCCGGTGGTCAACGCTAAACCCGCACCGACGCCGACGACCACAACCACCACGACTCAGCAGACCACCCACGTTGATCTGCCCAAGACCAGCACGGTTGTCAGCCCCGAAGACATCAAACGTTTCAAGGCTGGCAGCAATGACTCGAAAGCCGAAGTGAAGTGAACACCCATAAAAAAACCCTGCTCTTTTCAGAACAGGGTTTTTGATGTTTCGGCTTCAGGGGATGAGTCAGAAGGCGTAGGTCACCAACAGCTCTTTTGTCACCTGAAAGTCCACCGACATCATCACGCTCAAGGCAGTGATGGTGAAGATGGAGAACACGAACAGCTTGCGGGCCCAGACAGTATCGTCCGCAGCCTTGTAGCCCTTCCATGCCATGTACAACCAGTACATCCCCATGCCCGCTGCAACAGCGAGGTAGTTCAGACCGGCGTAACCGCCGAACGTCAACATCAAGGTGGCCACGAGGAACGCCAGGATGTAGAGCAGGATATGGCGCTTGGTAACCAGAATGCCGCGCTTGACCGGAAGGACCGGAATCTTCGCTGCACGATAGTCGTTGAAACGGAAGATCGCGATCGCATACGAGTGCGGCATCTGCCACAGGCTGAACATCACCAGTAGCGTCCATGCCGCAAAGTCGAAGCTGTTGCTCACTGCGCAGTAGCCAATCACCGGAGGCATGGCCCCCGACAGGCTGCCGATCAGGGTGCCGTGTACGGATTTACGCTTGAAGTACAGGCTGTAGAAGCCCACGTAGATCACGAACCCGATCACCACCAACATGGCAGCCAGAGGATTGGCGTAGGTGTACAGCAGGCTGACACCGGCTATGCCAAGAATCGTGGCATAGATCAGTGCAAGCTTGATGGAAACCAGGCCCTGCACCAGCACACGGTTGCGAGTCCGCTCCATGCGCTGGTCGATATCACGATCGATGCAGTTGTTGAATACGCAACCGGACGCTACGACCAGGGAGGTACCGATTACCGCCGCAAGAAACACGACGAAATCGATATCACCCTTGGATGCCAGAAAAAAGCCACCTGCCACCGAAAGCACGTTACCGAAAATGATCCCCGGCTTGGTGATTTGGATAAAGTGCTTCAGGGACATCTGGTATTCCTCAATGCGCCATCATTTCGCGATGGATGCTGAAAATGATCCACAGCGACAGGCCAACCAGCAGAACGATAACCAACGTCGTGAAGGCAAAAGCCATCACGTTGTTGCGCTGCGTACCCGAGAAGTCCAGGTGCAGGAAGTAATGCAGGTGTACCAGGATCTGGATGATCGCGAATGCCAGGATGATCGCGATGGTCATGTCTTTCGGCAACGAAGGAGACATTACCAGAGCGAACGGGATGGCCGTCAGGATAATCGACAGAATGAAGCCGATGACATACGACTTCACTGAGCCATGACTGTTGTCATCGTGGTGTGAATTCGCCATTTACAGGGCCCCCATCAGATAGACAACAGTGAACACGCCGATCCAGACCACGTCCAGGAAGTGCCAGAACAGGCTCAGGCAGCTCAGACGCGTCTTGTTGCTGTTGGTCAGGCCCTTTTTCTGGACCTGATACATCATGACCGCCATCCAGATCAGACCGCTGGTCACGTGCAGACCGTGCAGACCTACCAGCGAGAAGAACGCCGACAGGAAGCCGCTGCGGCTAGGACCGTAGCCTTCGTGGATCAGGTGATGGAATTCATAGATTTCCATCCCGATAAACGCTGCACCGCACAGGAAGGTCAGGAACAACCAGCCCAGTACCTGGCTTTTCTTGCCCTTGTAGAGCGCCAGCATGGCAAAGCCATAAGTGATACTACTGACCAGCAGGAACGCAGTTTCGACCGCTACGAAAGGCAGCAGGAAGATGTCCTGGCCCGACGGGCCGCCCGCGACACTGTTGACCATCACGGCGTAGACCGCGAAGAACGATGCGAACAACACGCAGTCGGTCATCAGGTACAGCCAGAAGCCGTAGACCGTCATGCCACCGCTGTCGTGGTGATCGTCATGCCCATGATCATGGTCATGACCGTGGGCTTCGGAGTTCATTGCAATATTTGACATGTTTAAACCTGTTCCAGCGAGGACTTGACAGGAGTGTATGCACCGTTGGCCGCCAGGACCTTGTGATGCTCACCTTCAATACGCGCTACTTCTTCAGCCGGCACCATGTAGCCCTGGTCGTCACGCGCAGCGTGAGCAACGAAGACAGAGATGGTCGCGATCAGGCTTGCACCCACCAGCCACCAGATGTGCCAGATGAACGCGAAGCCAAAGACGGTCAGCAGCATACCCATGTACAGGCCGGTGGCCGTGTTGTTAGGCATGTGGATCGCCGAGTACTTGGCCGGAACCTTGTAGGCGGTACCGTCACGCTTGGCATCGGTGAACGCATCGATGTCTTTTGCCTCAGGCAGCACGGCAAAGTTGTAGAACGGTGGTGGCGAAGAAGTGGACCACTCCAGGGTGTGGCCATTCCACGGGTCACCAGTGACATCGCGGTTCTTGTTGCGGTCACGGATACTGACGAACAGTTGAATCAACTGGCAGGCAACACCCAGCGCAATCAGTGCGGCACCGAAGAAGGCGACGTTCAGATAGATGTTCCACTCAGGCATGTCGGTAGCGTTCAGGCGACGGGTCATACCCAGGAAGCCCAGCGCATACAGAGGCATGAATGCAACGAAGAAGCCGGTGATCCAGAACCAGAATGCGCCCTTGCCCCAGCCTTCGTGCAGCTTGAAGCCGAACGCTTTCGGGAACCAGAATGCGAAACCGGCAACGTAACCGAATACCGCACCGCCGATGATGACGTTGTGGAAGTGAGCGATTACGAACAGGCTGTTGTGCAGTACGAAGTCAGCACCAGGGATCGCCAGCAGAACGCCGGTCATGCCGCCGATCGAGAAGGTGACCATGAAGCCCAGGGTCCAGAGTACTGGCGCGGTGAAGCGCAGGCGGCCCTGGTAGATGGTGAACAGCCAGTTGAACAGCTTCACACCCGTCGGGATCGCGATGAGCATCGTCGCCAGACCGAAGAAGGCGTTGACGTTCGCACCCGCACCCATGGTGAAGAAGTGGTGCAGCCAGACCATGAAGCCCAGTACGCAGATCGCACCGGAGGCGAAGATCATCGACTTGTGGCCGAACAGACGCTTGCCGGTGAACGTCGAGATGACTTCGGAGAAGACACCGAACGCCGGCAGAATCAGGATGTAAACCTCAGGGTGACCCCATGCCCAGAACAGGTTCACGTACATCATCGGGTTACCACCCAACTCGTTCGTGAAAATGTGGAAGTCCAGGTAACGGTCAAGTGTCAGCAGCGCGAGGCAAGCGGTCAGGATCGGGAACGAAGCCACGATCAGAACGTTCGACCAGGTGCAGGTCCAGGTGAAGATAGGCATGTCCATCAGTTTCATGCCAGGAGTGCGCATTTTCAGCACGGTCACCAGGAAGTTCACGCCCGTCAATGTCGTACCCAGTCCGGACAGCTGTAGCGCCCAGATGTAGTAGTCGACACCCACGCCAGGGCTGTACTGCAAGCCCGACAGCGGCGGATACGCAACCCAGCCGGTCTTGGCGAATTCGCCAACACCCAGCGAGATGTTGATCAGCAGCATGCCGGCTACCAGCAGCCAGAAGCTCAGGGAGTTCAGGAACGGGAAAGCCACGTCGCGAGCACCGATCTGCAGAGGCAGAACGATGTTCATCAGGCCGGTGAAGAACGGCATCGCCATGAAGATGATCATGATCACACCGTGAGCGGTGAAGATCTGGTCATAGTGTTCAGGCGGCAGGAAGCCTTCCGCGCCGTTCTGGGCCATTGCCAGCTGGGCACGCATCATGATGGCGTCAGCAAAGCCACGCAGCAGCATGACCAGAGCGACGATGATGTACATCACGCCGATTTTCTTGTGGTCGACGGACGTCAGCCACTCAGTCCACAGGTAGGACCACTTCTTGAAATAAGTGATAGCCCCGACAACGCCCAGACCACCGAGCGCGATCATGGCAAGGGTCACCATGACTATCGGCTCGTGGAACGGAACCGCTTCCCAACTTAATTTGCCTAACATCGTTTACTCCTCTGCCCCAGCAGCTGAATTTTTGCCTTTTTCCGCACCTTCGGTACCGGCAACTTCCTTCTCACCAGGGACAAGCTTCTTGCCTGGATTCATACCTTCATACTTGTCGATGACGATCTGGAACAGGTTCGGAGTGACCGTGGAATAAAGTTCGACGGGGTTGCGCTCGCTAGGTTTGGCCAGTTCAGTGTATTCAGCCGCACCAAGCTGTTTTGGTGAACTCTTGACTTCGTTGACCCAGGCATCGAAATCAGCCTGGCTGGTAGCGATAGCCTTGAATTTCATGCCGGTGAAGCCCGCGCCGCTGTAGTTGGCCGAGATACCGTTGAATTCGTGGTTTTCGTTGGCGATCAGGTGCAGCTTGGTGTGCATACCCGCCATTGCGTAGATCTGGCCGCCCAGACCTGGAATGAAGAACGAGTTCATTACAGTGTCGGAGGTCACCTGGAAATTGACCGGTGTGTTGGCCGGGAAAACGATCTTGTTGACCGTGGCAATGCCTTGTTCCGGATAGATGAACAGCCATTTCCAGTCCAGCGCGACAACCTGGATGGTCACAGGTTTCACTTCGGACTCAAGCGGACGGTATGGGTCCAGCGAGTGAGTGGAAATGTAGGTGAAGTAACCCAGGAAGATCAGCAGGATGATCGGCACGCCCCAGACCGCGACTTCGATCTTGGTGGAGTGGGACCAGTCCGGCGTGTACTTGGCGGCCTTGTTGGACGCGCGATACTTCCAGGCAAAGATGAGGGTCATGAAAATGACCGGAATGACCACGATGAGCATCAGCAACGTAGCGATGACGATCAGGTTCCGCTGTTCGATACCCACCTGCCCTTTCGGATCGAGGAGAGGAAAGCCGTCACAGCCGCTGAGAAACAGCATGCTGAGCAGGGCCAAATAGCCAAAAAACCAGGGGTACCTTTTTTTACTCATCTCACGACCTCTAAAAGCAGCTTGCGCGGTGCAGTGGGTTTCGACCGCCAACACTTCACCCTGCCAGTGCCGGCATATTTTTTAAATTGAACAAGGACCAGCCAGTACGCACAGAGCGAAATGACCAATCCGGATTTGCTATGGATTCTTATTTTGAGTAGCTGGTAATTGCTCGCTCTGCAAAGCAATCGCCTTCAGCGCAGCCATTCTGATGCGCTCGGAGGCCAGCATTGCGCTGCCTGTTTAGCCTGCACAGGGCGCCTCAAGCCTCAAAATTTCCGATCGCCAAGCATGGCTGGACGATAAGTGCTGGCGATTGTAGATATGTAAATTTTTATTGACTATGCCTAATTTTGTAACAGTTATTATCGAAAAGCGCAACAATCGCAAACCATTGATCTGTATAACCAGAAAAAATGCCTCGTCGAAACGAGGCATTTTTTCCCTAAAGCCCTTGTAATCAGTAAGGTCTACGGCGATTGCGGATGACCCCGAGCGGGACCAGAACGGCAGTCAGGACGAAGGCGATCAATGCCCATTGGGCCAGTGAAAGTCCGAGAACGGGAGGATAGGGAGTGGAGCAGAAACCGCTGACCTGGAACACCAGGGGAAACATCGTGGCCAGAGGCAGGCCATCGACGATGGGTTGCAGGGTGTCGATTCCGCAACTGACCGCCGGGTAGGCCAGGGTGTAGACATGGTGCCCGGCGGCAGCGATACCGCCCAGCGCACTGAGGGTGACGAGGGTTTCAAGCAGGGTGATGCTGCGACGACCCGGCATGGCCGCGCCGATGAACGCGAAGAGCGCGATGAACAGCAACGCATAGCGCTGCAGGATGCACAGCGGGCAAGGTGCTTCGCCCAGAACGATCTGCATGTACAGGGCGCCGCCGATCAGGGACAGGCAGATGATGCCCAGCAAAACCAGGAAGCGCTTCTCGCGTTTCAGGTACAACGTGTTGTCGCTCATTCACATACCTTATCGAAATGGTGCGCAGGTGCGCCGTACTGACGCCTGCGGTGACTGTCGCGCGGGATGGAGACCCGCTGCCGGACCGACCGCGATATTCATCTCCCCGCCTCGACAACTCAAGCACCCACCCGCCATACGGATGCTTTTGGCCGCCGGATGGTTCCGACGGTTTTTGCAACGGTGCGACCCGAAACGGGCCAAAAGGCAAATCTCTTCCTTATATATAGAAGGATGCGTCCTTTTGTCGCACCACACCGCTTGCCGAAGCGCTGCGGCAGTTTACCGCAGCCAGATGACGAAGCGCGTCTTCCTCAGGACGATCTCACAGCGAGATGAAACAATCCGTCATGTTCCTGGCCCGGCAAGGGCGACCAACTATTTGACGTCAAATAAGCCAAACTGCCAGTATTACGCACCCGACCCTGCGGCCGAAACAGTCCTGCACGAGTCACCCTCACGCTAAAAACGTGAACGAGTACCCAGGCCCTCAACGCTACGGCCAGCTACCCTGTTAAAAACCTAAAGCCAGCCTTTCGCATGTCGATAGCCTGTCACAGAAGTTGTTTCTTGCCGCGCAGGCGACGAACACCGTTAGTCAGAAGGTTTATATGTCACCCAAGAATGTCCGAGCAGATTCACTTTCGCTGCTGCTGTTCACGCTGCGCAGTGGCAAGTTGATGGCAATCAATCTGCTCAAGGTCAGTGAAATCATTCCCTGCCCACCCCTGACTCACCTGCCCGAGTCCCACCCGCACGTCAAAGGTGTCGCCACACTGCGCGGGGCTTCCCTTTCGGTGATCGACCTCAGCCGTGCCATTGGCGAGCGCCCGCTGGCCGATCCCGATGGCGGCTGCCTGATCGTCACGGACGTCAGCCGTTCCAAACAAGGCCTGCATGTGCAAGCCGTCAGCAAGATCGTCCATTGCCTGACGACCGATATCCGTCCACCGCCCTATGGTTCGAGCAGCAAGTCGTTCATCACCGGCGTCACCCAGGTCGACGGCGTACTGGTGCAAGTGCTGGATATCGAGAAAGTGATTCACGGCATCGCGCCAGCACAGATCGTTGTCCAGTCTCACGAGCTGGCAGCCGAAGACGCCATGGCCCTGGCCCAGGCACGGATTCTGGTGGTCGACGACAGCCAGGTCGCCCTGCAGCAATCGATCATCACCCTGCGCAACCTGGGTCTGGAGTGCCACACGGCCCGTAGCGCCAAGGAAGCCATCGATGTCCTGCTTGAACTGCAAGGCACGCCTGCACAGATCAACATTGTGGTTTCCGATATCGAAATGTCGGAAATGGACGGCTATGCCCTGACCCGGACCCTGCGCGAAACGCCAGACTTCCAGAAGCTGTACATCCTGCTGCACACCTCGCTGGACAGCGCGATGAACGGCGAAAAGGCTCAACTGGCCGGTGCCAATGCCGTACTGACCAAATTCTCGTCCCCCGAGTTGACCAAATGCCTGATCGAGGCCGCACACGCCGTCATGGCCTGACTGGTTTCTCGCCACGGACGACGCTCCCCTCCCCCACCGACGCATCAGCCCGGCACAGCTGGTTGATGCGTCGGGATCTTGCAAGATGTTTAGGACTGAGATAAAGATACAGGGGAAGTTGAGATAATTGTGGGATATGGCGAGGGACTGTGGGAGCGACTGGGATGGCGGTTGCAAAAGCGTTGCTGGTGCTGCAATTGGAAATGACCCGGTCAGTTGTTGCTGACCGGGGGATTAAAGCCTCACGCCGAGCCGTTATTCATCCTCGGGTGGCGCGAAGAGATCATGTTGATCGCGGGCAATGATTGCCAAGCGCATGCGTTTAACCACTGCGTAAACATGCTGTACGGACACACCATGCTTCGTCGCAACTTCATGGTGATTGCGGCCATTCCAGTCATCATAGATTTTCTGGTGCAGCTTGGATGCCTGGATGCAAACACCCTTAGGGATATATACAACCTGCCCACCCCAGAGATGAGCGAAGAGCATCGTAATTTCGACGCTCGCCGCCTCTGCCTGCTCTGCACTCACCCCCAGCGTTTGCTGGATCACCTTAGCGATAGGCTCCACGGTCTCACTCAAAAGATCACTTCCACGGATCGTACTCATTGCTGAACTCTCCCCATCCACTGCTTCAACGTTTCAATCACATGACTCGCTTGACTGGTCGTAAGCCACTGCAGTGCTTCGACTTTGGTCATGCTGAAAACATATTTCGCTAACGCAGTTTCAGATGAGTCTCGAACAGTTCCCATCTCATGAAGCTGTAGCCAAAGAGACCGGATCTTTTGTGCTTGTGGATCATCTGCCAAGGGGCGCTTTGGCTTTTTGTTTGGACGGACCTTGAAGCCTTTAGATTTCAGTTGTTCCAAAACCCGCTTTAGGTTTGGAAGACTCAAGTCGGCTGTAGATGTAGTACCTTCCAACCCCTTCATACCTGCAAGCATCAATCTATAGGTGTCGCTCTCCATGCTCAGTTCACGCCGAGCTACATGAATCAGTCTGATTAAGCGCGTACGTTGATCGTTCATATCAGCCTCCGGCAGTCAGGCGAGCAAGAGGCTGATGGCTCACTGCTTGGTGCAATTGAGCTGTTTTTCCTGCTTTGTAGCCAGCGTCAGCAGCAATTTCATCACGTGACTTAAGTTTTCGACGTTTGAGCTCAAAACCTTCCAGATCTGGATGGTTTTTCTTCATAAATGCCTCAATAGCATCGGCTATGTTGTCTTCAACCCCCGCAAATGCGTCGATTTTGCTATGCACCGCATCAATCCAGGCGTTAGCAAATGCATCTCCACGGGCTACTTTTGTTGACCGTTTGCAGCGCTTTTGCGTGTCCAAGTAATCGCGCCTGGCCTTTTGGAGCTGACGAACCAAGACTTGATAGGCATAGCCAGTGAGTTCTGGCGATGCAGCGCAACCGATCAAGATGAAGCGAGATGCACTGAAAATGCTTGTGCGGATTATTAGTCGGGTACCAAATGCGAGACAGCAGACCTCTGCAAGACGAACACGCCATGCAGGAGGAGCCCCTTCAGATCCAGCAGGAATCGATATCTCACACGCCATACTGGCGAGAATATCGCCCATTTCAAAGCTGTACATATCCATCAACTTGCGAGCTTGGCGCAGAGCAATTTCCGCTTCATTTGGATTACTGGTTTTGGACTTGGCCATTTCCAGGCATTTTTTGATCTTGTCGAGAATACGATTCTCTTCCATCTCACGCCCCCGCGATATCGAGGCTGATTGGGCGGTACTGATCCGAGTCGCCAATTCGCTCATATACGCGGATGTAGGACTTGGAACCCACCACTTGGCATGCCTCACCGATCGCCTTCATTGCTAGCTGCCAGCGTTCATCCTTGATGTCTAAGCGCCGAAGCGCCAAGACTCGTGCAGTACGGATTTCGCCCTGAGCGTCAGTGCGAAACGCATCATTCGCTATGGTTGCGACCTCTGGCCTGGCCCCTTCAGTCCAATCGCGTAGGCATTCGTCGATCAATGCGCGGGCTGCCTGCAGACGTTCGTCGAAGGCAATCGACTCCTGCACGGCGCGCAGGATCTTGAACCGACCATCGAAGCTATAGAGGGTGACGTTGCCTTTTTTACCACCGACTTTAACGTCATATTGTTCGGCACTTAGCTCGACAAACGCCTCAATGTCGCCAAATGCAGCAGCCTTGAAAGCAATCAGTTCAGCATTTAGTTTGCTGGCACGATCAACCAGATCGCGCACCAAGCGATCTCGTTCGGCATCAATAGGCTTGATCAGGTTTTCGTGGACCAATCGACCCTGTGCGTCCTGCCAGAACCCTTCGGGGATCATTGCTTTTTGTGCTTCAGCCACGGGTTTTAACCTCATGATGGTTGCAGATTGCGGACTTGCTAGTCGCGAAGTCACCGATCGTGCAGTGATATGTAGCCGATTCGCTTAGCGAGTCGGGATTCTTGATTTTCTGATTGACATGCATGCAGTTCCCACACTGGGGGCGTTGCTTAGCGGTGAGCCAGCCTTGTGTAAAGCGCATTTGCTCTACATAAGTGCCGTACTTCAGGGCCTTCATAGTTCGATCCCCTGAGGTTTGAATAACCTTGAGCCCTCAGGTGACTCCAAAGTACAGCCACGGCCAGCCAAGACACCGTTGTAAAGTAAGAGAACCGTACGAAAATCCTTACGAGCTCGCTCTCGCTGGGCTACCGTGTCGATCAGCATCAAGCACATAGCCATAAGTGCTGCAAACAGGACCCAAGACACCTTATTCATTTTCATCAGCGCTTCTTTGCTCAGAAAGTACCGGTAGATCTGTTTGGGCTATCACAAGCACATCGACTACATTCTGAATTCCTAGGGCAAACCCCTTGGGTTTATTGGGTTGTAGGGTTGTAAGTCTCTGGATGGCATCGCTAATACCCTTGGGGGTAAGCAACTGCGGTCCAAATGACTCGACAAGATCCAGTGCAAACCGACGTCCTTGGACGAGTTGGTATTGATCCAAATATGGCTTGGCTTTTACTTGAGGTTTCAAAGACATATTCAGGGACTGGCTCATTTGTCCTGCTCCTTCACACGAGAGAACCAGGACACGCTCATATCGCGGATGCGTACTGAATGGCGGGTGTGGGGACCATGGGTTTTGCTGCTCTGACTACGAATTTCGTGACCAAAGCGGCGCGAGATAATGTCCAGGTCATCACCTGAGATCACGATGCGTTTATCCAGGAGGTTCAGTGAAAGGATATTTGCACCTGCATTGCGAAGATCCCGAGTCAATTGGTTGAACGCAGCGAGCATGGGTTGAAAGTCATGAGCCAGCAGGCTCAGTGGCGGCTTGGGCTGTGGTGGTACGAGGTGTAGGTGTGCCATCTCACACCCCCTTTACGACGTCAGCATTGACCACAGGCACGCCCAGTTCGGCGGCAAGGTTCAATGACGCTATTACGAGATTTCCGATGGCCAGCGGGTACAGGAGCGAAACGGACTCATCGCGGCCCCCGCGACGTGCGGCCTGGGAAAGGCGTGCAGTAATAGCTTGGACGCCGCTCTCGTCGATGACTTGGCGCATGTCCTTGCCTGCTCGCTCAAATCTGAACCCGAGAAACTCTTCCAGGCGCGGCCCTTCAATCGGTGGCAGTGTTACGCGCTCGCAGCGCTGCACAACCTCGCGCACGTCGGCGTTACGCTCGGAGAGTTTCACGCCCAGTTCCGGCTGACCGATCATGATGATGCTGACCAGTTTGGTGAAACCGATCTCCAGCTCCAGGAAGCGCTTGAGGTGCTTGAGGGTCGAAATCGGCATGCTGTGGGCCTCTTCGATGACCAAGCAGTGCCGGTAACCCGCAGCATGGGACTCTTTTAATGCCCGGTGGAGTTGAGAGAAGCGAGCCTCAGGACTGCTCTTGACCTTTTCCAGTGGTGCGACTGCCGCCATCATGGATTCGGCGATATGGGTGCTCTTCAGAGGTTTGCCCTTGGGCTCGTTGTCCTCAGATGCAAGCACGTAGGGTTCAATGATGATTACCGGGTCGTTTTTTTCGACCAGTCGGTTGATCAGATCTCGGCGCAAAGTGCTCTTGCCAGCGCCTGACTCGCCTTCGATCGCCAGAAAACCACCGTGGCGCGCCACCTGATACATCGCTTCTCGAACGTAACGAATGTCGGGGCTGACCCACATGTCCTTGGCGTCCTGCAGCTCATCGAAGGGATCTCGGAAAAGGCCAAAGGCTTTACGTGTAGCTGCCTTCAGGGTCTGTTTTGGTAGTAGCATGGGTTCGTCCTCCCCGGACGGCTCTTTATTAAGGGCCGGACCTACCGTGTTGGCGCACGGTGGGTCCACTTTTTCAAATACATCTGCAACGTCAGCATCATTGGCCCCGTACTCGACCAGGAACGCACGAATGCGTCCCTGCAGGTCTTCACTGTCTAGGCTGCGGGGCCATTGACCATGGTTGATCAGTTGGGCAACGGTGGCAGGACTGACCTTCAACGCGTCAGCCAAGGCCGATTGAGGTCGGCCCATCCCCTGCAACACTTGCTTGAGCTTCAACATCATTCACCTCCAGCAGCACGCACCAGGGCTAGCGCTGGACGCACTGCCTCGGCAGGTTGGGTTAGCTCAACTTCAATGGTGTCGAGCTGTTCATGGGGAACACCTTCAGGAAATTTCTGCTGTAGCCAGGCGAAGGTTTCGCCTGACCACTTTGAACCCAGCCGGGAGCGCAGAAGCTTTGCGGCCTCGACATGCGTGAGTGGAGTCTGGTCAACAGCGGGCACGCTCACGTTCAGCGAGGTACCACGACGTGGCATGTACGTTGGCAGAACGGTGTCGGTGATATGCTTGTGCGGGTCGATCTGACCACCAAAGGGCAAAGTTTTGGCCTTACGAGCGGCCTTGGCGTCTTCCTCATTGGTGGTGCCAGTAGCAAGCTGTTCCAGAACTTTTCGAGATAACTGGGCAGGCGTCTGTGCATGACTTTTGAAGTTTTCCCCGATCGTTGCCGATCCTTCGGAAAAGCCAAACTGGTCTGTGCCAAGACGTTCAATTACGTGATAGCACTCGCGTCCGTCCTCGCCGATCAGCATGACCAATGCTGCGTCCTTGTCCCTCCAGCAGTTTCGAGTTACCAGTAGTTTTTCACCGACCATTACACCCGGCACATTGCTGACATCGAACTGGGCACCCCGGAACGAGATGCGTAGGAGCGTCGTGACCTTGCGCTCTTCAGGCGTGCTGACAGCGAGTTCACGACAGACCTCAACGCTGGGTGCCAGTCGAAGATGCTCTGCCTTGATCAACTGCCAGACGCCGTAACGGGTGCGTTGAGTTCGTGTGTGTATCGCCGTTGCGTTGTAGTAGCGCAGCCACTGCCCCGCCCAGTCGTTGATTTGCTTAAGGCTCTTGGCTGCCTGGAATTTCAAAGCGCTTTCAAACTCACGCTCAACCAGGTTATGGGCTTGCTCGACCTGGCCTTTTGCCCGAGCGTTGCCGACTTGGTTGATGATCAGCTCAATGGACATAGCCCGACACAGATTGCGGAAGATACCGCTGGTCATGGCTGCGCCTGGGTCAGTCATCAGCATGAAAGGCACGCCGTGGAATGGGTCTGACTCGTGCCGTTTCTGCATAGCATTGATCAGCACGTTGCACAGGTTCTCCGAAGATTCAGCACCCAACACGTATTCCAGATAAAGCGTCCCACTCGTGTGGTCTGTGATGACGTAGCGCCAGAGGCGTTGGCGTTCAATCTTCTTGAGATTTGAAGGCTTACCGTCATAGAACTCGGCAGGATTCATTACCTGTGCGCCGTCATCCGCCAAGTAATACTGGGTCGAGATAGAGGCATCGATCTGCCAGACATGATTCGGATGCTTGCTGGCCAACGATACTGAAGGAGCGTCGTGCAGCAGTTGCTCCGGGTGCAATCTGTAAGCCCGCAATGCGCGGGTGATTGCTCCTGTTGAAAGCTCCGTAAATACGCCGGTGCTCTCATCCAGGCGACCGGCGATGATCATGTTGTTGCTACGTAGGCGTTCAACTGCACGTTCGACTGTCGACAGTTGTTTGTTATTGGCTCGGATCGACTCAAGAAGCACTGCCGAAATCAACTGTGCTTCGTTCAACGGCAGTGCGCTACAGCCTGCATCGCTCCGGCGTTTACGTGGTTTGCTCACAGACGTCTCCTTCAGCTTGCGCTGCAAGGTCTGGATCGATACGCCCAGCTCGACCGCGCCCGCCTTGTAAATGGCCGTTCGCTGTCCATGCGGGGCATTGGCTGCTTGCTGGGCAATACGAGCCAGAAGCTGGGTTTGTACCGGTGTCATGAGTTAAGCCTCAGCCGTTTCGAGCCAGACAGGCGCGCTGGCCATGGCATTGGTCAGGAAGAACTCACTACGTATTGAGGCTAAGGCCAGTTCCAAATGCTGGATCAGACCCGCCTGAAAGGTGCGTTGGTCTTCGCCACTTTCCTCAGCGTGTTCCGATAACCTGGTGAGAGCCTCGCGCAGTCCACCAAGAATGCTGGTTTCTGCAACATAGGCGACACGCTGAGCTTCTTGGCGAATATTGACGGAGAGCTCGCTAGGCGGCAGCAGGTTGATGTGACCGCGTACCTTCTCCAGCTCCATCTTGGTCTGATCGAGTTCGCTGGTTTTCGTCGCCATCAGTTTGCTCTGGGCGTCGTAGTCGGCATTCACTTCGTCAAGCCGCTGGGTCAGCGCTTCTTTTTCTTTGGAGTGTTTGGCAATGATCTCTTCGGCCAGATCAATGAACGCATCTTTGTCGCCAGTCTTGGCAATTTCGATCAGAGCGGCTTGCTGGTCCTCTGGAAGTCGACGGTACTGGCGCATTTCGCGGTAGCCGATGCCCATGCTGCTCATGCTTTCGAGAGCAGCTTCGCCAAAAGCACGCAGATTATTGATGTCTTCATTTACCTTGGGCGCTGAGGAACCCAATAAGCTGCAGAACTCTTCCCATGTGCCTTTCAAACCGCGACCGTCGCGGTTGCGCATCCCTTCCAGGCCCTTATAAAGCTTGTGTTCTTTAACGTGAGCCATCTTAGAAACCGCGACCGTCGCGGTGAACTTCCCAATTGCGTCGGCCATCTGTGCTTGACCCAGGAGTTGGTTAACCAGGTCTCGCTCTTCGCTGTGTGACCCCAACACTGTTGCCATCAAGTTCTGATTGGCAGTCAGCTCATCGCCATTCAGTGCAGGAAGTTCGATAGTCTGTGGTTGATCCAGTTTTTTACGCGCCATGGTGTTACTCCCCTTAATTCATTGAGCCAGCAGCAATGCGCTGATTGATTTCCTGCATTCGGCCTTGCAAACGTGCCATGTGCTCAGCGTGGGCCTGTGCGATTTGCAGCATTCCAACCGAATGTGCGAATCGCCCGTTATCCAGCTTCACTGCCAGCCCCTCTTCAATGAGGGTTTGCATGGCACGTGTGATGTTGCTGGGGCTGTCCCCAGCCAACTGCGCCAGCTCGGTGTTGCTGAGCCCTGTAACGGTGTGGCCTTTAAGTGCTTTGAGCACACGCAGGACTCGCGCCGAGGCTGAGATCGTGACGCTCATGGCCGGTCTCCAAATTCGAGCTGAGGGTTTTGGGTTTGAACTACGTTGCCGTTGTGCCAAGCCAGTGCTTCCATCGCCGCCTGAATAGCCGCCAAGGTCTCATCGGCTTCGCTGTTCTTTGAATAGAACGCGAGGAGCTTCCCTGAGGCTGTAGTCAACAACTCTTGCAAGGCCTGCATGTCCTCGGCGGAGCACTTGCGCCCGGATGGCATTTCAATGGTCAAGCGGCCAGCGCTGGCGGCAATCCACCGTGTGACGTAGTCACAGCCACAGGCACGCTCGTAGGGGCGAATCAGGTTTGCAGGCATGCGCCCTGTCTGGAGCCACTTATAAAGTGTCCAGTGGTCGGACAGCCCCATTTCAACAGCAATGCGTTCGACGCTTTGGTTGTGGATGTCTTTTGCGAAGTCCTTGCACAGCTCCAAGGCGTGCCGCAGAGATGTCGGTTGAATGCCTTTCCAGCGCCTGCGGGTCATTGGAAGGCCTCTAAAACGGACACATCCAAACAAATGACACGTTTGTGTCTATGCAAAAGGATTGCGCTGGATGCAATCTTTTGGGGTAAATTGACAAGCGGAGCCAATGAGAATGACAACGCAGGAATTTGGTGAGTTGGCTGGGCGCATTGAGGGCATTGCCCGTAGCGTGTTGATCTTGGCTGGGACGCTTCAGCGCCAAGGCGCTTTAGATGAACAGAAGCTGCAGGCTGATCTGAGGATTGCAGGTGAAAGACTTGCGTCTGGGGTGTCGAACCGCTCAACAGTTGTGCAGACACTTGGCGAGATCGCTGAGCAGCTTTTGGCTGACTACAGGTATCTGAAGACGGGCGAACGCAGTTAGGGTCATTGACGGCCTTGTTTGTGCCGAAGCCGTGAGGCATGACGGCGCTCATGCTGCCAACGCCACGATCGGTTTCAGGCCAAGCTTTACGGCGATGTCATGAGCCTTACCGTAGTTCGCTTTGGCTTGTCCATTGAGGACACGATAAACCTCATTGCGGGTGTATCCGTTCTCGGTCGCCCATTCCGAGATTGTTTTACCAGCTTGGCGGAATTTCTCTTTCACTTGGCTGGAGGTTAGGGCTTTGGCATGGGTGGCCATGGTGGTGGCTCCTGTGATGCAAAGATGATTGCTGTTTGTGCAAATGATTATGAGAACTTTGGTTCTCTATTTCAAGGGGTTTTTGTGTCGTTTTCTTCTCTTTCTGCTGGTCGGCTTAAGGCAGAGCGAGCACGGCTGGGTCTTAATCAGGCTTCTGCCGCCCATATATGCGGTGTTTCTCGCGAAATTTGGGGGCGCTATGAGCGTGGGACCACGGTTCCAGGAGGGGATGTATTGTTCTCTTTTGCCAATGCAGGAGCGAATGTGCAGTTCATTCTCACTGGGTCATCAGGTTCAGAGCGCGAAGCGCCCGCTCATCTAAAAGAACTGGCGCAGATCAACATTGACCGCCTGGAACGAATAACGGAGATGTTAGAGGCTGCTGCACAACGAGCAGGAAAGCGTTGGCCAGCAAAAAAGCTCGCTACGATTGCGGCCGAGGTCTACAACGCGATTAGCGCAGATAAAGGGATGGATGAGCCTCAGGTCGAACGAATATTGAAATTGGTAGTGAATCGTTGAAATGACGAGGGGCTTTATGCTGCGTGAGGATGAACTGATTTCCAAACTATCGGACAGACTTGATGAGGAAATTAAAAATCTCCCCAAGGATGGTAAAGATCATGAATTGATAATTAAGATCAAAGGCGATCATGGGAATATAAACTTAGGCAAGCAGACCTTTGAAATTCATTCCGGTGGCAAGCAAACTCCTCCTCAGGGGAGCGCTATGGCACGTGAGTGTCCGCAATGTGGAAACACTGCTTGGCGTTTCACACAGCTATGCATGCATTGTGAGTATGATTTACGTCTACACGACGAAATTGAAGCCGAGCAAAAGAGGAAGCGCCAGGAAGAATTGGAAAACCTTCGGATGCTAAAGTTTTTTGGAGGAGCCGCTTTTATCGCCATTGTTAGCTTTCTAGTAAGGGATCACTTACCCGAATCGTTGCAAAACTGGGCATTGGGCGTAACAGTAGCAGCGGGTTTTTTAGCATTTTGCATCATGCAGAGCCAAGGTAAGTGATTTCTGCCAGAATCCAGAAAACACGTCATAACACCATTAAAGGAATGTATTTTGAAAGCTTGGATTTTTGCTCTCCTCTCCCTATTTTCTGTATTCGCCAAGGCCGAAGGCGTTGCTGAAAAACTTACTGAACTGAGTCTGGACAAATCTCTGAAAAGCAGTTCTCCAGAGGTCGAGCGTACTCAAACGGCACTCAAGAGAGGAATGACCGTCTGTAACTTTGAAAGCGAGGAAAAGCTTGCCAACGTTGTATGGTTCATAACCAAAGCAATTCGTGAGAAAGGCCAGTATGCAGAGGCCACCGATATCATTGAAGGTGTGAATGCTGTGCTCTTAGGCGCGAAGAGTAAGCAAGACTGTACCGAACTGATGTCTTCGTATGCGGTAAACCGTATTGACGGAAATACACATTCTGATGCTGTCACGGGGGCGCGAGGAATATATCGCACCATGGGAGTCGTAAAGTAATTGCACAAAGATGTCTTTCCGCCATCTCTTTAAACAGGATTAAAAGCTCTTCTGCACCACGCCGCCGATCATGGCGGCGTGTTCGTTTCTGGTGTCCGCATCCTGTGGCACCGAACAGCAGGAGGCTTACATGCGTTCCAAGACCCCACGCGGTATCCGCAACTTCAATCCTGGCAACATCCGCCACGCAAAAGGTGTGCGCTGGCAGGGCCAAGCCTCGACGCAAATTGACGCCGAGTTTGTTCAGTTCACTGACCCCCGCTGGGGTATTCGTGCTATTGCCCGTGTTCTGATCACCTACCAGGACAAACGCCGCGCAGCTGATGGCAGCCGAATCGACACGGTACGCGAGATCATTGCGCGTTGGGCACCGCCCAATGAGAACAACACCGAAGCGTATGTGGCCAGTGTGGCGCGCGTGCTGAACATCGGCCCGGACGACGAGAGCATCGACGTCTACGACTTCAACACCATGCGTGAGCTGGTGCTGGGCATCATTCGCCATGAAAACGGTGCAGGTCAGTTGCCTGATAACCAATGGTATGGCGAAAAACTCATTCAGGAAGGCTTGGCTTTTGCGGGCGTCGTACCTGATGCGCTACATGGTCGGAGTGTAGCTGTATGAAGCTGATCCCCGAATGGCGGCGTTGTTATCGCCTGTACAGTGTCCAGTTGGGCCTGCTCATTGCCTTCTTCGGCTTTGCACAGGTCACCCTGTTGCCGATGTGGGAAGCCGAGTTGTCTGCCAGTGCTTACGCCACAGCCAACAGTATTTTGGCCGCTCTGCTCTTTGTAGTGCGCTTGGTCAAGCAAGGTCCTGACCAGGAGATATCCTGATGCGCCTCCTACGTCTCGTTTCATTGCTCGGTAAACGCTGGCGCTGGGTGCCGCACCTATGGGGTGTGCAACGGCGCCTGATTTTCACTGCTGGGGTCTGTTCACCTGGTCGCTGGGGACACCGCTCACCACTCCCTCAATACCGCCTCGGCAAAACCAGTGTGGCCATTGCAAAGCGTCGTGCTCGAAAAGCCAGGTTCTGGCATGGATCTGGAGGCGGCTATGGGCGTAGTTGAAGCATTGAAATGGCTGCTCGACCGTTGGCAGATAGTCCTGATCATTGCCATTTTGGTCGTTGCGTACTTTTACGGCCAATCCCAATGGGCTGAGGGCTACAACAAAGCGCAAGCGGAAGGTACTGCGGCTATTGCCGTACTGAAAAAACAGTATTCAGAGCAAGCGTTTGAGGTAGCGAGCAAGGCCCATAGCGACCTGCTCTTGCAGGTTACACGTGCCCAGGCCGCCGAGGAGTCATTGCTCGGCCAATACACGCTTCACGCTAAAGAAGTGGAACAACTCAAGGATCGGATCGCCCATGTCACCATTCAGTACAAGCCTGGGCCGAGTCTTGCTGCTCGTCCTGTTCCTCACTGTGTGTTCACTGCTGGCTGGCTGCGCGACTACAACACCGCCCTTGGTGTGTCCCCAGCCAGTACGGGTGCCGCTGTCACCGTTGCTGAAAAAGCAGCCTGGCCCACCCCCGGTACTGACGCCGAACTACTGGAAAGCGGTGTCACCCCAGCAGACATTCTGGCTCATGCCCAGGACTACGGGCGTTGGGCTCGAAACAACCTGGCTCAACTCAACGCGCTACTCGACCTGCAAAAGGAATGACCCTGCATGGATTTTGTAGAACCCGTCATGGATGACGACGAAGCTGCGACGACACTGTATGCCCGCCGGTATACCCGTAGCAGTGGCTTACAACACAGATCCGGCAATTCGGGTTATCGGTGCGAAGCCTGTGGCGATGCAATTCCTGAAGACCGACGCCAGGCAGAGCCTGGCACTCAGCACTGTGCAGACTGTAAAGACACCCTGCAATTTTTGATAAAGGAGGCTTGTGATGACCTTTGAAGAAACCAGTTTTAGCCTGAAAACGGTGCAGTGGGTCGTCATGGCCGTGCTCGGTGTATACACCTGGCTGACCAACCGTCAGGCCGCCAGCGCACAGGAAATGATGGTGCTGCGCACTCGCATCATTGCCCTGGAAGAACACATTCGGCATTTGCCAGATCACTCTGCCGTCACCGATTTGCTCGGGGACATGAAAGCCATGCGATCCGAACTCACGGGGGTCAAGGATGCATTGGCCCCTTTGTCTCGATCGCTGGACCGGATTAACGATTACCTGTTGCGAGATAAAAAATGACTCACTATGCCGAGTTTCTGCGCGAAGACGTACGCCTGGTATTGCTGCGCTTGCTGTCCGAAATGGTGGCTTACCGCGCCAATAGCTCGGTACTGACAATGGCTCTTGACCGCTATGGCCACAGCCTCAGTCGTGACCAGGTCAAGACCGAGCTGCACTGGCTGGCCGAGCAAGGTGCTCTGACGGTTTCTGATGTGGGCCCAGTACTGGTGGCAACTTTGACCGAGCGTGGTCAGGATATCGCAGTTGGACGTGCCCGCGCTCCAGGCATCAAGCGTCCGGGAGCCTGAAATGGCAGGAAAATCGTCGATCGATCGCTTGCCCCCAGTGGTCAAGGCCTATATCCAGAAGCTGCTGCGTGAAGATCGATTCACGCTTGATGACATGCTTGATGACATTCGAGCACGTTTCCCTAATGAAAAGTCTCCGAGCCGCAGTGCATTGGGCCGCTTCAAACAAGGCTTTGAAGAACTTACCCAAAAGGCACGCCAGCAGCGCGAAATGGCCGAGGCATTCGTCGGTGCCTTAGGCGAAGATGCCTCCGACAAGACCGGCGTATTGCTGGTCGAAGCCATCTCGACGCTAACCTACCAGGCCGCCCTCGGTGCGCACGAAAAAGACGATGTGACCATTGGCGAAGTGACGGCGTTGGCCCGTGCTGCGAAGGCGACAATGGAAGCCCGGACGATGAGCGTCAAGGAACGCCAGGCGATCGAGAAAGCTACCCGTGAACGCTTACTGCGAGAGCAAGCAGCCGAGCTGGACAAGGCCGTCAAGACCCAAGGCATGACAGAAGACCAGGCCCAGTTCTGGCGTCAGAAGTTCCTGGGGGTGTGACGTGAGCGCCTCAGCTGTTAAACCGTCAACCAGCACTCTGCGGGTCGTTGAATGGGATGAGCTGCCTGACAGCGTTCGCCAGATCCCAGAGGATTACAATCCTGTCGCCGACGGCATTCTGATGGCGCACCAGGCTGACTGGCTGCGCATCCAGGCCCAAATCAAACTCTGTGAAAAAGGCCGCCGTACCGGTATCACTTTCGCCGAGGCGCTGGACTCGGTGATCACCGCTGCTTCTCGCAAGAGCGCCGGGGGTATGGACTGCTTCTACATCGGCGATACCAAGGAAAAAGGCCTGGAGTTTATCGGCTACTGCGCCAAGTTTTCGCGGGTCATGGCTGAAGCCCAGGCGTCCGGTGTCAGCCAGATCGAAGAGTTCTTGTTTGAAGACCAAGACACCGATGGCAACACACGGCAAATCAATGCCTACCGCATTCGCTATGCATCCGGCTTCAAGATCGTGGCCCTGTCAAGCAACCCGGCCAACCTGCGCGGTCTACAGGGCAAGGTGGTGATCGATGAGGCAGCGTTTCACCGTGACGTATCCGCCGTACTCGATGCTGCTACGGCGCTCCTGATCTGGGGCGGTCGTATCGTCATCATCAGCACGCACAACGGCAAAGGTAACCCCTTCAACCAGATGGCCAACGACATTCGTGACAATCGTTACGGAGACTCTGCAGTCGTGTACCGGGCGACCTTCGATGACGCTGTGACCAATGGCTTGTATGAGCGTGTGTGCTTCATGTCTGGGAAGGAGGCGACCCCTGAAGGCAAGGAAGCCTGGTACAAGAAGATCCGCAATGCCTATGGCCCGCGCAAGGCACAGATGCGTGAAGAGCTGGATGCCATCCCGCGTGACGGCAATGGCGTGTGCATCCCCGGTGTGTGGATCGATGAGGCCATGCAGCCCGGTCGCGAGGTTTTGCGCCTGGCCCTGGACGACGACTTCGCCCTGCAGGCGGTTTATCGCCGGGAAGCCTATGTCGACGCCTGGATCGAGCAGCAACTGCTGCCATTGATCACGACACTGAACAGCGGGCTGCGCCATTACTTGGGCATGGACTATGCCCGTCACCGGGACTTTTCGATCATCTGCCCGATGTCGGTCGATCAGGACCGTCACCGTGACGTGCCGTTCGTTGTCGAGATGCATAAGGTGCCAACCCGGCAACAGCAACAGGTGCTGTTCTACATCCTGCGCCGGTTGCCCCAGTTCGTCGGTGCCGCGCTGGATGCCACCGGCAGCGGCGAGACCCTGGCCGAGGACACTGCAGATGAGTTCGGACACAACCGCATTCACCAGGTGAAAATCAGCCGTACCTGGTACGGTCTGTGGATGCCCAAGTTCGTACAACTCTTTGAGGACGGTGCGGTGACCATGCCTCAGGATGACTCACTGCACCAGGACATCCGCGCCATCGAGCAGGTCGACGGCATCCCGATGATCGTCAAGGCCCGCTCCCAAGACCTCAAAGACCCTGACCTTTACCGCCATGGCGACTTCGCCGGTGCCGGTGCGTTGGCCAACTTCGCCACGCTCGAAGTCGGCTCAGGACCGGTCAGCGTCAAATCACGTCGCCCTCGCCAGGGCCGAAGAATCACCCAGGGGTACGCATGAAAAACCAAGGTGTGTGGGTCAGCCCCACCGAGTTCGTGAGCTTCGCAGATGCCAAGCGCTCGCCCAGCCTCACTAGTCACGTCGCCACCCGTGGCCGAGCCGATATCGCGTCAATGAGTGGCATCAATCTGCCAAACCCTGATCCGATCCTGAAAGCCCAGGGCAAGGACATTACGGTCTATCGTGACCTGCGCAGTGCTGCACTGGTCGGCGGTAACGTGCGTCGCCGGAAGTCGGCAGTGCTTGCTCTTGAGCGCGGGTTGAAGCGTGGCAATGCCCCGACCAAGGTCGAACGTTTCATCCGCGACTGGCTTACAGACTTGGACCTCGATCGAGTGATCCGCGAGCTGCTCGATGCGCCTCTGTATGGCTATCAACCCATAGAGTTGATGTGGCAACCGGTTGGCTTGTTCTCTATGCCTGAAGATCTGTTAGGTAAGCCGGCTGAGTGGTTCTTCTATGACCAGGAGAACGCGCTGCGTTTTCGCTCCAAAGAGGCAGGCAAGGACGGCGAGATCTGCGATCCGCTGCGCTTCGTTGTGGCGCGCCAGGACGCCACTTACGCGAACCCTTACGGCTTCCCGGACCTCAGCATGTGCTTCTGGCCGGCCACCTTCATGAAAGGCGGCCTGAAGTTCTGGGTGCAGTTCACTGAGAAGTACGGCTCGCCCTGGGTCATCGGTAAGCACCCTCGTGGCGCAACCGATGCAGAAACCGACCTGCTGCTCGACAGCCTGGAGGCCATGGTGCAGGACGCCGTGGCGGCAATCCCGGACGACTCCAGCGTGTCGATCGTCGAAGCGGCGGGTAAGGCTGACAGTGCAGATGTATATCGCGAGCTGCTGGAATACTGCCGCAGCGAGATCAACGTGGCCATGCTGGGTCAGAACCAGACCACTGAAAAAGAAAGTAACCGAGCCAGTGCGATGGCGGGAGCCGAGGTCACCAATGATATTCGTGACGGTGATGCAGGCATTGTCGAAGCCAGTATCAACGCGGTGATTCGTCGCATCGTCGACATCAACTTTGGCGAAGCGGTGGTTGCTCCGGTCTATGAGCTGTGGGAACAGGACGAGATCGACAAGACCCTGGCCGAACGCGACAAGAACCTCACCGACTCGGGTGTCAAGTTCACCCACGCATACTGGATGCGAACCTACAACCTGCTGGAAGGCGATCTCGCGCAAGAAGTGGCAGCACCTGCGGCTGAGTTCGCAGAGCCAACTTTCAAACCCATCGTTGATCAGACAGCGCTTGACCAGGTGATTGCAGCGCTACCTGCAGAGTTGCTGCAGGAACAGGCTGAGCAAGCGATTGCACCGATTCTGGAGGCCCTGCAACGTGGTAGAACCGAGGCCGAAGCGCTACGCCTGCTCGCCGAGGCGTACCCAAAAATGAACGATCAGGGTTTGCAAGAAACCCTGACACGTCTGATGTTCGTCGCTGATATGTGGGGTCGATTGAGCGCTGCTGCTGACCTGGAAGACTGACATGGCCAAGAAAACGCTACCCTCCCAAAAAGCGCTCAAGGCACCTCTCAAGCAGCCGGTCATGGCGGATCTGAAAGCTATCTTTGGTCTGGAGCCAAAGATAGCTGTCGAATACATGAAATCAAAAGGCTATGCCATCACCTGGGCATGGCAAGACATGCTCGATGAGGCTCACGATCAGGCATTCACCGTTGCCAAAGCCATGCGCCTCGATCTCCTGTCTGATATCCGTGCAGCCTTGGAGACGGCTCTGCAGGATGGTCAAACCCTGCCTCAATTCATCAAAACGCTGCAGCCAACCCTCGAAACACAGGGTTGGTGGGGCAAGCAGGGAGTTGTCGACAGCCAAGGTAATGTTGAGATGGTTCAACTGGGCAGTCCGCGTCGCCTTAAGACGATCTACCAGACCAACTTGCAGAGTGCATACATGGCGGGCCGTAAGGCCAGTATGGAGGAGACAGCTGACACGCATCCATACTGGCGCTATGTCGCTATTCTGGACGGGAAAACCAGAGCCAGTCATCGCGCCTTGAGTGGCAAGGTCTATCGCCATGATGACCCGGTTTGGTCTGCGATCTATCCACCAAACGGGTTCAACTGCCGGTGCCGGGTAACAGCGTTGACCGAGGCAGCGCTTAAACGTAAAGGGCTGGTCGTAGATACCAGTGCTGGACGAATGCAGACGGAAACAGTTGAAACCGGTACCAACATGCGTACTGGCGAAATCCGCACAGCCCAAGTGACCGCTGTCCGCACAACCAATGCCGGAGGTCAGGTGGTGTTGTTTCGCACCGACCCTGGGTTCAATCATGCTCCTGGTACTGGCCTTTCTGCCGTTCTGAAAACCAAACAGGCCAAGGCCACGCAAAGAGACTGATATGATCACTATCGAGATGGATCACCAGCGCCTGCAGCAACTGCTGAGCAAAATCGAGTGGGCTGTTGGTGATACAGCACCTCTGATGCGAGCATTGGCTGCTGAGATGGCCTCACTGACTGAAGAAAATCTGGGAGAGCAAGGTCGGCCCAACTGGGCCGGGTTGTCCGATGCGCGGATTGAGCAGCGTGAGAAAGCCGGTACATGGCCAGGACAAATTTTGCAGGTCAGCTCTGCAGGCTTGGCAGCTTCGATTTCGAGTTACTCCACCGATACAACAGCCGTGGTGGGCAGCAACAAACCTTACGCAGCCATGATGCATTTTGGCGGTTCAAAGGCATCCTTTCCTCACTTATGGGGAGACATTCCAAGCCGACCATTCTTACCCATGGATGAAAAAGGTGTATTACAGCCTGAAGCCGAAGAAGCACTTCTTAATCTGGCGTTGCTGCATCTGCAAAGGGCTGCTCGCCTATAAGGCTTCAGGACGCGATTAGGGACGCTCATTTTCGATTCATAACAACTGCCCCATGAAATTAACTGAATGGGCCTTGTAAAGCTTTATAAAGCGCTCCCTGCCGCACCTCATGCTCAGATGAGCAGGTGCATATGCGGTTTTCCTGGAATCCCCCTCCCAAACACTCTTTAAACCCGATTAAAAGTCTTGGCTCTACTCGTGGGGCAGTCTGTGCGTGTACTCCACAAACACGCCAAGACACCCCATGAAGCCACTGCATATTTTCAAGCCAGGTAAGCACACTGCAATGAGCGGTGACAGCTTTAACTTCAGTGAGAGTGATCTGGCTGCCACTGTTCGTGCTTACTCTCCAGCCTTGCATGAAGCACCGTTAGTGATTGGTCATCCCAAGCATGATGCACCTGCTGCTGGCTGGGTGAAGTCTCTGCAGGCAACACCTGAAGGTTTGATTGCCGAGTCACAACAGGTCGACCCAGCGTTCGCCGAGCTGGTTAGTCGAGGCAGCTACAAGAAAATCTCCGCATCGTTCTATCACCCCGACTCACCGAGCAACCCTGTGCCAGGCGTGTACTACCTGCGCCATGTCGGCTTTCTCGGCGCACAGCCGCCATCGATCAAGGGCCTGCGACCGATCGAGCTCGCTGACGCCGATGAAGGAGTGATTGAGTTCGGTGACTTTGGACATGAAGTCAGTTCTGGTCTGTGGCGCAGATTCCGCGAATTCCTGATCGGCCAGTTCGGTGCCGAAACTGCCGATAAGGTCGCCCCGTCCTGGGAGATCGAAAGCCTCGCTGAAATCGGACGTCGTCCAGAGCCAGGCGTTGGCCCGTATTACGCCGAATCCCAACCCACCACCACTGAGGTAAATACCGTGACCACGGAAGAACAGGCCGCCCTGCAGGCGGACAACGAGCGCCTCAAAGCGCAACTGGCCAAGCGTGAAAAGGCAGAGAAGGTTGCGGCTCAAGAAGCGATCCATGCTGCCAATACGGACTTTGCCGAAGCATTGGTGGCCAGCGGTATGAAGCCTGTCCACGTAGCCGCCGTAGTGGCCGCGTTGGACTTTGCCGATTCAGGGGCCAAGCCCCTGGAGTTCGGTGAGGCTGATGATCGTCAGCCGCTGAGTGAAGGCCTCAAGGCCGTGTTCCAGGAGCTGACAGGGGCTGTCAGCTTCGGCGAGCAAGCATCCAAAGCCCGTGCAGGAAAAACTATGGACAAGTCCGTCAATCCGCTTGTGGCCGACGCCGAAGCCCGAACCAATAAATAGGAGGTTTTATGGCCACTTTTAAACCCGCCAAGCAGGTTGGCGATTTGCTCCTGGTCGAGGTCGCCGCGGGATGGACCAAAGACACTGTCACGCTGCTGGGTGGTTCGGTTTACCCATTCGGTGCTGTCCTTGCGACAGTCAGCGGCAAGTTTCAGGTGCTGGACCCCGCAGGTACTGCCGCCGCGAAAAAGTCAGTTGCTGTACTGACTGAACACGTCGATGCCTCTGGTGGAGATGCCCCTGGTGTCGTGATTGCTCGTGGAGCGGTGCTCGATATCGCTGAACTGATCTGGCCTGAGGGCATCACTGATGCCCAGAAAACCTCTGCACTAGCCGAACTCTCTGCTCAAGGCATCGTCGCCCGTGCGGCACTTTAAGGAACTGTTATGAACCTTCAAGATCTGTTTACCGTTTCGAGCCTCAGCGCTGCCGTCAACAAGCTGCCTACCATCCCGAGCAAAGTCGGCTCGATGGGCCTTTTTGAAGAAAAAGGCATCACGACCACCAGCGTTGTGATCGACGAGTACGAAGGCCGTCTGGTACTTGTACCCAATACCTCACGCAATGCTGATCCTTCACCGATCAAAGGCGGCCAGCGTGCGCGCCGTACCTTTGAAACCCTTCATCTGCCGATCTCCCGCCCATTGCTGCCGAGCCAGCTTCAGGGTATTGCCTCGTTCGGTCAGGAAAACGCTGCACTGCCTCAGGCAACGGTGATCAACGACCAACTCCAGGAAATGAAAAACAGCATTGAATCCACCCGTGAGTTTCAGCGTGTGGGGGCATTGCGCGGCAAACTGCTGGATGCGGATGGCAAGGTGATTGTTGACCTTTTCGACGAGTTCGGTGTTGAACAAAAAAAGATCACCGTCGCTCTGGGGACTTCTACCACAGACGTTCGCCGCACGTGTCTGGCTGCCAAGCGCCATGCTGAGTCAAAGCTTGGTGGTGTGATGGTGACTGGTTTTCGTGCCTTCTGCGGCCCAGAGTGGTTTGACAAATTTACCGATCACGAAAAGGTTCAGAAGGCATTTGCAAACTACCAGGAAGCTCAGGATCGAATCGGTGGCGATCTGCGCTCTGGCTTTACTTTCGGTGGTATCGAGTTCGTTGAGTACGACGTGACTGTCAGCGGTCAGCGCTTCATCCCAAGCAACGTTGCCCAGGTGTTCCCGGTTGGTCAAGGCGTCTTCAAGATGTTCAATGCCCCTGCCAACTACAACGAGACAGTCAACACCATCGGCCTGCCGTTCTACAGCAAGGCCGAAGAGCGCAAGCTCGGCAAGGGCTGGGACATGGAAGCCCAAGCCAACCCACTGGCCATGTGCTTGTTCCCCGAAGCACTCGTCGAACTGTCGTTCTAAGCCATGCGTTACTGCACTCGCGCCGATATCGGCACCGCCATTCCCGAGATGACGCTTATCCAGCTCTCGAACGATGACCCAGCGGCCATGGAGGCCAACGAGTCGGTGATCGAGGACGGTGTACGCCAAGCCGAAGAATTGGTCGATGGCTATCTGCGCGGGCGCTATAGCTTGCCCCTCGACCCGGTGCCCACGGTTCTGCGTGACGCGGTGGTCTACCTGGCACGGCACTGGCTGTATCAGCGCCGTCCCGAGGGCGTGCTGCCGGATGCGGTCAAGGACAGCCGCAAGGACACCATCAAGCTGCTGGAAAGCATTCGTGATGGTGTTGTCACTCTCGGCATGCCGTCTGGCCAAGCAGCTCCAGAACCAGGAGAGATCCGCGTTCGATCCAGGCGTCAGCAATTCACCAACACAGAATGGGAAAAATACTGATGAGTAGGCCGGGGACGCCATCACAGACCCAAACAGAGCAACTGATCGCATCGATCGTCGATCGCCTGGCAACAGGCTTCGGCAAAGAGTTGATGGTTGAGCTGTTCCCGGAGAGTCCTGGTGTTTATCGGATGAACCACCCACGAGGTGCTGTTCTTGTGGCTTTTGGCAAATCGACGTTTGATGAGTCTGAGGCATTTGACTCGATGTTCCAGGCTCGAAAAATCACCTTTCGCCTGACATTGGTGTTTCGGCAATTGAACGGTAAGGATGGGGCAATCAGCTATCTGGACCGTATTCGCGCCAGGCTTACGGGGTGGAAGGCTCCTCACTGCGACATCGCCTGTCGGGCAGTCGCAGAGGCATTCATCGGTCAGAGCCAAGGGCTCTGGCAATACAGCCTCGACATTTCTACCCGTTCGACTCAGATACAAACCATGGAGCCCGAATCCGGGTATTACGCAAAATCGTTCAGTTCTGAGGAAGTCCTGTGAATCTTACCCGCTACATCTACAAAGGCCCTCAGAGCGCAGCGTCTCTGCGTGTGGGAGAAGCCAAGGAGTTGCTTGAAGTGCAGCTCATCCCAGGACGGGAAGTCGAACTACCAGCTGGACATGAATACGTCGAGGTGCTGCTGGTGCTCAAGCATTTGGAGGCGGTCCCCGCTCCGGTTAAAATCGGCAAGGAGAAAAGCTGATGGCTGCCAACTATCTGCACGGTATCGAAACAATCGAAATCTCCCGTGGCCCTCGTGCTATCAGGGGCGTTAAGTCTGCGGTCATCGCGTTGGTTGGCACCGCACCCACTGGCCCTGTCAATGCGGTCACGCTATCGCTGAACGATACGGATGGAGCCAAATTTGGCCCTGGTGACCTGGATGGTTTCAGCATCCCCAAGGCCTTGGAAGGCATCTACGACTTCGGCGCTGGCACTGTGCTGGTCGTCAACGTGCTCGATCCGTTGATCCACCGCACCAATGTCGTAGGCCAAGCCCGTTCGTTTGGCGATAACGAACGGCTGAAACTTGGGCATGGTGCTCTTCAGGCTCTCGTCGTGAAACCGGCCAACAATGGCGCTGAGTACGCTGTCGATGTTGATTACACCGTCGACATGCTCACCGGCCAAGTAACTCGCTTATCCAAAGGCTCTATCCCGGCCAACGGTGCGATCCTCGCTGACTACACGCATGCTGACCCGTCCAAAGTGATGTTGGCGGATATCGTGGGTGCAGTGAACATCGCTGGCCAGCGTAGTGGTATCAAAGCATTCGCTGACAGCTACAACGAATTGGGCTTCTTCGCGAAGATCTACATTGCCCCTGGTTACAGCCAGCTCACTGCGATCAGCACCGAGTTGATCGCGGCGGCCACTCAAGTGGGGGGCGTTGCCTACATCGACGCACCGATCGGCACAACGGTGCAGCAATGTATAGCCGGACGCGGACCTGCTGGCGTAATCAACTTCAACACCAGCAGCGACCGCGTACGACTTTGCTATCCCCACGTAAAAGTGCTCGATACAGCGACCGGCCTGGAACGCCTGGAGCCGCTTTCGATTCGTGCGGCGGGCCTGCGCGCCAAGATCGACAACGACAAAGGCTACTGGTGGAGCAGCTCCAATCAAGAGCTGCTGGGGGTGATCGGCTTAGAGCGCCCACTGACGGCTCGCGTAGATGATGCGAGCAGTGAGGTGAACCTACTCAATGAGAATGGCATCACCACAGTCTTCAACTCGTTCGGTACCGGCCTGCGACTGTGGGGTAACCGCACAGCGGCTTGGCCGACAGTGACCGAGATGCGCAATTTCGAGAACGTTCGACGCACCAAGGATATTGTCGACGAGTCGATCCGCTACAGCTCATTGCAGTTCGTTGACATGCCGATTACAGACGCGCTGATCGACAGCATCACCGAAAGCGTGAACCTGTTTCTGCGCAAGCTCATTGGTGACAGTGCGTTGGTGGGTGGTGAGTGCTGGTACGATCAGGCTCGCAACCCTCAAACAGAGTTGGAGCTGGGGCATGTATTGTTCAACTACAAAATGACGGTGCCGCTGCCATTTGAACGCGGCACCTTTGAAACTGAAATTACCGGGGAATACCTGGTCAACCTGGGAGCTGCATAATGGCCTTCTCAGCACATCGTATTTCAAACGCCAATATCTATCTGGACGGTTCCAGCTTCTTTGCCAAGGCTGAAGAGATTGATCTGGGCTCCGTGAAAACAGTGATGTCAGACTTCCAGGGTTTGGGGATGATCGGCCTGATCGAGCTGCCTGACGGTTTCGACAAGATCGAGGGCAAAATCAACTGGAACAGCCTTTACAGGGATGCAGCCATTAAACTTGCAACACCTTTCAAGAGTGTTGCATTGCAGTGTCGCTCGAACGTGCAAGTTTTTGACAGCACCGGCCTGGTGAAGGAAATCCCGCTGGTCACAATGATGACCATCACTTTCAAGGAGTACAAACTCGGAAGCCACAAACCTCGCGACCCTGCCAAGTACGAGTCTCCATTTTCGGCCACCTACGTGCGGCAGGTACTCGACGGGGATGAGGTTTTACTGCTGGATTACATGTCGAACATCTTCAAGGTCAAAGGTGAAGACCAGTTGGCCACGTATCGCAAGAATATCGGCCAAGCGTAATAGCTGATTTGGAGAAGCCCCATGGACGGGGCAGCAAGGATGCATCTGAAGCCCCGCCATCGTGCGGGGCTTCTTTTATTGAGCGACTAGATATGCAGGTTTGGTTGCAAGCAGTGAGGGGTCGCGTTCACAGCTAAAAGGCCCTTGCCAGTTAGTACTACCCCTATGAAGGTGGCATTCGTGCCGCCAGATCCGGTGATGAGGCCTTCACCAATCAACCAAGAAACACTGGCGGAGAAAAAGGTTTCCTCTGCTGTCAGCTTTGGCCTGGCATTTCCACTGAACCCCACATTTTCCTGCGAAAGCTCAGCGCTCCCGGAAACACCTACAACCTCTGGCCTCAAGGTGATAGTGCGAGGAAACGCCTCAAGCAACGCAGCAAAAACGCTGTTTACTACATCGTCGAATTGATCTGAATTTTTGATTCTCATTCCTAAATCCTTAGTGGGTGAAGGTCTGATATTGCATGCTTTAGCTTCCTTTATCAAAACGACTTTTAGCCTCTTTAAAGTCGATTAAAAGCAGGCCCCGCCCTTAGGTGCGAACCTCTGGATTCTTTCAGAGTTTACCCACTACCTGGAGCACCTATCATGGCCGATCAAATCAAAGTCCCCCTGAAGTTTCCCATCACCACCGGCGCTGGCGAGCGGTTGGAATCACTGCCAATCACACGGCTCAAACGCAAAGATCTGGGCGCAGCTCAGAACTACAGTAAAAACGACGCTGACCAGGAAGACTTCCTTCTTGCGAAGATGACAGGCGTAACACTTGAAGATCTGAATGACCTGGATATTGCCGATTCAGCGATGCTCACAAAGGTGTTTCGGGGAATGGTTGAGGGCAGCGACTTGGCTGCAATCGTGGGACGAAGCGCTGCTTCTGGTACTGCGGATGCAGCCTTCGGAGATAGCCAATCTGGACATGCCGGACTACCTGATCTGGGTTGAAGCCTGTGGACGGGAGATCGATCGGCGTATTGAAGCTGCCGACCGCATGAGCTCCCAGTAACCCTTTCTCGAAATACTTTCTCCAGGAGCCCGGCAGTGGCCAATGAAGTTCTTGTCGGACTCCGTATCGGAGCTGCTGTTTCCGGCTCCCTGCAATCAGCTTTCGGCTCAGCCAGATCGACCATGCAATTGCTTGGCCGAAGCGCTGACAATCTCACCTCTCGACAGAAACTGTTGGGTGCCGAACTTGCCTCAAGCTTGGCGCGAGGTGGAACTGGCATTGAAAAAATGCGCAATCAGTACGCGCAGCTTGGTCGGGTAATCGATCAATTGAAGGCCAAGCAAGAAAACCTCAACGCGAGTATTGCTCGCCAAGACAGGCATACAGAAGCACGTGGCGAAACACGTGGCCAGATCATGGAGACACTCGGCAACGCGGCTGCTGTAGCGGCTCCTATCGTGATATCGATGAAGTCGGCGATCGATTACAAAGACCAGACGAACGATATTGCAATTACAGGTGGCTTTGACGAGGCCAACGAAGAGTCACTCAGCAATGTCATGCGTGGGGCCGCTCTCAAATGGAACCAGACACAGGAAGAAGTCGCCAAGGGAACTGCAGTTCTGATTGCTGGCGGTATCTCTAACGTAAAAGAGCTTGAAGGCTATGCTCCGATCATGGCCAAAACTGCAACAGCGACACGTGCGAGCATGGACGATCTTGGTTCTGTTGCTATTGCTTTGAGCGACAACCTTGGTATCGGGGCAGCAGGTCTTGAACGTTCAATGAATATGCTGGCTTTCGCAGGGAAGAGCGGCCAGTTTGAGCTGGCCGACATGGCTAAGTGGCTTCCACAGCTTACACCTCAGTTCGCAGCCTTAGGCATCACTGGTGAACGTGCCGTCGCCGAGATTGGGGCATCTCTGCAGATTGCTCGGAAAGGTGCAGGGAGTAACGATGAGGCAGCGAACAACTTCAAGAATTTCCTCTCAAAAATTACAGCATCAGACACCCTTAAGTCATTCAAGGACGCAGGGATTGACTTGCAGGGCTCAATGAAAAATCTCGTTGGCAAAGGCATGACGCCTATGCAGGCCATGTTGGAGATCATCACCCAATACATGACGAAGAAAGGTCCCAAAGCGGCCTCTGAGTTCGAGAAGGTCATGGGCATTAAGGATGATAAAGAACGGGAGATGGCACTAGAGCGGCTGAATGAGTCGTACAAACTGGGGGAACTATTCGCAGACCAGCAAGTGTTGGCTTTTATTCGGCCAGCAATCGCTAACAAGGCGGACGGGGCCAACATCCAGAAGGGCAGTATGGAAGCGGCAGAGAACGGTGTTCTGGATCAAGATTGGGAACGCCGGATGCAAAGTCCTAAGGAGCAGCTGAAGCTGCTCACAACGAACATCAACGATGTTGCGATTACGGTGGGTACCATCCTCTTGCCAGCATTGGTTGATGTCTCATCGGCCATTCTTCCAGTTGCTAAGTCCTTCTCAGTTTGGGCTGGCCAAAATCCTGAAGTCATAAAAACTGCAGTTGGCGTGGTGGCAAGTCTGTTCGCCGTCAAGCTTGCATTCCTCGGAGTCGCCTATGGTGCGAATCTGGTTATATCTCCGTTCCTCTCGATCCACAGAGCATTCACGCTGGTCTCTGCGAAATGGACATTGCTACGTGCCGCTTGGGTGGCTGGTAGATTTGCGCCCTTCATTTCCGCATTGGGAGTTGTTGGGCGATCCTTGCTTTCTGTTATGCGATATAGCGGACTGTTTATCAGAGGCTTTGTCATGGCATTGGGAGCCCCACTGCTGATGATAGGACGCGGAGCCCTCGCGTTAGGACGTGTTTTCGGAGGCAGTTTATTACTCGGTTTGAAGCTTGTAGGCCAAGCAGTGCTGTGGCTCGGTCGTGCATTGCTGATGAACCCGATTGGGCTGGCAATTACAGGTATTGCATTGGCTGCATACCTGATTTATCGATATTGGGAGCCTATCAAGAGTTTCTTCACAGGCTTGTGGAGTGAGATCAAGGCAGGCTTCAGCGGTGGGTTTGCAGGGATTGCGAGTGTTATTACCAACTTCTCCCCAATGGGGCTGTTCTACCGTGCCTTTGCGGGCATCGCGAACTACTTTGGGATAGAGCTGCCAGGCAAGTTCACCGACTTTGGCGGGATGATCATTGATGGTCTGATCAACGGCATTAGCAACAAACTCGAAAGTGCAAAGGGTGTTGTTGTCGGTGTTGGCTCATCGATCAAAAGCTGGTTTACCGAAACCTTAGGTATCCAGTCGCCGAGTCGAGTATTCATCGGCTACGGAGCCAATATCAGCGAAGGCGCAGCGATCGGTATCTCGTCGCAAGCTGATCAGGTACGTCAGGCAGCCCTCGGCATGGCCAGCCAAACGGCAGTTCAGATGGGGGTGCCCAATCTGGCCGGCGCTACTCAGGCTAATATGGCTGGAGCCTCTGGTGGAATGGGTGGAACAGGTAGTTTTGGAGTCGCAGCCCAAACTACGATGCCGCCAGTTGTCTATTCCCCCGTAATCAATATTCCGGGCGGCGAAGGTGCATCCAGTCAAATCACTCAGGCCCTGCAGGCAGGTTATGCCGACTTCGTGAGATTCATGGAGCGCTATCAGCATGATCAGAACCGCCGTAGCTACGGCCCTTCTGCTGGAGGCAACTGATGTACGCAGTTTTGGGGACTCTTGAGTTTGAAGTAGCCAGTGGCATCACAGGCATGGAGCAACGTGGTACTGCTGACTGGGCTGAGCACTCCCTTATCCAGGGAAAACCGCTTCTGGAGTGGATCGGTGAAGGTTTGGAGGAACTGACATTCACGATGCAGTTGCATCCGTGGCTTGGAGATCCTGAAGTCCGCTTACGTAACTTGCGTGAGTTAAAGGCCAAGCACGAACCGTTGGCATTTGTGCTGGGTAGTGGTGATTACATTGGTGCATTCGTTATCACGGATATCAGTAACGTGCCGAAGCGTACGTCCTCTGACGGCAGAGTTTTTTCTAGCGCCGTGCAAGTAGGCCTACGTGAGTACGCAGGCCCATTCAAACCCAAAGTGTTCAAGCCAGGGCTTGTCGAGTCGGCTCTGACAAACACCTCAGCCTCTAAAATTGCAACACCTGCTGTAGTTTCAAAGTTCGCACCTCTACTGACAAAAACCCAGCAAGTGATCGGATATGCCCGCACTGCGGGCAACATGATTAAACAAGCAAAGAACATCTACGATGCAGTAAAAAACTTCAATCCGATGACTCTGCTGACTCAGGCTCCGCAGATGGCCGCTCTTGCTGAACGGGCTTTGGGACCGATAGCAGGTCTGACCGAAGCCGCGAGCTATATCAGCGAAGGGCAGGACATAGTGCAGATGAGCCAGGGGTTGTACAGCGATGTCGCCAATGCTCGATCAAGTCTGAGTCCGCTGGATCTGGACAGTGTCGCAGACCGATTCAAGAGCTCGGGCAATTATATTACTCAGGCTTATGACAAATTCGATGGTGCTTCAACCAGGCTTTCCGGCTTGGCCGCTCAAGTCATCACCAGGAGAGCCTGATGTTCTTGACCCATACAACGACCGAAGGTGAGCGCTGGGATCAGTTGGCCTGGAAATACTACGGGGATGCACACAGGTATCACCCGATCGTTGCAGCAAACCCTCATGTGCCGATCACACGAGCCTTACCTGCTGGCCTGACACTGGCCATTCCAATGCTTGAGCCTGTTACAACCAGCGAGGATTTGCCCCCATGGATGCGTTAGTACCGGGCCAAGTACCTGAGGCACGTTTTGTACTGAATTATCAGCAGCGGAACATTACTCGTGATATCAGCAAGCACCTTATTTCAATCTTCTATTCAGACATCCTGAGCGGACAGGCTGACAGCCTTGACGTCGAACTGGAGGACTCGGATGGAAAGTGGCTTGATGCCTGGTATCCAGGACATGGTGATACGCTGACATTAGCACTGGGATGGGAAGGCAAGCCATTACGTCAGTTGGCCAGCCTCGAAATCGATGAAATCAGTTTCAGTTCGCCACCGGCAACGGTCACGATTCGTGCAATCGCTGCAGGTATCAATACAGCATTACGCACCACCGAACATCATGCCTACGAGAAAACCACATTGGATGCCGTTGCTCAAACGATCGCGAAGCGTCAGGGGCTGAATCTGGTGGGAAGTATCGAGCCCATCAAACTCGATCGATTGACGCAGCAAGAGCCAGATCTGGAGTTTCTCCGCAACTTGGCTGATGAGTATGACTATGCCTTCAAGGTCACCGGCTCGCGCCTGGTCTTTCATGCGATCAGCGAGCTGGCCAAGGGACAGTCAGTGGCACAGTTGGTTCTGAAGGATCTTAAAAGCGTCCGATTACGTGACCAGATTCTGACCGTGCCGCAGAAGGTCTCGGTCAAGCACAAGGACTCAGCCAAGAAAAAGCTGATCTCCTATGACATCAAGAATGGCGAGACAGTAGCTGTCCCGAGTAGCGCCAGTCAGGCCACTACCAGCTCTGATACCAAAAAGTCCCGTAAGCGTGCGGCCTCTGAAGAGGTGGCTAAAGCCAAGGCAAAGGCTGACTTGGCTAAATCCAACCGGGAGCGCACCACCGGCAGTTGGGCGTTGATGGGCAGGCCAAACCTGGTCAGTGGCAATGTGGTTACGCTGGTAGCGGCAGGTAAGTTAGGTGGCAATTACTTGATCTTGGCCGCGCATCATCGGATCAACCGAGGTGGCGGCTACACCGTCGATCTCGACTTATGTCGTATCTCAGCGTCCTCGATCTCGCTCTCTTTTGAGAACACTAAACCTGACTTGGCTCTATCGAGCTACGGCATGCAAAGCGAAGTCCTTGTCTGATCATCATGAGCCACCATCGAGGCCGCAATGAGCGTTGAACTTGAATACGGAGAAGTGAGCGCCGTCGATTACCTGGGCTGCCGCATTCGCGTTCGCCTGGATGATCGCGACGGGGTCGAGAGTTACTGGCTGAATGTGCCGCAGCGTAATACCCAGGGCACACAGCGACGTCCGCTGATGCCCGAGTTGGGAGAGCAGGTAGCAGTGCTACTCGATGCAGATGGAGTTGGTGGTGTGTATCTGGGCGGTGTCTACTCGTCTGCTGAACCTCCTCCAGTTACTGATGAGGACACCGATTTTGTGAGGTTCAGCGATGGGACCAGCGTGACCTATGACAGCATGACGAATGTTATGGCCGTTGATTGCGTCGGCGCTACAACGCTCAAGTGCGCGAGGAGCCTGAGCGTTGACTGTGGAGAGCCGGTCACGATAAAGGCCCCCTCAGCGACGCTGAACATCGCCGAGGTGGCTTTGAATGGAAATCTGAAGGTCAGCGGTAGCGTGACCGTTGGGGGAGATGTTGACGTTGCCGGTAAGGTTCTGGATGCAGGTGGCAACTCAAACCACCATAGCCATTAGATCTACGGTTTTGGTGCGTCTCTCTTCGCGATTGCAGCCAAACTGTCCGCTGGAAGAGAGGCGAAGCGAGTTGCTCTGATTTGCGGTCTGTGGATCAGCTCCTCCACGATAAAGTTGATCATGTCGAACATGACGACAACCTGCTCAGGATTCTCCTCTAAGTTGATCTCTCCAGGGTGGACCGCGTTATTACCACTGATTCTAATGAAGTCCAACGCTTGTTGAACCTCCTGAGCTAGGCCTTTCCTGACCAGTTCAGCTATATCATCATTGATGTTTTTCCCCTTCTCACCTAAATGCACGCAGAGCTTTTGAAGAGATAGTCTCAGCAATGCTGCAGCTCCGCGTGGGGATTCGCCTAAGATATTTCTGGCTTCGTCGAAGTCAATTTTGCAGTCGTCAGGCAGCGAGTTATGCGATAAGGGAGCGGTCGTATCTCTTGGTACTATCATCGAGTAGTTTAACTCGGTCCAAAGACTCGAACCGTTACAGTGATCGCAAGAACATAGCCAATAATGAGTATGTCTATATCCGTTAGCCCGAAAAAAGGCCAACTGCATCCATAACTGGGTCGTCAAGGTTCCGCAATGGATACAGGAGAACGATTTTCCTTGGAAGGTTGGTACAACGACTGTAGCCATTCGATCTGGTCCTTCATGGTAGTGGCACAATGATGGATTATTGTCTTTAAACCCGATTAAAAGCCAGCCGACCGCCAAATCGTCACCATTGGCGCATGACGACGCCTATCTCCCTCTCCAGCATCACCGCCGCTCACTGGCAGCCCGCACTGGGATCTGCCGGTGTGGTTGTCGAAGGCCTGCGTGATATCGACCAAGCAATCCGCATCATTCTCACCACCCCTAAGGGCAGTGATCCTCATCGCCCGACCTTCGGTTGCGACATCAATTTCTATATAGATTGGCCCGTAAATCGCGTTGTACCACACCTGGTACGTGAGGCGGTTGACGCGATTCGTCTTTGGGAAACTCGCGTAAGTGTTGTGCAGGTAAGTGCTGTGATTGAAGGTGCTCAAATCACAGTGCGTGTGATCTGGCGTATAGCGGATGGCGTAGATCAATCTACCGAGGTGGCGTATGCGCGAGCTGCCTAAGCCGGTATTTGTCGCCATCGACCCTGCTGTCACCGAAGCGGATCTTATTGCTCGATATGAGGCTAAGTCGGGTAAGACGTTGTATCCAGCCCAGGTCGAGCGACTGTTCATCGACCAGATCGCCTATGCAACCACCGGCATGCAGATGTCGATACAGAACGCTGGCGAGCAATTACTGGCTAGGCATAGCGATGGTCCAATCCTTGACCACTTGGGCGAGCTGGTCGCAACTCCTCGCTTACTGGCAGTAGCAGCCCGTTGCACATTGCGCTTCGCCACTGCAGTTGTCGCAACCCAACCACTGCTGATACCGGTCGGCACTCAAGTAGCCACGCAAGATGCCAGGCTCTCATTCCTGACTGATGAAGATGTGTTGGTTCCTGTGGGTCAGTCCCAAGTAAGTGTCACCGCGACCTGCAGTTCGGTTGGCGAAATTGGTAATGGCTGGGCGATCGGGCAAATCAACGTAATTACCAATCCACCATTGACCGATCTGGTAGCCAGCAACATCACAGTAAGTGCAGATGGTGCAGAGGATGAAGGTGATGATCGTTATCGCGAACGCATCATTCTGGCCCCTGAGGCTTACTCCAACGCTGGTAGTCGTGGGGCTTACCGCTATCACGCAATGGCGGTGCATCAGTCAATTATCGATGTGGCGGTGCATGGTCCTGCTGAAGGTCAGCAGCCGGGGCATGTTGCACTGTTCCCCCTCACGGCCAGCGGATTGCCGTCAGCAGATCTTTTGCAGCGTGTACTGACCCTGGTGAGCGGCGAGAAGATTCGGCCTCTTTGTGACACTGTGCATGCGTGGCCCCCAACTCAGGTCAACTATGCGATCAGCGCTCGTATTGTGTTCTTCAATAGCGCTGATCGCGTCACGACCATGGCCTTGGTTCAAGCCGCTGCAGATGCTTATGTACTTGAGCTGAGCGCCGCACTGGGTGTCGATATAGTCCCTGAGCAACTGATTGCTCGCCTTCAGGTTCCTGGTGTCTACCGGGCATTCGTAGAGTTGCCAGCAGCACCTCGTGAACTGCTGGGCAGCGAATGGGCTGTTTGCTCTTCGATCCAGTTGGTTGATGCAGGTACATCCAATGGCTGACCAGCTACTACCACCAGCGTTGGCCGGTGACGAGCGCTTCGTCTGGCTGAACGAGTTGCTGAACGAGAACATTCAGCAACTCGATCTCAATGCGATGCTTGTGTACTTGGTTGATCTGGCGAAGCCTTCTCTGCTTCCGATCCTGGCCGAGCAGTTCTCGATGCTTGAAGAGGCTACTTGGCCTGTAGCCAGGTCAGATGACGATCGGCGAGCGTTGATCAAGACCGCCATCATGCTGCACCGCTACAAGGGCACGCCCTGGGCAATCAAGCAGGCCTTGGCGACTATTGGCTATCCAGTCCTGGAACTGATCGAGCAGAGCCCGTATCAGGCAGAGTGGATTGCTGCCGGTGGTAAGACTTTGGACGGTACCTGGCTACTTGATGGTGCCGTCAGCCTTACTCCACCTGCGACAGGCATAAATGGCCAAGTCATGAAGCGAATCGCCCTGAGCCATTGGGCTCAATATGCGATCCGTATCAACGCGTCTGAGGGCGACTGGTCTCGCGAACAGCAGAAACGTATTCGCAAGGTTGCAGAAGCCTATGCACCAGCTCGTGACGAACTGGTCGGCATCATCATAGCCCTGCAAGCCAGGTTTGACTCTCGTATCACCCTGAAGTCGATGGCCGATCGCTTGCGCATGAAGTACTCCAAATGCCAGCGCTTTCAGCCTGCACAGCGTCGCACCCTTGACGGTTGCTGGAGGCTCGGTGGCGGTCATGTCGACGTGTTGCTTGATGGTAGCTGGCGGCTTGATGGCCGACGGCTTAGCGGACGATCGCCAACGGGGCTCGCCCTGGATAACGGTCACATCAATACCCGCCAAAAAATTTCGCTGCGTGCTGTCATGTCAATGGGTGGAGCGCGTACGCCAGCACCTGTGATCCTGGGAGACCGCTTTCGCATGCTGGATGGACGCTGGAGCCTGGACATGCAGACCTTGCAGGGGTGGCCCTTGGATGAGGGCCAAAGCTTGGCTGACGCTCAGTTGAATCGCATTGGTATGCATTGCCTGGACGGCACATGGCTGCTTGGCGGCAAGCTTGGCGGTCCTGGCATTAGGTTCAGCGCGACCATGCGCGTCAAAAACAACGGCATCACGACACAGGAGCCGCTATGAGCAACCCAAACGCCACACCTACCACACTGGCCTACCGGAATCACGTTGCAGTCTGCGCTGCGACAGGAGGCACCTTATCCAAGGCTGCCTGGATGTGTTTTGGCTCCGGCAGCAAGCCCTACTCACCAGATGAAGACGTTGGGTTGGTCGATGAGTTCGCTCGTGTCCCGGTTGTTTGTAACGTCGCGGGCACGGTTCTTACAGTCAGTGGAACGTTGACTGGAGCAATGGCCGGCAACCATGTACTGCGTGAGTTTTCCGTTGAAACCGATACTGGCGTGCTTATGGGGCGTCGTGTTGTGAAACCCAAAGAGTTCGAGTCCACCAGCGAAATCGAACTCGACCTTGATTTTGAATACTGAGGAATGCAGAGATGCCCCTGACTCCTAGCACTAACCCTGAGTTCTCCAACAATCTGCCCGCACTGACTACGTCCAGCGTGGCTCACCCTGATACTTGGAATCCAATCCATCAGGTATTACTGGACAACACTGTCGTAGTGAAAGAGGCCGTGGAGATAAATAAAGCTACGGCTGACCAAGTGGCACAGAACCTAAGTTTGCGACTGGATGGCGTCGAAGCCACCAGCTCAGTATCCGTTCAGCGAGCAGTATCGCTCGATTGGTTGTATCGCAATAACGCTATCAGCTTCGAGATGTTCGTGAAGGGCTACACGCTAATTGATCTGACGCCCATACCCGTTGTTCAAGGCGTTAGCGGTGACGATAGTCTCGACTTAGCTGATACCAGCGCTTTGCGAGCAGGTGAGTACTACGTATTGAGTGATCCGACAGCTACTGACGGATCTGGAATTGTGGTACCGGTGTCATCCCTGGTGCAGGTGCAAAGTGTTCTCTCCGGCATTCGTGTACGCCTGGCGGCCAACATGAATCGCAATTGGGGAGCATCGGCCTTTCTGGTTCGGTCCAGTATCAAGGTGCTGGGCGCGTCAAACGCTTCTGCAGTACCAGGTGATATCTATCTGTCTCGATCAATAAACATAGGTACCGACCAGGCAGGTGGTGCCGTTGTCATTCGGCGAACATTGAACTCAGGCCTGGCCCGCCTGTATTACCGAGATGGCTATCAGCCTGCATGGAGAGAATGTGGTTGGTCTCTGCGCCGTACTGATAGCGATATCCCATCCGGCTATGCTGATTACGAGTACATCCTGCCTATGCGTGGTGACGGGGCAATACGCCTTGATATCCAAGGTGAGCCAATGAAGCTTGTTCATGTCGTCGCACTGGGGCAGGCGACTGGTCTGGGCGGTTTCATCAACCCCGAGCTTCGGCCCGTAACACCGCTTATCAGTGCGCCTTTGGCCGCAGCAACAGGTGTGATGGAGCGTCCGGGGCTGTCATTGGCCTCCTATAACTCTCCATCGGGCAATCCTCAAGCGGCAGTGCAGTTCCAGCTTTCAATGACTGCTGCGTTCACTGCAATCCTGCACGACTCGGGAGTTCTGAACTCCGGCCTCTCATATGTCATGCCTACTGGAGTGCTGACCGCTGGAGCAACTTATTACTGGAGAGCCCGAGTCCAGGATGTTGCCGGACTTTGGTCTGACTATTCTGCCGTGTCCAGTTTCTCTACGGCTGCATCTTTTGTGTATGTTGCATCACCCAGTATCTCTGGTCCTGCCGCGAACGCCACGGATGTTCCTGAGCAACCGACGATCACCAGTACAGCTTTTGCCGTTTCGGGTGGTACTGATACCCACGAATCCAGTCAGTGGCGGATTCGCCAGGCCTCAGGAACATTTGCCTCACCTGTCTGGGATAGTGGAGCCGATACGGTCAACAAGCTGGCCGTAGTTGTTCCTGCTGGCAAGCTGCTACAGGGGCAACTGATTTACTACGTCCAGGTTCGCTACAAGGGCGCTGCCAAGGGCTGGTCGGAGTGGTCCACTGAGAGCAAGTTCACGACCAAGGCTGCGTTTGCGAATATTGTCGGGATTGCCATGCTTACTACAGGCGGCGGTGCAGGCACTTGGGATCGAGTTGATGAAAACGGCTCAACAAAAGTGACTGACGCGTCGTTCTTCAGTTCGCACGCCACATATGGGGCTATCCAGGAGCAGGTTGTCGATAGCCAGAATATGGTCAGAATTCCGGCTTTCTACGTGAAACGCGGCACCATCGCTTCTGGAGTGAATGCGGGAAAAAAGGCGGTCTGGATCTCTGATCAGCCTGCGACAGGTTTTACTCTACATCCTGCGTTCAAGAATGCTGGCTCGGATCTGACGCAGTTTTGGGTCGGCAAGTACCAAGGTGTAGCAGACGGGAGCAAATTGGGCTCTAAGCCGGGCGCAACGCCGCTTGTAAACATCGACTTTCCGACAATGCAGTCTCGGGCGAATGCTCGCAATACCTCAGGCGTGAGCGGGTTTGCACTGTGGTCGATCTACCAACTATCCGCTATCCAGTTGCTGGCAATGATCGAAATGGGCGGGTCTGACTCTCAGGCGCTTATTGGCCAAGGCAACGTCAGTACCAGCAGCGTCCTCACCGTAGATAGTACGCTGGTGGCTCAGGCGACATGGCGAGGCATCGTCGGGCTGTGGGGAAATGTTTGGCAAATGATTGATGGCATTCAGACCGATGCATCAACTCGATTCGTTGTCTGGGATCGAAACGGGACCAAAACATATCAGACGACCACCCGAATAGCTGGGACTAGCTATCCAGTATCGATGTCTGAAGATGCCGGTACCAACTATGACTTGCGGGATATTTTCGCTCCCGCAACAGGTGATTCGACACCGAGCAATGGCAGCTATGGTGACTACTTCTGGGCAAGTGCCAACTGTGTCGCTTATTACGGCGGACACTACGGCGCAGGCTCTGGAGCCGGATTGTTCTGCCTGTTCATCAATAACTCCGCACAGACCACCAACGGCACGGTCGGCGGTCGACTCGCAAAGATTTAGGAGAACGAATTTGAAAATCGATAGTGGGGTTTTGAGCGTAAGCGGGCAGACCATTACATTGCCATTGGTTCACGCTGACGCGTTAGTTCGGGTATGGTCCGTGCCGCCGGAATACCGAGAAAACGGGTTGTTTGTTGCGGTCGTTCTTCCAGGGCAACCAGGTGAGATACCGGCCTGTTCCATGGCCGAGACCGAATACCTTGGTGAATTGGAGTACAAGGCTGCTGAAGCCCATAAGCTGGAGGCTGCCAAAGTTGCAAAGCTGGCACAGCTCAATGCGGGTTGCGAACTTGAGCTTATGGCCCTGACCAACACATATCCATCCGGTGAATTACAGAGCTGGCCACAGCAGGTTCAGGAGGCTACCGCCTTGCTGCTTGACCCCAAGGCCTCGACACCTTTGTTATCGGCAATTGCTGATGCTCGAGGACTTACAGTAAAAGATCTGGCCGAGAGAGTGCAGTCAAAAGCTGCAGGCTATGCAACTTATTCCGGCGCAATCATCGGCAAGCGTCAGGCTGCCGAGGATCTGTTGGACAAGGCCAATAGCCTTGAGGAAGTCGAGGCAGTCGCATGGTGATGCGGTTGGCACGAAGCTTAGCCTTAGGCTTGGCTCTTTGGTTGTTGTGCATGCTGGCAGCAATTGTAAGCGGGCTATGGATGCTCGCTGCTGTACTCGTCAACAGCACCCGCGCTTGGCGGTTAGCCGTTTCATATGATCAGTTGGCCAATACTGCATTCGGTGGCCATGAGGACGAAACTATAAGCTCTAGGGCAGGTAAAGAGGCGCGTAAGGGCAAGCGTTGGGCATGCGTGCTTTGCAAGTTTCTGGACCGGTTCGATCCAAATCACTGTGAGAAAAATATCGAACCTGACCGAGTGGCAACACGCGTTGATTGAAAGAGGGCGATCGACCTGAGTGTTGGAGCACTCAGATCGATCGCTGACCAGCAGATGTACCCTGCAAGCCAGCCATGGCCCCCTGCTCACGCGCGAGCGGCGGGGAGCCTACCAGAAGTGCAAAAGGTTTGCAGATGATGCAAGAGATTAGATGTGGTCACTGCAGTCGGAAACTCGCCGCTGCACGTGGATTCACTGAGCTACAGATCAAATGTCCGCGTTGCCGGACACTTAATCACTTGAAGGCCGAGAGCCTCCTGACACCGCCAACGAGCGCCCAAAGCCATCAGGAGGCCGCATGTACGCACAACCGATCATCCCCTGGTTAGGGGGCAAACGCCGACTCGCCGATCGTATCTTTCCTTTGTTCCCGGCTCATAGTTGTTACGTCGAGCCTTTTGCAGGAGGCGCAGCGCTGTTTTTTCTGCGCCCGGTACCGGCAGAGGTTGAAGTCCTCAATGACGTCAATGGCGACCTGGTTAACCTCTACAGAGTGGTGCAGAACCACCTAGAAGAGTTCGTCAGACAATTCAAATGGGCATTGTCGAGCCGTCAGGTGTTTAAGTGGCTGCAAATGACTAGGACAGAGACACTGACAGATATACAACGCGCCGCCCGATTCTACTATCTGCAGCAGTCAGCCTTTGGCGGTCGTGTTGATGGCCAGACATTCGGTACGGCCACAACCACACCGCCTGGGCTCAATCTGCTGAGGCTGGAGGAAACCCTATCTGCTGCTCATTTAAGACTGAGCAGCACCTATATAGAGCACCTCGACTGGCAGGAGGTCATTAAGAAGTATGACCGTGAGCACACCCTGTTCTACTGCGACCCACCATATTGGCAGACCGAGGGCTACGGTGTGCCATTCAGCCTTGAGCAATACGAGGCAATGGCGAAGCTGCTGGGGGAGATCAAAGGTAAAGCCATCATCAGCCTGAACGACCATCCAGATATTCGCAGGGTGTTCTCAGCCTTCCACATGGAGACGACGAACATCAAATACACGGTTGGTGGTGGCAAAGGGAGTGAGGCAACAGAGGTCTTGATCTTCAGTTGGGACATTCAAGCCGAACCAGCAGGCTTGTTTTGATATTCTGTTGCAACAGGTGCAACAGAACCTAAAGCTATTTATCTCACGTCAGAGCGCGGATTTTTCGCGCTCGGCATCAGCAAGACCTGTGCTTGCGACGCATGTCCCCTCTTCCGTCCAGCTTCTCCCCTTCACGCTTGAACAGGCACCCGACATCCACAACCTGCTCGCCCTCGGTTACCGGGATGGCAGTGGCAGCGTGCCGGATTACCCCGTCTGGTTGCAGGCGTTCGAGCGCGATCCCGAATTCGATACGGAACGGTGCTTCGTTGCCCGGGACGAATGGGGGACGGTGGGCATCATCACCTGCTGGACCAGCGCGTTCATCAAGGATCTGGTGATCCATCCACGCGCCCGGCGTCAGGGTATTGCCACGGCGCTGCTGACTCACCTGTTCGACTGCCTGCACCGGCGCGGCGAAGGACAGGTCGATCTCTCGGTCATGGAGAACAATCTGTCGGCACGGCGGCTGTATGAAAAATCAGGCATGTCCTACGTCCGGCGCTCCCCAATCGATCTTTCGTGATCTGACATAATCGGCGGCGCATGCGATACCCACGGAGACCGGTCATGAAAATGCTCATCGCCCTGTCGATCGCCCTCTCGGCCATCGTCACTCAGGCACACGCGGCAACACCTCAAGCCTGGAAGGCACTGGACAAGGCCATGCTCGAAAGCTGCCTCAAGGCCAGCCAGCTCAAGGACAGCCAGGCCGTCGGCAGCAGCGCACAGTTCGATGACCGGGTGGGCTACAGCGCCCTGCTGTTGCAAGGTCGCTACCCTCAGAAGCACATGAACAACCGCAAGGGCACCGAACTGTGCCTGTATAACCGTAAAAGCAGGCAAGCCAGCGTGACCGAATGGGACAGCCTCGGCACACAAACGCCCGGCACGCCATGACTGGCGCATAATTTGCTTCATAACCTGTCCAGTCCGTGCTGACCGCGCTTCACCGGCAGCCACGGCATATTTTCCGGACAGGCTATCCAAACGATGAATACTCGGTTTTCCTGTGTAGGCTGCGGCGGATGCTGCACCGACCACCACGTCCCCCTGACCCTGGTCGAAGCCACGCAATGGGCGGCGGATGGCGGCACGGTGATTGTCCTGACCGAAGCTTTTCTGAGTAACGGCTATGGCGTCCCGCAGGAGCAACTGACTCACGCCACACGCCGCTCGACCCTGGTGAATAGCGGTTCGGCCCACGCTCACGTGGCCATCACGTTCGCCGCGTATAACGTCGGACGCTGTCGAAATCTTGACGCGCAGAACCTCTGCCGTATCTATGAACGTCGGCCGCTGGTGTGCCGTATCTATCCGATGGAAATCAATCCGCACATCCCCCTGCGTCCGGAAACCAAAGGTTGCCCGCCAGAATCCTGGGAACAGGGACCGGACATGATCGTCGGCAACACCCTGGTCGATATGCAGTTGATGGCCCTGATCGAGCAGTCCCGCCAGGCCGATCGCGATGAAATCGCTGCCAAGCAGTCGATCTGCCAATTGCTGGGCATTCGCACCACGGCCCTCAAGGGAAACGGCTTTGTCGCGTACCTGCCGGACATGAATGCCTTTGCGGCCGCCATCGAACAGGTCACTGGCGGCGCAGGACCTGTCGTGTCAGAACAGGGATGGGTGTTTCACGTTGCCGGGCAAGAAGTCACCGACACCTTGAATCTGGCCGGGGCCGAGGTGGCCGACAGTGAACCGTTGTCTTACCTGTTCATTCCACTGCAGGCCGCCTGAGACCGGTCAGCGCTTGCCCATCGAACGACGGGTTCCGGGAGGCGCGGCACCCGGTGTCTTGTGATGGGCAGACGAGTTCGACTTCTGATACCAGGGCTGCCCTTTCGCGGTCTGGGTGAACTCGGAGGGCTTGAACGGAAAGCTGAACGGCGCAATGACCGCTTTCTTGCCCGTCTCGGGTACAGGGTCGGCGACGTTTTCTGAAGCAGGTGTTTGTTCGGGGGTGGTCATGGTGACACCAGAGATCGAAAGGGCCGGCGCAGCATACCTCAATCGCGAAACGCTTGCCCGGCCAGGCATCGGACGTCACTTGTAGAACAGGTCCACCATGACCTCTGCCTCGAACGGTCCGGCTTTCGGGCGAGTTGTCTGCCAGATCAGCTCGGCATTGAAATCGGCCCTGGCGGTCTGGTTTACGCCCAGCAAATCGGCCAGATGGAACAGGTCGTTATAGCGCAGAGGCGCATTGGCCTGCTCACTCACGATGCGAATGCCCAATGACGGGTTGGCTCCCGGTATCAACACATCCCCGGACAACTGCCCTGTTACAGGCCTGAATCGGGCATTGAGGCTGAAGGGCGATTCACAGGTTCGACTGGCCACAAGGGAGAACGGTCGACTGGCGAATACACGTCCGATCTCGACGTTCTGAATGCCCAGGGCGCCGAACTCCAGTGTTTCCGGCACCACTTGCAGGTCGGCCTCGCAGGCAATGAAACGCAGCCCTGACAGGTTGTTGATGACATAACTCAGGTTGCGCCCCGGTATCGGGTCCAGACCGGCGGAACTGTCGAGCTGGAACATCCGGTAATCCGGCAGATCGCTGGCCACACCCGAAGGTGGTGTCGGCCCGGACTTCTGCACAAACACGGAAAAGGCCAGATTGAAGCGCGCTCTGGGGCAGGCATCGATATTCGAGTCGCCCTCATGACAGGCTGGCAGAAACTGCCGGGTGCTGATACGCCCGCTGCCCTGCACATGATCCACACCATCAAGCGTCAGACCGGCGCGAATGCCCTGCCCGATAATCCGGTTGTCGGGGTTGAGGTAGAGAAAGAGTTCTTCCTGCATCGACGACTGACCATCCCTGGCGCACTCGACCTGAATGTTGAGAGGCTCGGAACGCCACACCACCTCACCTTCGGGGGCCGTGGCCGGGATCGCGACCGTGCTGCTCAAGTCCCCCTGAATCAGCGACTCCCCCGAGCCTTGTGTCTTGCAGACCAGTGCAAACCCCGTCGCGGGGCTCAACAGCAATAACAGCGCCAGCGGTTGCAGCCAGCGATTGACGGAACGATGTTTCATATCAGCATTCTTCTTGAAGTGGGAGGTTGTCTGACGTGAACGACTCGCGCCCCTTGAGCCGCATGCAATAGGGACGTTGGCCGCCATAGTCCGTCAGGGCCTTGAAGGAGATTGATCGTGGCGTGGCCTGCGACACCTGGAGCGGCAAGGGCAGCTCCAGGCTCATGCCCGGCTCCAGCAGCACATGGTCACGGATCGGGATGCCGTTGAACTGCACTGCCTGCAATGCCGCGTGATAAGGCGTCGGGTTGCTGACCCGCAAGGCCACGCTCCCGCTGTGCCCGGCCAGCGTCCAGTTCAGGAGCACCGGGGTCTGTGCGGGATCGCCGTTGAGGCCGGGCGGGCGATAGAACACGTTGAGACGCTGGCGAACGGCGATATTGAGCTGGTTAGGGCCTTCGCGCCGCCGAGGCACCTCCAGCACATACAGATGCAACAGGGACTCACGATCGTCGGGAGCCCCCGTGCCCTGATACAGCACGCGCAACGCCTGCTTTCCCTCTGCCGGCAGATGCAGCAGATGCGGCATGACCACGAAGGGCAAGCGCCTGCGTCGCTCTTCGGGCGTGTCGTCATCATCTTCGGGAGCGCTCAGCCAGGCCTGAATCAACACCTCATGTTTGCCACGGTTGCTGACCGGGAGACTGACCTCCCGGAAATCGCCATTGAAGATCAATCGTGTTCCCGCCAGCGATACGGCAGCCTGCGCACTTGTCACCGTCAGCCAGAACGGCACAAGCACAAGCCAGGACCCGCGAAACCCGCTCACTGGCAAACCACCCTGAGCCGTTCATAGGCCCGTTTCGGATCCCTGGCTGGCAGGCTGAACGGGGCGCGGCAACTGACGCCCGACCATTGCACACGCAATACGCCGCTGTCCGTCTCACTGAGCACCAGGGCCTGGCTAGAAGGATCGACCACCGCCAGCACGTTGCCCTGCTCGTCCTCGACGCTGGCCCCCAGCGGAACCCTGTTGCCATCGGCACGCACCAGCTCGAACTGCACGCGCCGCCCCTGCGATGCCTTGAAGGTGACCAGCGGTATTGCGCCACGACGCGGCACGATCTGGGTGATCGCGTTATCCACATCGATGTCGGCGCCCAGTTGCCGTGTGTCCAGCGATACCCAGTTGGTGCGGTAGGGCTGGGCATAGGGCAGGACGGCATAACCATTGTCCGCCGTTTCCACATTGCTATAAGACTTCAGCTTCGCGCCCCCGACATCCGGCACCTGAACCAGCGCGAAGGTTTCGCCCAGTGTCTGCCCCAGATTGATCCCCCCGCCATGAGCCACCAGCGACCCCGATGCTGCCAGGGTAAAAGCGTCGTAATCACGGCCCTGGCTGTACCCGGCCTCGAAACGACCGAACGGCAGGGTTGCATTGACCTTGCCCGCCCCGAAACTGCCTGAGCTGCTGTCATGACCGGCCTGTACCGAGTAGAACGTATCGCGCCGGTCCAGTACCTGGCCGTTGAGCCCGGCCTGTACGTTGTATTCGCCTGCACTGTCACGTACGGCATTGAACGACAGGCGTGAACTCCCTGGCCTGTCGCCCAGTGGCAAGGTCAGGCTCAGGGCTATGCGGTTATCGACTTCATCCTGCCCATCGAGGCCGAACTCCTGGTTACGCTCGATCGACACGCTGTAATTCAAGGTGCGCCAGACGGCGTTATAGGCCATATAGAACTGGCGATTCTTGCCCGTCCGGTTCCAGTAACGCTGCTCGGACGCGGTCAGGCTCAAGGAGCCCGTCTGGGCCGGTAATACCTGAGTGATATTGATCTCCAGCCGGTCCCTGGCCCTTCCGCTGGTAAACAACGGAGGACGTTCGTCGGTTTCGCTGACATGCTGGTTGAGGGTTCGATACTGCTCGGTGGAATAGCGATAGCCGGCCACCGCCAGGGTGGTGCTGGTCACATCCAGGGTGTTGGCATAACGCACCCGCATGCTCTGGCCATGACGGGTCTGCGCCTTGAGTTCGCTGTTCGAGTGCGTGATGTCGAAAGAGACAGCCCCCCACCCGGTATTGACCCCGGCACCGAGGTTCGTGGCGTTGTAGTCCTCGGCCAGTTGCAGACCGCCAAAGCCGGTCACGCGCTCGGAAAGACCATAGATCAAGGCGGCACTGGTGAAGTTTGGTGAGGCCTGGTGCTCGTCATTGCTGTCCACCTGCCCCGCGGCCAGGCTGTAGCGGAACGAGCCGGCGGGCACCATGATCGGTAACGAAGCATAGGCTTGCGTAAAGGTGCGCCGCCGACCATCGGCTTCGATGACGGTCACCACCAGATCACCATTGGAACCGCTGGGGTAAATGTCCGTGATCTCGAAGGGGCCGGGGGAAACATTACCGCTGTACAACAGGAAACCATTCTGCCGGACCTCGACCGTGGCATTGGTTTCGGCCGTCCCCCGGATCACCGGGGCATAAGTACGTTCGCTGTCAGACAGCATGCCGTCGTCCGAGGCCATCGCCGCGCCCTTGAAGCGCACACTGTCGAACACCTGGGAATCGCTGAAGGTTTCACCCAGAGTCAGTTGACTCTTGAGGGCCGTGATATCGCGCTGGGCAAAGGTGCGGTTACTGCGAAACCGGTAAGGCTGCCCGTCGCCATACACCAGCGAAGATTCGTTACGCAGCCGCCAGGCCCCGACGTTCAAGCCATTGCGCAGCCCGAGATAATACTGATCCGCCTGCACACCCCGGTTCTGGCGTCTGGCGGCATTGAAGGTGTAATTGGCAAAACCGGCGGTTTCACCCTGCTCCCACAACTCCGGTGAAACATAACCGCGCCTGCTACGCGCCATGACGGCCTGGGGAACACTGATATCGAGACGCAAGGCGTCAGGGCGGTAATCGACACGTGCAAATTCGACACGGGCGGCCAGATCGAAACAGGCTTGCCCGACCGCCTCGGGCAAGCGCTCCAGATCAAGGCCGAAGTTCTGCAACATCTCCGGACTCAGGCAGGGCTCGATCAGACCGGAGCGGTCGTTTCGACTGAAGGTGATATCCCGTCTGCCACTCAAGGCCCGATTGACGTAGACATCCACCCGATAGGTGCCCGGCAGGACACTGTTGGCCCGCAGAAACTCCTGAAGATCGGGCGGCTGATCACTGCCTTGAATGAACGCCGTATTGAATCTGACCGGCTGGGTGTTTCGAGTCTCGCCGAAAACCGTCGAGACGGCTGACATCGACAAGGTCAGCCCCACTCCAATAGCCAGGCGACGACGCCTGAACGAACGTCGGGCATCGTCTGTCATGAAACGAGTCATGTCATGAGGCTCAAGGCCTGTCATGTTCTTCTTGTTGTTCCGGGTGTGCCATTCCATTAGCTGTTTTCACTCTACTTCACAGATCTGACGCGCAGCGGAATCCGTTCACGCAGACGCACGACTGCTGAGCCGTCGTTATCGTCAGGACTTGAATATCGGGAATTGAATAAAAGCGCCCAGGCTGATATCCGAAAATCGTTCTCTATTGCGCCTTGCTGGCCTGTGCGGTGTGTCCGTTATCGAGCGTGGCCTGGTAGGCCACTTGCCCACCGAAGTCATTGATGCTGATAAAACTCAGCCTCAATGGCGTGCTGCCGGACTTGTGCATGAGAGGCAGGCGCAGGCTCTGACCCGGTGACAGCATCTGGCTTTCAAGGCTGACCAGTTCGGTCGTGCCCTGACGGGTGGACACCTTGAGCATCGAGACATGGTAAGGACCGGGGTTATCGACTTGCAGGACATCGTTTTTCAATAACCGCCACTGCAACGTTTCCGGAGCGGCCAGCGGGTCGCCCTTCAGCCCGTCAGGCCGGAAGAACACCTTGATACGCTGGCGTATCGCAATCTGCAGCCTGTTCTCCTCGGCGGTCTGAGGGATTTCCTGCACGTTGAGCCAGAACACTGACTCACGGTCCTGAGGCAAGCCGGTACCGGCATAGATGATGCGCAGCAATTGCCGGCTGCCACCGGCCATGCGGGCAAGGGCCGGTGTCACGACAAAAGGCAGGTTCGCGGCTACGCCCGTTGAAGCAGCGGCATCCTTGACCGGTGCTTCCAGCCAGGATTGCAGGAGGATTTCTCCCCCCCCACTGTTGTGCACGCCAAAACTGGCTTCCTTGTCACTGCTCTGATAAATGACCCGCGTCGTATTCAGCACGATGCCTGCCTCGACGACAGACATCCACAGCCCTGCGGCAAACATGACGAAGGGGCGAAAACAGGTAAAAAACATGGTGGCATTCACTGTGAGTTCGGCATGAGACAGGGTGAGCGACGCTCACCCTGCCGTTTCATTACTCGTAATCCAGCACGAACGGCATGAAGCCATCAGCATTACCCGGATTGGTCGGCGTGCCATTGAGGACATAGACGGCACCGAAGTTGATTTCGGCCGTTGCACCACCGGCTCCATCCTTGACCAGGGTATTGTCGATGGTCTCGTTGCCGCTCAGGTCCATCAGCACATTCGAGGCGTTGAGCAGGCCGATACCGACACCGTCCGCGGCACCGGTCGTGCGCAACAGTTTCGGATCGTTGTTATCCAGGCCACTGCCGTTGCGGGCGGTAAAGCGCATTTTCACCATGTTGTACTGATCGGCACCGGCGCTGCAGTTGACCAGCAATTGAATCGGGGTCGCCGTCTCAAGCTTGGTTTCGCTCGAAAGACCGATATCGGAAAACGAAACATTGCCGAGATCGACACTGATCTCACCAGGGTTGGTACCCGGGCTGACGCCGGTACCTGGAGCGACATCACAGGAAATATTGGTCAGGGTTCCATTGAATATCAACTTACCGTTATTGGCCGCGTTGGCCATGTTCGCAACACCCAACCCCAGCACACCCATTACAGCCAATGTGAGAGAAAACTTTTTCATACCAACGACATTCCTTGTGTTATTTCGTGTGTGCCCACTATCGGACGGCGAGCACTATAGGTCCCGGACCTTTTAACCGCTGTCAGGCTAGTTACTTTGCAACCAAAGACAATCCGACATGACTTGAAGCCGCTTTCTGTAGGAAGAATAAATAATTGCCTACAAGCCTTGAAACCAAAGGCCGACGCAGAAAAGTCGACCAAAAGACTCAACCAAAGGTTTGCATTTAACTGGCCGGATTATCGGAGGATAAAAACGTGCATTTTCCTTCCGGGCACAAAAAAACCGTCACACACTCAAGGGCAACGGTTTTCATGAAGAGGTGTTACTGATAAGTCACCGTCAGCACACCTGTCTGGCTTGTGCTTCGATTCTGTACGGCCAGCGACTGAGAGGATGACAGCGCTTGATAGTCCAGACCGACCGGGACGGTCTTGTCGCCACATGCATTGTGTGCGGTGTCTATCCTGACGGTAATGCCGGACACCTGGACATACCGGGCACTGTCGTCGCCTGTACGACTGATGGAGGTCGGCATGACCTGGCACGCCGCATGAACCAGTGTGCCGTGAAAGTTCAGATTACCTTGTGCCATGGTTATCGCAGACCATGACAAGGCCTGCACGGCTATAACAGCCACCCTCAACTTTCGGCTTTTCAAGACAGTCTCAAGCAAACATGTTCCAACCGACGCCTCGCCGTTCATAGCAACACCCCGTTTAATCAGTTCACAAACTTCAGTTAAGTAGACTAAAGGATTGACTGCCAGAAAAAACCCACATAGGTACGTAGGCTTTTTCTCATGAAGTGCATGAAACTTCTGTAATACGATTCCTACAACAACATCTATAACCTGCCAGAACAAGGCAGGCATCTCGCAGTCCCCCTATAAACGGGTATCGCCAGAGGCAGACCTTTCTTGATCCACGGCCTCCCCTCTTGGCGCTTGCTGACAATTCTGACAGCTAAAAGTCATTCTACTGACCGGATTTGCAGGCTATAAGGAGCACCTGACATCCTTGATTTTCAATTGACCCTCCCGGCGCCTCTTCAACATGCGTAAACAGACCCGAATCGTCATCGCCGTTGCCACCCTTGCAGCGCTTGTCGCGATTGCCGCCTGGAACCTGACCCGCCCAGCCTCCACCAAAATCAGTGCGCCAAGCGCCGTGCCGGTCAAGGTGATCACGGTCAGCGCCGAGGACGTCCCCCGCTTCGTCACCGGCATAGGGTCAGTGCTGTCACTGCAAAGCGTGATCATTCGCCCGCAGGTGGACGGCATACTGACTCGCCTGCTGGTCAGGGAAGGACAATCGGTCAAGGCCGGGGACTTGCTGGCCACGCTGGATGACCGCTCGATTCGTGCCGCACTCGAACAGGCCAGGGCACAACTGGCCCAGAGCCAGGCACAACTGGATGTGGCCCAGGTGGACCTCAAGCGCTACCGCCAGCTCACCGAAGACAATGGCATCTCAAGGCAGACGTTCGATCAGCAACAGGCTCTGGTCCGACAGCTCAATGCCACCGTGCTGGGCAATCAGGCGACGATCAATGCTGCACAGGTCCAACTTTCCTACACCCAGATTCGCTCTCCGGTGACAGGCCGGGTCGGGATTCGCAATGTGGATGAAGGCAACTTCCTGCGAGTCAGCGACACGGCCGGAATGTTCTCCGTCACCCAGATCAACCCGGTGGCCGTGGAGTTCTCCCTGCCTCAACAGATGCTACCCACCTTGCAGAACCTGACCGCCAGCAAGACCCCGGCAGCGGTCAAGGCGTATCTGGGCGAAGGTGCCAATGGCACACTGCTGGGCGAAGGCAAGCTGGCCTTGATCGACAACCAGGTGTCGGCCACTACCGGCACCATCCGCGCCAAGGCACAGTTCGACAATACCGACGAAAAACTCTGGCCCGGCCAGTTGGTCACGGTCAAGATCCAGACCGGCATCGAACACAATTCGCTCAAGGTCCCGCCGCAGGTCGTACAGCGGGGCATCGATCAGCATTATGTCTATCGGGTCACGGGCGAGCAGACGGTTGAAGTGGTGCCTGTCACAGTGCTTTATCAGGACAGCGACCTGACCCTGATCAGCGGCCCGAATGCCGGTGACGTGCTGGTCAGCGACGGCCAGTCCCGACTCAAGCCGGGCACGCACATCGAAGTGGTGCGTGAACCGCCAATGCCACCCCTGCTCAAGGTGGGGAGCGCGCAATGAAAGGTCAGGGCTCGATCTCGGCCTGGTGCATCGATCACCCGGTCGCCACGCTATTGCTGACCTTTGCCCTGGTGCTGCTGGGGGCCATCGCCTTTCCACGCCTGCCTATCGCCCCGCTGCCGGAAGCCGAGTTTCCGACGATTCAGGTCAGCGCCCAACTGCCCGGTGCCAGTCCGGAAACCATGGCATCGTCGGTGGCCACGCCCCTTGAAGTGCAATTCAGTGCAATACCGGGCATGACTCAGATGACGTCCAGCAGCGCCCTGGGCTCGACCAACCTGACCCTGCAATTCTCGCTCAACAAAAGCATCGATACCGCTGCACAGGAAGTCCAGGCCGCCATCAACACGGCCGCGGGCCGACTGCCTGCCGACCTGCCGAACCTGCCGACCTGGCGCAAGGTCAACCCGGCCGACAGCCCGGTATTGATTCTGAGTGCCAGCTCGAACCTGATGCCTGGCACCGAACTGAGCGACATCACCGAAACCCTTCTGGCCCGGCAACTGAGCCAGATAGAAGGCGTGGGGCAGGTGTCCATCGGGGGCCAGCAACGCCCGGCGATCCGTATCCAGGCTGCGCCGGAAAAACTCGCGGCGCTGGGCCTGACACTGGCGGACATTCGTCAGGCCGTGCAACAGACCAGCCTGAACCTGGCCAAAGGTGCCCTGTATGGCAAGGACAGCGTGTCGACACTGTCCTCCAACGATCAGCTGTTTCATCCTCAGGATTACGCGCAGTTGATCGTTGCCTACAAGAACGGCGCACCCGTGCATTTGAAGGATGTGGCACGGGTCATCAACGGTTCGGAAAACGCCTACGTCAAGACCTGGTCCGGCGACCAGCAAGGCGTCAACATCGCGATCTTCCGCCAGCCCGGCGCCAATATCGTCGACACCGTGGATCGCATTCAGCGTGAACTGCCACGCTTGCAACAAATGCTCCCGGCCTCGATGGAAGTCTCGGTGCTCAACGACCGGACCAAGACCATTCGCGCCTCGCTGCACGAAGTGGAACTGACCCTGCTGATCGCCATCCTGCTGGTGGTCGCGGTCATGGCGCTGTTCCTGCGTCAGCTGTCGGCCACGCTGATCGTCAGCAGCGTACTGGGCGTGTCGCTGATTGCCAGCTTCGCGATGATGTACGTCTTCGGTTTCAGCCTGAACAACCTGACCCTGGTGGCCATTGTGGTGGCCGTCGGCTTTGTGGTGGACGATGCCATCGTCGTGGTGGAAAACATTCACCGACACCTTGAAGCCGGCCAGAGCATGCGTGAAGCCGCCATCAAGGGCTCGGGAGAGATCGGCTTCACGGTGGTGTCGATCAGTTTTTCTCTGGTGGCCGCCTTCATTCCGCTATTGTTCATGGGCGGCGTGGTCGGACGTCTGTTCAAGGAGTTCGCCCTGACCGCCACGGCGACCATCCTGATTTCCGTCGTGGTTTCCCTGACCCTGGCACCGACCCTGGCTGCCCTTTTCATGCGCGCGCCCAAGCACGCGCATCATCAGAAGCCCGGTTTTGGCGAGCGCCTGCTGGCTCTCTATGAACGAGGCTTGCGCAAGGCACTGGCCCATCAGCGCATGATGCTCGGGGTGTTCGGTCTGACGCTGGCACTGGCGGTGATTGGCTATGTCGTCATTCCCAAAGGTTTCTTTCCGCTTCAGGACACCGGCTTTGCCGTGGGCACCACCGAAGCGGCAGCCGATATTTCCTATCAGGACATGGTGAAGAAACACCTGGAGCTGGCGAAGATCGTGGGGGCCGATCCCGCAGTGCTGGCGTTTTCCCACTCCGTGGGCGTGACCGGCAGCAACCAGACCATTGCCAACGGGCGCTTCTGGATTTCCCTCAAACCACGGGCACAGCGCGACGTATCGGTCAGCGAGTTCATCGACCGCCTGCGCCCCAAACTGGCCAGGATTCCCGGCATTGTCCTTTACCTGCGCGCCGGGCAGGACATCAACCTCAGCGCCGGCCCCAGCCGCAGCCAGTATCAATACGTGCTCAAGAGCAACGACGGGGATCTGCTCAATACCTGGACGCAACGCCTGACCGAAAAACTGCGGGAAAACCCGGCCTTCCGCGACCTGTCCAACGACTTGCAACTGGGTGGCAGCGTGACCCACATCGAGATCGACCGCAGTGCCGCCGCCCGTTTCGGACTGACCACGGCCGATGTGGATCAGGCGCTCTACGATGCCTTCGGGCAGCGCCAGATCAGTGAGTTCCAGACCGAAATCAACCAGTACAAGGTGGTGCTGGAACTGGATGCCCAGCAACGCGGCAAGGCTGAAAGCCTGAACTATTTCTACCTGCGCTCGCCGCTGACCAACGAAATGGTGCCGCTCTCGGCCCTGGCCAAAGTCAGTGCGCCCACCATGGGGCCGCTGTCCATCAGCCATGACGGCATGTTCCCGGCCGCCAACCTGTCCTTCAACCTGGCCTCGGGCGTGGCGCTGGGCGATGCGGTACAAATGCTGAATCAGGCCAAGAACGAAATCGCCATGCCGACCTCGATCATCGGTAACTTCCAGGGCGCAGCCCAGGCGTTCCAGAGTTCGCTGGCCAACCAGCCCTGGCTGATTCTCGCGGCGCTGGTCGCGGTGTACATCATCCTCGGCGTGCTCTACGAGAGTTTTGTCCACCCGCTGACCATCATTTCCACCCTGCCCTCGGCAGGCATCGGCGCGTTGTTGCTGCTGTGGATGATGGGCCAGGACTTCTCGATCATGGCGCTGATCGGGGTCGTGCTGCTGATCGGCATCGTCAAGAAGAACGGCATCCTGTTGGTGGACTTCGCCCTGGAAGCCCAGCGCGATCAGGGCCTCACCCCGCAGGAAGCGATCTACGAAGCCTGCCTGACGCGCTTTCGTCCGATTATCATGACCACCCTCGCCGCCTTGCTGGGGGCCTTGCCGCTGATGATGGGCTTCGGGGTCGGGGCCGAGCTGCGCCAGCCACTGGGGATTGCCGTGGTCGGCGGCTTGCTGGTCAGCCAGATGCTGACGCTGTTCACCACGCCGGTCATCTATCTACAGCTGGAGCGGCTGTTTCATCGACACCAGCCCGCGCCTGCGCCGACGCTGGCCATCCACAAGTGAGAGTCGTCCCATGCGCGTGCTGATAATCGAAGACGAAGAGAAGACAGCGGATTACCTGCATCGCGGCCTGACCGAGCAAGGCTACACCGTGGACCTGGCCAGGGACGGGATCGAAGGGCTGCACATGGCCCTGGAAAACGAACACGATGTCATCGTGCTGGATGTCATGCTGCCAGGCCTCGATGGTTTTGGCGTGCTGCGCGCCTTGCGAGCGAAAAAACAGACCCCGGTCATCATGCTGACCGCCCGCGAACAGGTGGATGACCGGATTCGCGGCTTGCGCGAAGGGGCAGACGACTATCTGGGCAAACCCTTTTCCTTTCTGGAACTGGTCGCACGCCTGCAAGCCCTGACCCGCCGCAGTGGCGGTCATGAACCGGTGCAGATCACCATCGCCGACCTGTGGATCGATCTGATCAGCCGCAAGGCCACCCGCGCAGGCGCTCGTCTGGAACTGACGGCCAAGGAGTTTTCGCTGCTCAGCGTACTGGCCCGGCGTCAGGGGGAAATCCTCTCCAAGACGGCCATTGCCGAAATGGTCTGGGACATCAACTTCGACAGCGACGCCAATGTGGTCGAAGTGGCGATCAAACGCCTGCGGGCCAAGCTGGACGGCCCCCACGAGCAGAAACTGCTGCACACCATCCGCGGCATGGGCTATGTGCTGGAGAGCCGCAGTGCGCACTGACTCCATCGCTCTGCGTCTGGCAGGCATGTTTGCGCTGGTCGCCTTTGGTGTATTCCTGCTGATTGGCTGGGCCTTGTACCTGCAAGTCGACAAGAGTCTGGACCTGCTGCCCAGAGCGGAAGTGGACGCCCGTTACAGTGTGCTGGAATCGGCCGTGAACCGTTTCGGCAATCCCGAACACTGGCTCCGGATCAAGAACAAACTCACCTTGCTGAGCGAAGAAGACCGGCGCATCCGCTTTTGGGTCGTCAGCAACGACCCGTTTTATGAATACGGGCAGCCGGACACCGAAATCCGCACCTTTGCCCATGGCCCGCTGGGCATGCGCAACCTGAAACTGGCCGATCATCCCTTTGCCTTCAAGGTGCTGGTCAGCGAATTTCCGGCCAAGGATCAGCGCCCTGCCCTGCGCTTCATGACCGCCATCGACACGGAAACCTTCTGGCACACACAGCATTCGCTGCTGATCGCCCTCGTCAGTCTGGCAGCCGTTGGCATTGTACTGGCTTCCGTGCTGGGCTATTGGGTGGCGCACATTGGCCTGCGGCCCCTGGCCAGCCTTTCAGGAGAAGCCCGCAAGCTCTCCCCGCCGCATTTGTCGGGGCGCCTGCAAATGTCTCCCCTGCCTCCGGAACTGGAGCAGTTCGTCACGTCCTTCAACTCGACACTGGAACGGGTCGAACAGGCCTATTCGCGGCTGGAATCGTTCAACGCCGACGTCGCCCATGAATTGCGTTCGCCCTTGACCAACCTCATCGGCCAGACTCAGGTGGCCCTGACCCGGGGTCGCTCGGCCGAACATTATTTCGAGGTGCTGCAATCGAACCTGGAGGAGCTGGAGCGCCTGCGTTCGATCATCAACGACATGCTGTTTCTGGCCAGCGCCGATCAGGGCAGCAAAGCGACGGAACTGACCTGCGCCTCTCTGGCAGAAGAGGTCGCCACCACCCTGGATTATCTGGATTTCATTCTTGAAGACGCGCAGGTCACGGTCGAGGTGCAGGGTGACGCCAGCGTTCCGATCGAAAAAGCTCACCTGCGGCGTGCGCTGATCAACCTGCTGCACAATGCCGTGCAACACACCGAGCCAGGGCAGGTCATCCATGTGGATATCGAACCGGCCGACAAACATGTCCGGATCGGCGTCGCCAACCCAGGGCCTGACATTGCCAAAGAACATCTGCCCAAACTGTTCGAGCGGTTCTACCGGGTCGATGCCTCACGCAGCAACAGCAGTGGCAATCATGGATTGGGGCTGGCCATCGTCAAGGCCATTGCGCTCATGCATGGCGGTTCGGTTTTCGTGAACAGCGAAAACGGCGTGAATACCTTCGGTATCGATCTTCCGACCGGTACCTGACATAAAGAAAACGCCAGGCTGGCTGGCGTTTTCTTCAATGGCACGGCTGACGCGGATCAAGCCCGACGACGGACCTGATCGCGCAACAGCTTGACCTGATCGTGGTTGCGCTGGGTGCCCACCAACTGTTTGCGAATCAACTCAACCACATTGGGTGGCAGAGCTTTCTTCTCGGCTTTTTCCAGGGCTTCCTTGTAAGCCTTCAAGGCATGGTCTTCGCCGCGCTCCACTTCGTTCAGAATCGCTTCATCGCTCTTGCCGGTGAGTGCCGACTTCAGGTCGACCCAGACACGGTGCAGGGAACCCGCAGCGCTGGAGCTGGTTTCAGGATCGCCACCCAGAGAGCGCACTTCAGCCTGCAATTCGCGTACAGCGTTGCTGCACTCGGTGGCATGAATCTGAAAGAACCTCTTGAGGTCAGGGTTCTTCAAGTCTTCGGCGCTGGTCTCAAAGCCCTTTTGACCGTCTTTACTGGTTTCAATCAGATCGTTGAGCAGATCGATGGATTCTTTCTTGATGTCAGTCATTTTCAATATCCTTACTGGGCAGGTTGGAACAAAGTGATGCTGATGACTGATAAGGTTGCAGCGCCCATGCCAGTTTTTAATCTTTGCTTTTATTCAATAATTTCAATGGGTTGATGGACATACAAAGAACGATGCCTCGCTCTTTCTGCATGAACTGTCGTTTTGCCTGCATGCAGAATGCATGTATGTTTCCCTGAGTATTGCGCTAACGGAGGGTCTCTCCATGAACCCGGAAAAACTCAAACTGCTGGTCACCCGCGAAATGCCTTTCGGCAAGTACAAGGGGCGGCTGATTGCCGACCTGCCCGGTCATTATCTGAACTGGTTTGCCCGGGAAGGCTTTCCCCAGGGCGAGCTGGGTGGCCTGTTGGCCTTGATGCAGGAAATCGATCATAACGGCCTCAGCGGACTGCTCGACCCGCTACGCACGCGTCCGCGTCAACCGCACCGGTAATACCGTCTTGCCCGCGACACCCGATGAAAAGGCAAAAAAAAACGGCGTTCCGGACCAGGGAACGCCGCAAAACCATACAAACCAACAACAACTTCCTTACGAGCCTCAGGTCAGGTGCCTGAGGCCGAATGTTCAGTCGAACAACGCCAGAGCCTGCGCGGTGGCTTCCTGAATGCGACCCCAGTCGCCATTCTTGACCCAGGCGTTGTCGATCATCCAGGTACCGCCCACGCACATCACGTTGGGTTGTGCCATGTAGCTCTTGAGGTTATCGGCATTGACGCCGCCCGTCGGGCAGAAACGCACTTCGTTGAACGGGCCGCCCAGGGCCTTGATAGCCGCTACGCCACCGCTGATTTCGGCGGGGAACAACTTGAAACGGCGATAGCCCATGGCATAGCCGATCATGATTTCCGAGGCGCTGCTGATGCCCGGCAGCATCGGCAGCGGGCTGTCTACCGCGGCTTGCAACAAGTCTTGCGTGCTGCCCGGCGTCACGATGAATTGCGAACCGGCGGCTTCGGCGTCGGCCAGCATCTTGCGATCGAGCACGGTGCCCGCGCCCACGCACAGTTCGGGGCGCTGTTCGCGGAGGATACGGATGGCACTCAGGCCAAAGGCCGAGCGCAGGGTGATTTCCAGTGCAGTCAGACCACCAGCGGCCAGTGCATCGGCCAGTGGCAGGACATCCTCGTCACGGGCAATGGTAATGACCGGCAGGATCCGCGCCCTGGCGCAGAGTTCGTCGATCTGGGCAATCTTGTTCGCCATGCTGTTGAGCGGCTGATTATTTTCGTTCTTTGTCATGGCGACGGTTCCTTTGCTTATGGGCACCAGTAAATCTCAAGGGTTGAGTTGAGGAAGGCACGGACCGGCAACAGAGCGATGTCATCGCCTGCCAGTGCCGTGCGCAACGTGTCGAGCTTGGCCTGGCCGGACACGGAAAGAATCGGGTGACGCGCCGAAGCCAGCAGGCGGCGGGTCAGGGTCAGGCGCTGGTGAGGCACACTGGGGGCCAGCATCGGCAGACAACGACGCTCACCGTCCAGCTTCAAGGCCTCATCCAGGTTCGGGCTGCCGGGGAACAACGACGCGGTATGACCGTCATCGCCCATCCCCAGAATCAACACATCGATGGGCGGCAAGTCCGCAAGAATCGCGTCGGCCGCGTCGGCAGCCTCCTCCAGACTGGCGGCGGGGGTGTACAGGCCGATGAACTTCGCCGCTGCCACCGGGCCTTGCAGCAAATGACGCTGCAACAGGCCCGCATTACTGTCGGCATGCTCGGTCGGCACCCAGCGCTCGTCGGCCAGGCTGATGACCACCCTGGACCAGTCCAGCGGTTGTTCAGCCAGGCTCTGGAAGAACGCCACGGGGCTGCGCCCGCCGGACACCACCAGGGTCGCCCGGCCATTGGCCTCGATGGCCGCCCTCAGGCGCTCGGCCACATTGGTGGCCAGCGAACTGGCCAACTGCTGTGGATTATCGAACTCGCGAGCCACCAGCCCTGCTGGCAGCTCAAGATCACATATCGCCATACCACGACCTCCCGTCACGAGTAATCAGCGCAATGGAGCTCATCGGCCCCCAGGACCCGGCGGCATAAGGCTTGGGCGCGTCGCCTGCCTTCTTCCAGCCGGCGATCAACTGATCGCACCATTGCCACGCGTACTCGATCTCATCCTTGCGCACGAACAGGTTCTGATTGCCACGCATGACTTCCAGCAACAACCGCTCATAGGCATCCGGGACCCGGGCGCTGCGGTAGGTGTCGGAGAAATTCAGCTGCAACGGACCGCTGCGCAACTGCATGCCTTTATCCAGCCCCTGATCCTTGGTCATCACCTGCAGGGAAATGCCCTCGTCGGGTTGCAGGCGGATAATCAGGCGGTTGCTGATCTGAAGGCGTTGCTCTGGCGCAAAGATGTAGTGCGGCGGTTCCTTGAAGTGGATCACGATCTGCGACAGCTTCTGCGGCATGCGCTTGCCGGTACGCAGGTAGAACGGCGTGCCCGACCAGCGCCAGTTGCGGATATCGGCACGCAGGGCCACGAAGGTTTCGGTGTCGCTCTGGGTATTGGAGTTTTCTTCCTCCAGATAGCCGGGCACCGGTTTGCCTTCGCTGTAACCTGCGGTGTATTGCCCGCGAACCACCTGGGTCGCCAGACGTTCCGGCGTGAACGGTGCCAGCGCCTTGAGCACCTTGACCTTCTCGTCGCGGATACTGTCGGCCGACAGGTCGCTGGGCGGGTCCATGGCGATCAGGCAGAGCAGTTGCAGCAGGTGGTTCTGAATCATGTCACGCAGTTGGCCAGCCTGATCGAAGTAACCCCAACGGCCTTCGATACCGACCTTCTCGGCCACGGTGATTTCCACGTGGGAGATGTGATTCTGGTTCCACTGCGTCTCGAACAGGCTGTTGGCAAAGCGCAGGGCGATGAGGTTCTGGACGGTGTCCTTGCCCAGATAGTGGTCGATCCGGTAGACGCGGTTTTCCGGGAAGAACTGCGCCACGGCGTCGTTGACCCGTCGCGAGGACGCCAGGTCGTGGCCGATGGGCTTTTCCAGAACAGCACGGGTACGCTCGGCCAGGTTGACCGAGGCCAGGTTCTCGCAGATGGCACCGTAGACCGATGCCGGGGTGGCAAAGTAGGCAATCAGCGTTTCGGCATCGCCGACACGTTCGGCCAGCGCGACATAATCCTCGGCCTTGAGGAAGTCCACATGCAGGTAGCTCAGGCGCGCCTTGAAACGCTCAACGTTGGCCGCTTCCAGTTCGGCCTCGGGGATGAAGCGACGCATGGATTTATCGATATACGCCAGATGCGACTGCTCGGTACCGGGCTCGCGCGCCAGGGCAAGAATCCGGGTGTCTTCATGCAGCAATCCGGCGCGGTCGAGTTGGTAAAGAGCCGGGAACAGCTTGCGCACTGCCAGGTCGCCCAGGGCGCCAAACAAGGCAAAAGTGCACGGTTCAACCGTAATCAAGGGCATAATGTTGGTTCTTTTATCAAGTTGGGCTACAAATACCTTTTTTAAAGGCGTTACTCAAGGCCATATGTAGTAATAACCACAACATTCTGTCTAAAACCATATTCCAGTGGTGATCAACACAGGCCACCAGTACGATAGGCCACCTTTGCTACAGGCTAAAGAGCTAATACAAAACCGTTGGTTAATCAGCCGCGACAAGGACATTGAATGGACCGCGCAAGAAATCTCCTGGAGCAGATCCAGGGTCGACTCGAAGAGCTGAACAAGGCTGAACGCAAGGTCGCCGAGGTGATCCTGCTCAACCCGCAGATGGCCACGCGGCTCAGCATTGCTGCCCTCGCCCAGGCGGCGAAAGTCAGTGAGCCGACGGTCAACCGCTTTTGCCGTTCGTTCAACGTCAGCGGCTATCCCGAGCTGAAACTGCAACTGGCACAGAGCCTGGCCAGCGGTGCCGCCTATGTCAGCCGGGCCGTGGAAGCCGACGACAATCCCGAGGCCTATACCCAGAAGATCTTCGGCAGCGCCATTGCGTCGCTGGACAGCGCCTGCCAGCAACTGGACCCGAACCTGATCAGCAAGTCGGTGGACATGCTGATCCAGGCCCGTCAGATCCACTTCTTCGGCCTGGGCGCCTCGGCCCCGGTGGCGCTGGATGCCCAGCACAAGTTCTTCCGCTTCAACCTGGCGGTCACGGCCCATGCCGACGTGCTGATGCAGCGCATGATTGCCTCGGTGGCCCATACCGGCGAACTGTTCGTGATCATTTCCTACACCGGCCGCACCCGTGAGCTGGTGGAAGTGGCACGCATTGCGCGGGCCAACGGTGCGTCCGTGCTGGGCCTCACGGCAGCAGGCTCGCCACTGGCCAAGGCCAGCACGGTGAGCCTGAACATCCCGTTGCCCGAAGACACCGACATCTACATGCCGATGACCTCCCGGATCATCCAGCTCACCGTGCTGGACGTACTGGCCACCGGCATGACCCTGCGCCGTGGCGTGGACTTCCAGCCGCACCTGCGCAAGATCAAGGAAAGCCTGAACGACAGTCGTTATCCGGCGGAAGATCAGGGGTAAGGTTTTACCTTTTGTTCGCGAATGAATTCGCTCCTACCGGGTGGGAGCGAATTCATTCGCGAAAGGTATTTACACGACAACACTCGCCTGCAACCTGATCTGGGCCTTCTCTCCCGGTCGCAGGCTGCCTGGCTCACCCTCGCCCGAAGCGGCTTCGACCCGCACGAATCCTGTGGCTTCGCTGCCACACACACCCAGTAACGGCCTGCTGCCGGGGTGCCAGACCACTGTGCTGGGGCTGTCGCTGGTGTCGATGTGCAGACGCCGCTGCCAGGCGCGGTCCTGGAGCTGCAAAGCCCCGGTATGCTCGAACACGCGCTGGCAACCGCCCGCCACCCTCAATTCGCCTTCCTGCTGGCAGGCCTGGCGGCTCAGCTTGTCATAGCCCTGCGCACCGTCGAGTCCTTCCAGCGCCACGCCCGCCACATCGCTGATACGCCAGTAGGCATGCAGCCCTTGGCTGAAATGGCAGGGTTCGCTGTCCTCATGCCGGGTGCTCAAACGCAGCGCCATGCCCTGCCCCAGTTCGGCATGCAGGTCGACCTGCCAGTCCCACAGTTGCAACTGCCAATGCAGGGTTACCCCCGCTTCGCTTTCAGCGCTGTCGATCAGTTTCCAGTTGAGCAGGCGTGCCCAACCGTGAGCCGGCCAGCCGCTCTCGCTGGGATGACGGCCATACCAGGGCCAACAGACCGGAACACCACCCCGAATGGCACCGACCTGCGGCCATTGCGCAGCACACCAGAGCCAGGGCTTCTGACCCGTGGGTTGAAAGTGCAGCAACTGCCCGCCCTGACGACTGAAGACGGCCTGGCATCGGGGATGGTCGATGACCAGTACATCGCGCTGTTGATAGCGCTCCCACTCGAAGGTCGGCCTGGTACGCCGGGATTTGAAAAAACGTTGCAGCGGGTGCTCAAGTATCTCCGCGGTCTTGAGGGTCATGGCTTGTCACATCTCTGAAAAGAAAATATCCGTACCCATAAAAAAACGGGCAGCCAGGCTGCCCGCAAAGCACACACGACCTTGATCGTCTTATGAAAATCAGAACTTCGACTGAATTTTCAGACCCGCGACAATCGCATCATCGACTTGATCCACACCGCCGGGATGCTTGATGTATTGCAGGTTGGGACGCACGGTCAGCCAGTTGGTGACATGGAAGCCGTAGTAGATTTCAGAGTTGTACTCGGTGTCCTGCACCGGCAGGTAGCCCGGGTTGTCGTAGTCGTTGATGCCATTGAGCTGGTTGGTCAGGCGCACCCGGTCCTGCACATCGTCGTTGACGTGGATACGGGCGATACCGATACCGATGTCATCCTTCGGACGCGAATCGAACGGACCTTTGTAAGTCAGGCCGATCTGCTGGTAGTTGTCGACGAAGTTGGTGGCCTTGTCATGCACCGTGGCGTTGGCAAAGATACTCAGGCCACGGGAGGCATCGCCATTGTGCGACGTCAACTGCTGCTGGGCCACGACCCACCAGCCATGCTTGCTGCTGTGGGACTTGAACGCACCGCCGGAGATCGGCTGAGCCTGGCCATCGACGCCCTCATAGACATCGTCGGCGTTGGGTGTGCTCTTGTAGAAGCCGACACGGTATTCGCCAGGCAGCGAATTGACGGTCGGTGTCCAGACCAGTTCCACCGGCAGGATCATGCCTTTGGTGCCGCTGCCGCTGAGCTTGAAGCCGTTGCCGGTTTCCAGGTTGGACGGGTTCTGCTCGTACACACCGACCTGGGCATAGACCTCAGGCGTGATGTTGTACTTGATCCGCAAGGCCCACTGGCTGACAGGCCAGTTGTACCAGGTGTTGACGTAGTTACCCACCTGCGAGCCGCAGAACGACAGGTTCTGGAAATCGCACGGGAAGGAGTTGAAGTCTTCACCCGGTCCGAAGCGACCGGCCTTGACGTCCAGCACGCCATCGAAATATTTCTGTTTGACCCACAGCTGCGTCAGACGCCAGGTCTGGCCGCGACCCCAGACTTCCTGAGAGGAACTGAGCGTGCCCGCGCGGGGATCGCCGATCCGGTCATTGGAAATGTTGCGACCACTACGTTCGGTAATGGCCAGCTTGAATTCGGCATCCTGCCAGCCAAAGGCTTTCTGCAGGTCCACCTTCAGGCCGAAAGCGAACTGATCCGTGTAGCGTCCGGTGGTGTCGTCGTTGTAACCGCCATCGAGGTTACTGGCCATCTCGGCAACGTACTCCAGCGAGAAGTCGTAACCCTTGTCGAGCAACTCGGTGCGCAGACCGCCCCAGTCGCCCGTCATCCACGGTGAGTTGGCGTCGAACGCATCGGCAGCATGAACGCTGCCCGCCAGACTCATCGCACCTACAACCGACAGCTTGCGTACCAACTGGAACCGGGAAAGCGATTTAGCCTTGATCTTCTTCATCCCATCAATCCTCGTTTTATTGTTATTAGCTTTGGTGCACGTTTTTACTGCTTCGTGTTCGCCGACTGGCCGAGATCGGCCAGCCGACTGTGCTCGGTGGCGGGTCAATGCATCATTTGCGGCTCAACTGGGTGACATTGCCCATACGCTCAGCCGTTGGCGGCTTTCCCAGGGCACCCAGCCGCTCACCGCTCTGCGCGTCGAACAGCAGAACCCTGGAGGGATCGAATTGCAGGGTCAGGTTTTCACCCACTTGTGGGGCGACATCCGGTGCCAGCCGGCAGCAGACCTTGCTCTGATTGAGGGTGACGAAGACCAGTGTGTCGGGACCAGTCGGCTCGGTGACCTGCACCTCGGCACGAATGCTCGGCAGCCCGTTGGCATCGCCCGAAGCCAGGGTGATCTGCTCGGGCCGGACGCCCAGAATCACTTCGCGGTCTTCCAGACCTGCATCGTTCATGCTCAGCGGCAACTCGCAGCGGGCCTGCCCACTGTCGAGCAATGCCAGCAATCGGCCATCCTTGCGTTGCAGACGCAACGGAATGAAGTTCATGGGTGGCGAACCGATGAAGCTGGCGACGAACAGGTTGGCCGGATCGTTGTAGATCTGCCGGGGCGTGCCGAACTGCTGCACGATGCCATCTTTCATGACCGCCACCTTGTCGCCCAGGGTCATGGCCTCGATCTGGTCGTGGGTGACGTAGACGGTGGTGGTTTTCAGACGCTGGTGCATCAGCTTCATTTCAGTCCGCATCTCGACACGCAACTTGGCGTCGAGGTTGGACAGCGGCTCGTCGAACAGGTAGATCTTCGGCCGACGCGCCAGGGCACGCCCCATGGCGACCCGTTGCTGCTGGCCGCCCGACAACTGGCCCGGCTTGCGGTTGAGCAGGTGTTCGATCTGCAACAGCTTGGCCACACGCCCCACTTCTTCGTCGATGGCCGCCTGCGGCATCTTGCGGATTTTCAGGCCGAACTCGATGTTCTCCCGCACATTCATGGTCGGGTACAGCGCGTAGGACTGAAACACCATCGCAATGTCGCGATCCTTGGGGCTGGTACCGCTGACGTCTTCGCCATCGATCAGAATGGCCCCGCCGCTGATGTTCTCCAGACCCGCGATGCAGTTCATGAGGGTCGACTTGCCACAGCCGGACGGGCCGACCAGAATCAGGAATTCGCCATCATTGATCTTCAGTTCGATGTTCTTGAGCGTGTCCGGCAGGTTGGCGCCGTAGGTCTTGTTTACGTTGCGTAGTTCGAGAGTCGCCATGATTACCCCTTGACCGCGCCGGCCGTGAGCCCACGCAGGAAATACTTGCCAGCCAGTACGTAGACCAGCAGTGTCGGCAGCCCGGCGATCATCGCCGCCGCCATGTCAACGTTGTATTCCTTGACCCCCGTGCTGGTGTTGACCAGGTTGTTCAACGCCACGGTCACCGGCTGGGAGTCGCCGCTGGAGAACACCACACCGAACAGGAAGTCATTCCAGATCTGGGTGAACTGCCAGATCAGGCACACCATGATGATGGGCGTGGACATCGGCAGGATGATCCGCCCGAAGATCGTGAAGAACCCCGCACCGTCGAGGCGTGCGGCCCGAACCAGCGCATCCGGAATGCTCACGTAGTAGTTGCGGAAGAACAGCGTGGTGAAGGCCAGTCCATAGACCACGTGCACGAACACCAGGCCTGTGGTGGTACTGGCCAGCCCCATCTTGCCGAGGGTGAAGGACGCAGGCAGCAGCACGGTCTGGAACGGCAGGAAGCATCCGAACAGCAGCAGACCGAAGAACAGTTGCGAACCCCGGAAGCGCCACATCGACAGCACATAGCCATTGAGCGCACCGATGGCCGTGGAGATGACGACAGCCGGAATGGTGATCTTGATCGAGTTCCAGAAATAGCCGTCGACGATGTCCCAGGCCTTGATCCAGCCAATGACCGTGACCACACTCGGCCAGCTCAACAGGTTGCCGGTGCCGATGTCTTCCGGGGCCTTGAAACTGGTCAATAACATGACCACCAGCGGCACCAGATAAATCAGACAGGCCAGCAGCAGAACGGCATGGATCAGTATCCGGCTGAAACTGATGGAAGGTTTGCCAACGTGACTAGTCATGGCGTTTGGTCCTCAGCTCGGAATACAGGTACGGCACCAGAATCGCCAGGATCGCGCCCAGCATCAGGATCGCACTGGCCGACCCCATGCCCATCTGCCCACGACTGAACGTGAAGGAATACATGAACATCGCCGGCAGGTCGGACGAGTAACCGGGACCACCGGCCGTCATCGCCGCCACCAGGTCGAAACTCTTGATGGCGATGTGCGCCAGAATCATCACCGCACTGAAGAACACCGGCCGCAGGCTGGGCAATACCACGCGCCAGTAGATCAACGGCAAGCTGGCACCGTCCATCTGCGCCGCACGGATGATCGACTGATCGACGCCGCGCAGCCCTGCCAGAAACAACGCCATCACAAACCCGGAAGACTGCCAGACCGCCGCAATGACCAGGCAGTACACGACACGGTCGGGGTCCACCAGCCAGTCGAGACGAAAACCTTCCCAGCCCCAGTCGCGCAGCATCTTGTCCAGACCCAGGCCCGGGTTGAGCAGCCACTTCCAGGCTGTACCGGTGACGATCATCGACAACGCCATCGGATAAAGGTAAATGGTACGAATCGCGCCTTCGCGACGAATGCGCTGATCCAGCAGAACCGCCAGCACCACACCCACCACCAGGCTGATGGCGATGAACATGCCGCCGAACACCAGCAGGTTCTTGCTGGCGACCCACCAGCGGTCGTTGTCCATCAGGCGCATGTACTGCGCCAGCCCGACCCACTTATAGGAAGGCAGGAAAGTGGAGTTGGTGAAGGAAAGAATGAAAGTCCAGAGGATGTAACCGTAAAAACCGACCAGCACGATGAACATGCTGGGCGCCAGCACCAGTTTGGGCAGCCAGCGTTGCAGCGCATCCAGAGGCGAGGCTTTGCTGAACACAGCGACAGAGCTCATCGAAAGGTTCCAATCCAGAATGTCGAATCCAGGCCGCAGCCGTGCATGAAACCGGGGTACGGTCTCATCAGCACGAACTGCGGCTGGGTTTCAGGTCTCAGGGCCTATTGGGCCGATTTGACGGCCGCGCCCAGTTTTTTGGCTGCTGCTGCCGGGTCGGCAGCCGGATCGTTGATGTAGTTGGTCACGACATCGAAGAACGCACCCTGTACCGCCAGCGTAGTCGCCATGTTGTGCGCCATGCTTGGCTGCAGACCGCCGGTTTTCGAGTCCGCCAGGAAGTCCTTGGCCGAAGCCTGGGCGCAGGAATCGAAACCGTGCTTGGCCATATTGGCCAGCATGTCGTTACGAACAGGGATGGAGCCTTTGTTGATGCTGAAAACCTGCTGGAAGTTTTCACCCAAGGCGACTTTGGCCAGGTCCTGCTGAGCAGCAGTGGTACCCTTGTCTTTCTGCTTGAACACCGCCATCGAGTCGATGTTGTAGGTGAACGCCTTGTCAGTGCCCGGGAAGGCTACGCACTGGTAATCCTTGCCCGCGACCTTCTTGGCGGCAGTCCACTCGCTCTTGGCCCAGTCGCCCATGATCTGCATGCCGGCCTTGCCATTGATCACGTCCGCCGCTGCGATATTCCAGTCACGACCGGCGCGGTTGGCGTCCATGTAGGTGGCGACTTTCTTCAGCTCGGTGAGGGACTTGGCCATTTCCGGCCCGGTCAGGGTTTTCTGGTCCAGATCGACGAAGGCTTTCTTGTAACCTTCTGCGCCCATGACCGAGAGCACTACCGCCTCAAAGACCGTGCTGTCCTGCCAGGGCTGGCCGCCATGGGCCAGTGGAATGAAACCGGCGGCCTTGAGCTTGTCGCCCGCGGCGTAGAACTCTTCGAGGGTGGTGGGAGCCTTCTCGATACCGGCTTTCTTGAAGACTTCAGGGTTGATCCACAGCCAGTTGACGCGGTGAATGTTGACCGGGACAGCAACGTAGTCGCCGTCATACTTCACCGTGTCGGAAACTTTCTTGTCCAGGAGGGCATCCCAGCGCTCTTCCTTGGCGACATCTTTCAGGGCATCGGTATCGAGCAGCCCGGTAGAAGCCCATTCCTGAATGTCCGGCCCCTTGATCTGGGCAACGCCCGGTGGGTTACCGGCCACTGCACGGCTTTTCAGCACGGTCATGGCTGTGGAGCCACCACCCCCTGCAACGGCGCCGTCCTTCCAGGTAAAACCGTCTTTTTCAACCTGGGCTTTCAGAACATCGACAGCAGCCTTCTCACCCCCGGATGTCCACCAGTGCACGACTTCGACAGTGCCTTTTGATTCGGCAGCGGTAACGCTCAAAGGGAACAACGAGGCGAGAGAGATGACAACAGCGAGACGAGAGATTGAATTCATCGATTTGACCTTTCTTGTTGTTATGCATGGGCAAGTCTGTGCTTGCGCTCAAAGCAGTTTAACCAAGGGCGTTTCTGCCACGGTAACGAAGGGATGCGTGAATGTCACAAGACAGTGACATTGAGTGGTGGCCAGTCAGACCTCTGCACGAAAGGAAATCATGGGCTCTGACACAGAAGCGTCGACATGCCCCGCTTGCATGCCCGCCACACCTTTCACTCCACCGTCCGGGGCAGAAACAGTGTCACCCGCAACCCGCCCTCACGCAGATTCTGCAGACTTACTTCTCCGCCATGGCTATGGGCAATGTTTCGGGCAATACCCAGTCCGAGTCCATAACCCTGCTGCTGGCTGCCCGCCAGACGGAAATGCGGCTCGAACACGTGCTCCAGACGCTTTTCGGGCACCCCCGGTCCTTCGTCATCCACATGCAGGACAAACGCCTGTTCATTGTCCTCGACCTTCAGATGCGCCCGATGGCCGTACTTGATGGCATTGTCGATCAGGTTGCCGATACAGCGCCTGAGCGCCAGCGGCTTGCCGGGATAGGCCGCTTCGGCAATGCCCTGTTGCGTGACTCGCCCGTCGCCATCCGGACGCAGGTAGGGTTCGACCAGGCATTCAAGCAAATGATTGAGGTCCACCTGCTCGATGTTTTCGTGAATGTCGGTGTCTTTCACGCATTGCAATGCGCCCTTGACCAGCAGTTCCAGCTCATCGAGATCGCGGCTGAACTTGGTTTGCAGCACTTCGTCCTCCAGCAGTTCTACCCGCAGCCGCAGGCGAGTGATGGGGGTTCGCAAATCATGGGAAATGGCGCTGAACAACTGACCGCGTTCAGTCAGGTAACGGCTGATCCGGGTGCGCATGGCATTGAAAGCACGGCTGACTTCAACCACTTCGCTGCCGCCGCCCTCGACCACCGGCTCGACGTCGGCCCCCAGGGACATATCCCGCGCCGCACGTGCCAGACGCTTGAGTGGCCGACTCTGCCAATGCACCAGCAGGCCAATGAAAAACAGCAGGAAAACACTGGTCAGGACAATGAACCAGACCTGTTGCACGGGAAGCTCCTGCCCTTCCAGCGAGGTATACGGCTCAGGCAGAAGCGAGGCGATATAAAGCCACTCACCGGGTGCCAGTTCGATCTGGGTCACCAGCACCGGCGGGTTCAGCGGCTCCAGGGTCAACGCGTAATGCGCCCAGGAGCGTGGCAGTTCATCGAGTTTCAGGCCGCTGTTGAAAATCCGCAGGTCATCGGGGCGCACGAACCACACGGCAATGTCGGGATCCTTGCCCAGATGCTGACGCAGCACATCATCGACGACCTTCAGCACAGCCTGCTTGCGGGGCGTCGGCGGCAATATCTGCATATCCAGCGGGCGGTCATTGAGCGAGACGACGAAGCGCGTGCCCCCCATGCTGCGCAGTTGATCCAGCACCAGCGGACGATAGGCCAGTGGCAAAGAACGAAAGTAGCTGACGCTGGCTGCCATGGAGTACGCAAGGCTGCGAGCACTGGTCACCAGACCTTCCATCTGCGTGGCACGCAGCTGCGACAGCCAGATCACGCTGGACAATGCCTGAGCCATCAAGACCGCCAGCAATGTCAGCAACAACATTCGCCCCAGCAGGGAACGCGGCAGTCTGGGACGTCGAAACTTCAAGATGGCCGGTTCAATAGCCATTGCTGGCGTGCGCACTGACGTTCGTGGCCAGCAGATAACCACTGCCGCGCACGGTACGGATCAGACGCGGAGCCTTGCCGGTATCGCGCAGGCGCTGGCGCAGCCGACTGACAGCCATGTCGACGATCCGCTCCAGCGGCATCAACTCACGCCCGCGCGTGGCATTGCCGATGGTGTCTCGATCGAGGATCTGCTGGGGATTATCGAGAAACAGCTTGAGCAGTGCGAAATCCGCACCCGAGAGGATCACTTCCTCGCCATCGCTATGGAACAACCGGTGGCTGACCATGTCCAGGCGCCACTCATCGAACACCAGCACATCGTTGCCGGTACGCTCCTGCCCGAACTGGGCACGACGCAGCAAGGCCTTGATCCGGGCCTGCAATTCACGAGGGCTGAAAGGCTTGCCCAGATAGTCGTCGGCCCCCAGTTCCAGACCGATGACCCGATCGGCTTCGTCGGAACTGGCGGTGAGCATGATGATCGGCACATGGGGCTGACGCGGATGCTGGCGCACCCAGCGACAGAGGCTGAAGCCGTCTTCATCGGGCAGCATGACATCGAGGATCAGCAGATCGCTGGGGGCATCATTGAATGCCTGTCGAAAATCCGCCCCGTCACCCACGGTACGCACCTGAAAACCGGCACGGCTAAGGTAGGTGTCCAGCAATTCGCGGATTTCCTGATCGTCATCGACCAGCAGGATCGATTTACTGATAGAGCTCAATTGGATCGTCCTTGTCAGCGGTGATTCGTTGTTGTTATTGAGTCGCCATCCGTGGTGCATGCGTCATGAAAAGAGTCAGATCTCCTGTCCAAACGCCTGTTGCAATGCAACGCCGGCCCCCATCAGCCCGGGGTATTCGGCAGTGACCAGCCATACGGGCAGGCCTTTGAAATAATCGCTCATCACGCCTTTTTCAGCGAGTGCGCGCTTGAAACCGCTGTGAGTGAAGAAATCGACGAAGCGCGGTATCACGCCGCCCACGATATATACCCCACCCAGACCACCCAGGGTAAGCACATTATTGCCCACCACCCGCCCCAGGAAGACACAGAACTGGTCCAGAACCCCTACCGCGACCGGATCTCCCGCCACGGCCGCCGAGGTGATGGCCGCCGGTGACTTGAGCACGGGTTCGATATCGTCCAGCGCACAACTGACCTGATACAACTGCAACAAGCCTGCACCACTCAGCACCGTTTCGGCGCTGACATGCTCATGCTCGGCCATCAGGCGCGCCCACAGCAGGGCCTCGCGGGCCGTGCCGATCGGCAGGTCCACATGCCCGCCTTCGCCGGGCAGGGCCGTCCAGCGATCATCGCCCAGGCTGATCAGGGTCCCGACACCAAGTCCGGTCCCCGGCCCGATCACCACACGCGGGCGATCCGGCTTGCCGATGCCGTGGCAGATGGTCAGGTATTCATCGTCACGCAGGCGGGTCATGCCCAGCGCCATGGCCGTGAAATCGTTGATCAACAGCAGTTCATCGACTTTCAGGTTTTCACAGAACTTCGAGCGACTCAGTTGCCAGTGGCTGTTGGTGAAATAGAACTCATCGCCATCCACCGGCCCGGCCACCGCCAGACAGACGAAGCCGACATCGCCCGGTTGCAGCTCAAGGTCCTGCAGGTAGATCTCGATGGCTTGTTCCGGCCCCGCGTAATCGATGGTCGGGAATACCCGGATCGAATGCAGTCTGTCGTCTTCCCAAATGGCAAAACGTGCATTGGTACCGCCAATATCACCGACCAGGGCCAACTTCACTTGAGCGTCTCCAGATTTGAGGTAAAGGCGCTGGCCCCTCGCTCAGCCGAGCTGAAAGCCATGCGCATGAAGCCGAACAGTTCACGGCCACAACCGACACCGTTGTCGAGCTGACCGACAGCCGGCTCTCTGGCGCCCAATTCTGACGCTTCGACCAGAACTTGCAACGTGCCTTTTACCCCATCGACGCGAATCACGTCACCATCGCGAACAAGTGCCAAAGGGCCACCATCAAAGGCTTCCGGGCACACATGGATCGCAGCCGGAATTTTGCCCGAGGCACCGGACATGCGCCCGTCCGTCACCAGCGCCACCTTGAAACCACGGTCCTGAAGCACGCCCAGGAATGGCGTCATCTTGTGCAGTTCAGGCATGCCGTTGGAGCGCGGCCCCTGAAAACGCATCACGGCCACGAAATCGCATTCCAGCTCACCGGCCTTGAACGCATCGGCCAGATCCTGCTGGTCCTGGAATACCTTGGCCGGGGCTTCGACGATCTGATGCTCGAGTGCCACGGCGGACACTTTCATCACACCACGCCCCAGGTTGCCTTCCATGACCCGCAGACCGCCTTCGGGCGAGAACGGACGTGCCACCGGGCGCAGAATGCTTTCGTCCAGGCTTTCGAGCGGGCCTTCACGCCAGACCAGCTTGCCATCTTCGAGGAAAGGCTCCCTGGTGTAGCGACTCAGGCCATGACCGGCCACGGTGTTGACGTTTTCGTGCAACAGGCCCGCTGCCAGCAGCTCACGGATCAGGAAAGACATCCCGCCCGCCGCCTGGAAGTGGTTGATATCGGCCTTGCCGTTTGGATAGACGTGGGTCAGGGTCGGCACGACTTCCGAGAGGTCAGCCATGTCCTGCCAGGTCAACTGGATGCCCGCCGCCTGGGCAATGGCCGGCATGTGCAGCGTATGGTTGGTCGAACCGCCCGTGGCGTGCAGGGCCACGACCGAGTTGACCAGCGCGCGCTCATCGACGATTTCACCGATCGGCATGAAAGCACCGCTTTGTTTGGTCAGGCGAGTGACCTGATGGGCGGCCTCGGTGGTCAGGGCATCGCGCAGCGGGGTGTACGGGTTGACGAAAGAGGCACCCGGAAGGTGCAGGCCCATGACTTCCATCAGCAACTGGTTGGTGTTGGCAGTGCCGTAGAAGGTACAGGTGCCCGGCCCGTGATAGGACTTCATCTCCGAATCCAGCAGCTCTTCGCGGGTCGCCTTGCCTTCGGCGTAGCGCTGGCGCACATCGGCCTTTTCCTTGTTGGAAATGCCGGACACCATCGGCCCGCCCGGTACGAAAATGGTGGGCAGGTGACCGAAGCGCAACGAGCCCATCATCAGGCCCGGAACGATCTTGTCACAAATTCCCAGCATCAACGCGGCATCGAACATATTGTGGGATAACGACACCGCCGTGGACATCGCAATCACTTCACGGCTGGCAATGGCCAGTTCCATGCCCGGCTCGCCCTGGGTCACGCCGTCACACATCGCTGGCACACCGCCTGCGACCTGACCGACCGAACCGATCTCACGCAGGGCCTGCTTGATCTGGACCGGAAAGTGTTCGTAAGGCTGATGGGCCGAGAGCATGTCGTTGTAAGCCGTCACGATGGCCACGTTGGCGGCGTTCATCATGCGCAGGTTCTGCTTGTCTTCCGGCCCGCATCCGGCCACGCCATGGGCGAAGTTGGCGCATTGCAGCTTGCCGCGCATCGGGCCTTCGCTCGCGGCACCGCGAATCAGTTCCAGGTAGCGCTGACGGGTGTCGCGACTGCGAGCGATAAGACGCTCGGTGACCTCAAGAATGCGGGGATGCATAGGCTGAACTCCAGGCTAACGTCTATGTTCACCTGTAAAGACCATTCCAGCTATCGGGATCTGACGACACGCGACAAAAGCGTGATCTCGATCAACTGAACCAGCCTTCCAGGCTTGTAGTTGTAGATAAAACAAAATACTGCCATTAAAAAGGCTTGTTTTCTATTTCCATGAGAATAATCTTGTAATTCCAACAACAATTTCATGAAGGACGACTGTATGACAATTCGCATTGCAATCAACGGTTTTGGCCGGATCGGCCGTAACGTCCTACGCGCACTCTATACCCAAGGTTACCGGCAAGACCTGCAGGTCGTCGCCATCAACGATCTGGGCGATAGCGAGATGAACGCTCATCTGCTGCGTTACGACACTGTTCACGGCCCTTTCGGCGGGACCGTCGAATGCGACAGCGAAAGTCTGACGGTCAATGGTGACCGTATCGCTGTCAGCGCCATTCGCAACCCTGCCGAGTTGCCATGGAAAGCCCAGAAGATCGATGTCGTCTTCGAATGCACCGGCCTGTTCACCAGTCGGGAGAAAGCCGCCGCCCACATCACTGCCGGCGCAGGCAAGGTCATTGTTTCAGCTCCCGCCAAAGGTGCAGATGCCACCATCGTCTATGGCGTCAACCATGACACTCTACGCCAGTCGCACCAGATCATCTCCAGCGCCTCCTGCACCACCAACTGCCTGGCTCCGGTCGCCCAGGTCCTGCACCGTGAACTGGGCATCGAAAGCGGGCTGATGACCACCATCCACGCCTACACCAACGACCAGAACCTGATCGACGTCTATCACTCCGACCCTTACCGCGCTCGCTCGGCCACCCACTCCATGATCCCGAGCAAGACCGGCGCAGCCGAAGCCGTGGGTCTGGTGCTGCCGGAACTGGCAGGCAAATTGACCGGCATGGCCGTACGAGTCCCGGTGATCAACGTTTCCCTGGTGGACCTGACCATCAGCCTCAAGCGTGATACCACCGCCGAGGAAGTCAACGCGCTGATGAAAGAAGCCAGCCAGCATTCCAGGGTTCTGGGTTACAACACCCTGCCGCTGGTTTCCCACGACTTCAATCACAATCCGCTGTCGTCCATTTTCGACGCCAACCACACCAAGGTCAGCGGCAAGCTGCTCAAGGTGCTGGCCTGGTATGACAACGAATGGGGCTTCTCCAATCGCATGCTCGACAACTGCCTGGCCCTGCATAATGCGCAGTAAGCCCGCTCGGTAAAGATTAAGAAAATTATAGAATCCGGACTTGACCACAGAAGTGGATGATAAGCATTATCATCCACTTGATTTTTCGGTCGAGCACTTCCGTGTCACAGTCGCACTTCAATGATGTATTTGTCGCTCAGCGTGAGGTCCTGCTCAGGACCTTGCAGGGAATGGTCGGCAATCACAGCACGGCCGAGGATCTGTTGCAGGAAACCTGGCTGCGTGTCACCCGTGCCTTGACCGAACGTCCGATCGATCACCTGGAACCCTTCGTCTACCAGACCGCCCGCAACCTGGCGCTGGATCATTTGCGCGCCCGCCGCATTCATGGCCGGACCCTGATCGAAGATGCCCCCGCCGAACAGGTCGAAAGCGTTGTCGCTCAACTCAGCACACCCGAAGACGCCACCCATGCCAAGAGGCTGCTTGAAAGCCTCAGCAGCACACTGGGTAAACTCACGGCACGCCAACAGAAAATATTTACCCTGAGCCGCCTCAACGGATGCAGCTATCTGGAGATTGCCGAGCAACTGGATATCTCCGCCAGCACCGTACAAAAAGAACTGAAACTGATCATGGCGATCTGTGTGGGAGTCGTGGCCAGACTCGATCGGGCTTGACCAGACCCGGACGCTGTCGCAGGCTGCCCCTTCCACCGCATGCACATGAATCGAACCGAGATTGCCGAGGAACACCGTGACTCCAGGAACAGAACGCGCGCAGTCGCTTGCACAGGATGTGTTGAGCGAGAGCGCAATGGATCAAGCCCTGACCTGGCTGATCGAGCTGGAAGGTGCAAACCATGAGCAGCAGGCACGATTCGAGGCCTGGCTAAAGGCCGATCCTGCTCATGCGCAGGCATTCGCCAGGGCCCAGGCAGTCTGGGAGTCGCCCGCGCTCCGGCAAGCCGCCGTGGAGCTGGAAAAACCCCGCCGGCCTTCCGTCCTGCAACGCCTCCGGCCACACTGGAAACCACTGGCAACAGCCGCCGTTCTTCTGTTGGGGCTGTTCAACTTCAGCAATCTGCCGCTGCGCATTCAGGCCGATCACCTGACCGTGGTCGGTGAGCGCCAGCGCCTGCAACTGGCCGACGGCTCACAGGTCCTGCTCAATACCAATTCGGCCTTTTCCAGCCACTTCAACGACCGGCAGCGTGCGGCACGCCTGTATCAGGGTGAAGCCTATTTCAACGTGGCGCTCAGCCAGGACACACCCATGGAAATCGAGGCTGGCCCCATACGCATGAGCGCCAACAGCACCGAATTCTCGGTGCGCTACCTCGATGGCGAAGCCCGGGTCCAGGTACAGAGCGGTGCTGTGGATGTGAGCGCCATACGTGGCGACTCCAGGGTCAGCCTGGGTGCAGGCGACAGCGTTCGTGTCGGCCCTTCGGGGTTCGGCCATCGTGAAAGGCTCGATCCGACCAAGGACCTGGCCTGGGTCCAGGGACGCCTGATCTTCGATAACAGCCCGCTCAGTGAAGTGCTGGCAGAACTGCGCCGTTATTATCCCGGCTGGATCATCAACACTAACCCGGCACTGGATAACGTGGCCATCACCGGCAACTACAAGCTGGATAACCCTTTGGGCGTGGTGCGCTCACTGGCGCAGATCACCTCGGCCAGCGTGCATGAAATGCCTGCGCTCGTCCTCATCAACTGACGGAAAACTTTTTTTACGCACTCGTAACCCCTCGTACGTCTAGTCATAGCCAATGCAATTGATTCGCATTAATAATCAATCTGCTCACACTATAACCAGCACTACGTCAGGGAGCGCCACCGGATGTCATCCACGTTCAGGCCCACCACTCACCCGCGTCTCGCGGGTCTTCAGCGGTTCACACTTTCACTGCTGACCGTGGCGGTTTTCAGCGCAGGCATGCAAGCAATGCCGGCTGTAGCGGCAACAGAAAGCGCTACCCAGGCACGACCTGCAGGCACTTACCACTTTGCGATTGCCAGACAGCCTCTGGTCTCGGCACTCAATGAGTTCAGCCGCGTCACCGGCTGGCAGGTGGGTGTCTCCTCGGAACTGACGCAAAACGTCGTCTCCCCGGCGGTGGATGGCAACCTGCAACCGGCCCAGGCACTGGAACGCCTGCTGTCGGGCAGCCAGCTGAGCTATCGCAACCTGGGCGATAACAATGTCGTTCTGGAAAAACGTGTCGCCGGTGTCATCGCACTCGAGCAGACCACCGTCAGCGCCACTCGCCAGGAACAGGACATCGTCTCGGTTCCTAATACCGTCAGTGTCCACACACGTGAAGAGCTGGACCGCCGCAACGTCAATACCATTCGTGATCTGGTCCGTAACGAACCGGGCGTTTCAGTTGGCGGTGCCGGTCAGCGCGGCGGTACCACTGGCTACAACATTCGCGGCATCGACAACAACCGGATCCTGACTCAGGTGGACGGCGTCGACGTTCCGGACAGTTTCTTCACCGGCCCCTTCGCCCAGACCCGCCGCAACTATGTCGATCCTGAAATCGTCAAGCGCGTGGAAATCCTGCGCGGCCCGGCCTCGGCCCTGTATGGCAGCAGCGCCATCGGCGGTGTGGTCAGCTATTACACGCTGGACCCGGACGACATCATCAAGGAAGGCAAGGACGTCGGAGCCCGTCTGAAAACCGGTTACAGCTCGGCCAATGAAAGCTGGCTGACCTCGGGCACCTTCGTCGGCCGCCAGGGCGATTTCGACGCGCTGTTGCACCTGAGTCAACGCGAAGGTCATGAAACCGAGTCCTACGGCAGCACAGGCGGCACCGGTCTGACACGCACCGAGGCCAACCCCGAAGACGAACGCGCAACCAATGTGCTGGCCAAGCTGGGCTGGAACTACGCCGAAGATGCGCGCCTCGGGCTGACCTACGAGAAGTACAAGGACGATCGTGACACCAATCAGCTCAGCGCCATCGGCGGGCCGTTCGGCAATGGCGTCGGCGTTGGCATGTACCGGGGCCGCACCACCAACGACACCATCACCCGTGAACGTTTCGGCATCGATCACACCTTCGCGATCGACAGCCTGCTGGTCGACAGGATCAAGTGGAGCCTGAACTACCAGAATGCCAAGACCGAGCAGAGCACCCGCGAACGCTACTTCCCGTTCGTCCGTGACCTGTATCGCAATCGCGACACGACGTATCAGGAAAAGCAGTGGATCTTCGATGCCCAGTTCGACAAGGCCTTTTCCATTGCCAGCACCGATCATGACCTGACCTACGGCACCACGATCAAGCGCCAGAAAGTCACCGGTCTGCGTACCGGTAGCGCCACCTGCGCCAGCGTCATGGGCGTCTGCACCACCGTGGGCGCGGTGAGCCCTGTGGCGAGTGACAATCCGTCTCCGACCAGCGATTTCCCGGACCCGACCATCACCAGCTACGCGCTTTTCGCCCAGGACCAGATCAGCTGGAACAAGTGGACCTTCATGCCCGGCCTGCGTTACGACCACACTCGCCTGAGCCCGAAGATGACCGAGGAATTCCTCAACTCCGAAGGTCTGGACGACCCGAGTGGCGGCGACAGCTCGGATAAAGTCTGGCATCGCGTCTCGCCCAAGTTCGGCATGACCTATGCCCTGACCGACCACTACACCTGGTACGGCCAGTACGCCGAAGGTTTCCGCACTCCGTCCGCCAAGGCTCTGTACGGCAGCTTTGAAAACACCACCGCCGGTTATGTCGTCGAACCCAACCCGAACCTGGACCCGGAAAAGAGCAAGAGCTATGAAACCGGTCTGCGTGGGCGCTTCGAGTCCGGCACGTTCGATGTGGCCGTGTTCTATAACAAGTACCGCGACTTCATCAACGAAGACGGCCTTGCGGCTGGCTATGACGAGTTGACGTTCCAGTCCTACAACATCAAGCATGCCACCATCAAAGGAGCGGAGGTCAAAGGCCGCCTGAACCTCGATGTCTTCGGCGCACCACAGGGCCTTTATACCCAGGGATCGATCGCCTACGCCCAGGGCCGCAACAACGACACGGGTGAACCGATCAACAGCGTCAACCCGCTGACCGGCGTTTTCGGCCTGGGCTATGACCAGGACAACTATGGTGGCCTGTTGAGCTGGACACTGGTCAAGCGCAAGACCCGTGTGGATGACAGCGAGTTCAATGAACCGGACGGTTCAGCCACCCAGTTCCGGACACCGGGCTTCGGCATTCTGGACCTGACCGGCTACTACAAGGTCACCGATGACATCACCGTCAATGCAGGCCTCTACAACCTGACCGACAAGAAATACTGGCTGTGGGATGACGTGCGCGGGTATGACGGCGTAGGTGAAGCCGCAGCCACCTCGCCGGCCAACCTGGATCGCCTGACCCAACCGGGACGCAACTTCAGCGTCAACCTGGTCTGGGATATCTGATCCCCCATTCCCGGCTCCCCCGAAAACACGCCAACGATCACGGTCGGCGGCGTGTTTTTTACGCTTCGGGGTTTTGTCATTCGTCTATTCAACATACCCCTTCATACAAGGAAGAACCTGATGACAACCGAGCAGACTCGCCCTGCCCTGCGTTCGCAGCGTCTCAACCAGATTACCCATGCGCCTCACGAACAGCTCGACAAGGCTGTAAAGGCCAACGCACCGTTTGAAACACTGGAAAGCTACAAGCGTTTCGTCGTCGCTCAATACCTGTTCCAGACGGAATTGCAGGGTCTGTATAACGACCCTGCCCTGACGAAAATCGTGGCCGACCTGCCAGCCCGTTGCCGCGCCGAACAAGCCAGGGCGGATCTGGCCGATCTGAACACCGACATTCCTCAGGCTGTCGCCGGTGCCGTGCAAAACCCGAGCAAGGCCCAGGCCCTGGGCTGGCTGTTCGTTTCCGAAGGCTCGAAACTGGGCGCCGCCTTTCTGATCAAGCGCGCCACCGCCTTGAACCTCAGCGAAAGCTTTGGCGCACGGCATCTGGGTGAACCGGCCGGTGGCCGTGCCGAAGGCTGGAAAACCTTCATCCGGACACTGGACGGTCTGGCGCTCACCGAGGAAGAAGAAGCACAGGCCGATCAGGGTGCCCTGGCGGCCTTTGAACGTTTCAACGTTCTGTTGCAGCACGCCTACACACCTGCGCAAAAGATCGAACAGGTTCAGGCATGAAAAAACGCCCGGTGCTGTTAAGCTGGCCGGGCTTTTCAAACCTGCCCGTAGTGACCATGACCTATAAACCTCCCGGCTCCAGACTTTCGCGTCTTCTCTTCGGCATCCTGGCCTATGTCAGTCTCGGCATCGGTATCGCAGCCATTTTCATCCCCGGCCTGCCGACCACCGAATTCATTCTGCTGGCCGCATGGGCCGCCACCCGAAGCTCGCCACGCCTGAATGCCTGGCTGGAGAACCATCGCGTGTTCGGTCCGATCCTGAGCAACTGGCGCAATGGCCGGCTGGTTGCACGCAAGGCCAAGATCAGCGCGACCGTCAGCATGCTGGTCTGCGCCATCCTGATGCTGAGCCTGCTCAATCATGTCTGGTGGCTGTACCTGGCGATCGCGGGCATGGCCCTGGGCAATCTGTGGCTCTGGTCCAGGCCTGAGCCGACAGGCCGCCGCGACTGACCTGAATCAGACACATATACCCGCAATGCCGCTATGCTGTCGGGTGCTTATTCATGGTGCTGAACGCCGGACAAGGTCCAGGTGTCTACCCGTACACTTTCACTTTTCTGACGGAGCGACGTTCATGTTCGAGCCCGGTCATTTGCACATTACCCACGCAGCCCTGCAGCGCTCGGGGTTTACCTACGATATTCACGTTCATTACGAAACCTGCGAAGACCCGGATGAAGGCACCTGCATGCACTTCACCATGCAGGGCGAAATCAACGGCAAGACCTTCACGGAAGAGTTCCAGTTGCCACGCGACCTGGCCTTCAACTTTGCCCATGACGCAGGCCGCATCGGCATCAAATACGGGCTGCCGAACCTGGCCGCAATGCCCGTCGAAATGCACAAGGACTACGACCGGATGTTCCAGGACATCCGCGACAAGCTGGACATCAAATCAGGCGACCCGATAAAACCCGAACACCTGGAATAACGCTTTCCAGGGCCGTAGGAGCGGATTCATCCGCGAATGTCTGCTCGCGAATGAATTCGCTCCTGCGGTTGGAATTCATTCGCGAAAAACCTGACTCTACAAGGCATACTTGCGCCTCTTCGCCCTCCAGAATTCATAGCGTCCCATGCGTATCCATGTCTGCTTCATCGACCGTGTCGGTATCACCCAGGAAGTGCTGGCCATTCTGGGTGGACGCAATCTGAATCTCGATGCCGTGGAGATGGTGCCGCCCAACGTCTATATCGATGCGCCGACCTTGAGCCACCAGATGCTCGAAGAACTCAAGGATGCGCTGTTTCGTGTACGCGGTGTCGAAGCGATCACCGTTGTGGATATCCTTCCCGGCCAGCGCCGCCACCTGCAACTCGACGCCCTGCTGGCGGCCATGACCGACCCGGTTCTGGCACTGGACAGCGCCGGACACGTCCTGCTGGCCAACCCGGCCCTGATCACCCTGATCGGCCGCGAACCGGCCGGTGAGCCGGTGGGCGAACTCTTTGCCGACCCGAGCCTGCAATCCACACTGCTGGAAAACGGCTTCCGTCTGCCCATGCGCGAGATCACCCTCAATGGTGAAGCCTTGCTGCTGGACGCCACGCCGATTACCGAAGCCGGCGGCCTGCTGACGCTGTACCTGCCCAGCCGGATCGGTGAACGCCTTTCGGCCCTGCATCATGACCACGCCGAAGGCTTCGATGCCTTGCTGGGAGAATCGCCCGCCATCCGCATGCTCAAGGCCCGGGCACAAAGGGTCGCCGCACTGGATGCCCCCCTCTTGATTCAGGGTGAAACCGGTACAGGCAAGGAACTGGTCGCCAGGGCCTGCCATGCCAGCAGCGCTCGTCATGGCGAACCCTTCCTGGCCCTCAACTGTGCCGCGCTCCCGGAAAACCTCGCCGAAAGCGAGCTGTTCGGCTATGCCCCCGGCGCGTTCACCGGCGCACAACGGGGTGGCAAACCGGGGCTGATGGAACTGGCCAACCAGGGCACGGTGTTTCTGGATGAAATCGGCGAAATGTCGCCCTACCTGCAAGCCAAGCTGCTGCGCTTTCTCAACGATGGCAGCTTCAGGCGTGTGGGCGGAGATCGAGAGGTCTCCGTCAATGTGCGCATCCTCAGCGCCACCCACCGCGACCTGGAAAAGATGGTCAGCGAAGGCACCTTCCGCGAAGACCTGTTCTATCGCCTGAATGTCCTGAACCTGGAAGTCCCGCCACTGCGCGAGCGCGGACAGGACATTCTGTTGCTGGCCCGTTATTTCATGGAACAGGCCTGCACACAGATCCAGCGCCCGGTCTGCCGCCTGGCAACCGGCACCTACCCGGCATTGCTGGGCAATCGCTGGCCGGGCAATGTGCGTCAATTGCAGAACGTGATCTTCCGGGCTGCCGCCATCAGTGAAAGCAGCCTGGTGGACATTGGCGACCTGGACATCGCTGGCACCGCCGTAGCCCGTCAGAACGACGGAGAGGTCGGCAGCCTGGAACAGGCCGTCGAGGATTTCGAGCGGGAACTGCTGCACAAGCTCTACGCCGATTACCCCTCGACCCGGCAACTGGCTGCCCGCCTGCAAACCTCACATACCGCCATTGCCCATCGGTTGCGCAAATACGGAATTGGAAAATAGGCCTGTGTAGGAGCGGATTTATCCGCGAATAGGGTTGTTCGCGAATAAATTCGCTCCCACAGTATTTCCCACAGAATTCGCGACCAACCGTAACAAAATCATTCCACCGTAACGATTTCACTCCAAACCATCCCAACCCCCAGCCAACAAGGCGTTGATCCCATAGGGATTTTCCAGCCCCGTCCAACTGTATCGATTTCGCTACACCTTATTTCCACAGACCAAACCAAAACAAACATAACCAATTGATTTAAAACGATAATTTAATATTGGCCGCAAAATTGCTTTGCAGCTTCTCATTACGACGGCATCAGCCGCGGGCCTTTACCCTTGAGGAGTTGTTATGAGCGAGTTGCGATTCACCGTTGAACACGAATGGCTGCGGGCCGAAGCCGATGGCAGTGTGACGGTCGGCATCACGCCTTATGCGCAGGAATCGCTCGGCGATGTGGTCTATGTGCAGCTCCCGGAATTACAGGCCTACACTCAAGACGCCGAAGTCTCGGTCGTGGAATCGGTGAAAGCCGCCAGCAGCATCAATATGCCTCTGGATGGCGAGGTGGTTGCCGTCAACAGCGAACTCGACAGCACCCCTGAACTGGTCAATGAAGACGCACTGGGCGCAGGCTGGTTCTTTCGCTTCATTCCACAGAATGCCGATGCCATTCACGGCCTGCTGGATCAGGACGCCTACGACCGCCTGATCAAAGCCAACGCTGAAGCCTGAGGAGCGCGCCATGACTGATCACATTGAATTGAGCACCGCCAACGAATTCATTGCCCGTCACATCGGCCCACGTGCCAGCGACGAGCAGGCCATGCTTCACATGCTGGGTTTCGACTCCATCGAGGCCCTGAGCGAAAGCGTCATCCCGCAAAGCATCAAGGGCACCAGCGTCCTGAACCTGCCGGCAGGCCAGAGCGAAGCCGATGCCCTGGCGTCGATCAAGGCCATCGCCAGCAAGAACCAGTTGTTCAAGACCTACATCGGTCAGGGTTACTACAACACCCACACACCGGCCCCGATTCTGCGCAACCTGCTGGAAAATCCGGCCTGGTACACCGCCTACACGCCTTACCAGCCGGAAATTTCCCAGGGCCGCCTGGAGTCGCTGCTCAACTTCCAGACCCTGATCAGCGACCTGACCGGCCTGCCGATCGCCAACGCCTCGCTGCTCGACGAAGCCACCGCCGCCGCAGAAGCCATGACCTTCTGCAAACGCCTGAGCAAGAACAAGGGCAGCCAGCACTTCTTCGCCTCGGCCCACTGCCATCCACAAACCCTGGATGTACTTCGCACCCGCGCCGAGCCGCTGGGCATCACCGTTGTGATCGCCGACGAGTCGGAACTGGGTGATGTCAGTGATTATTTCGGCGCCCTGCTGCAATACCCTGCCAGCAATGGCGATATCTTCGATTACCGCGAACTGGTCGAGCGTTTCCATACCGCGAACGCACTGGTCGCCGTGGCCGCCGACCTGTTGGCCCTGACGCTGCTGACCCCACCGGGCGAATTCGGCGCAGACGTGGCCATCGGCACGGCCCAGCGCTTTGGCGTACCGCTGGGCTTCGGTGGCCCGCATGCGGCGTACTTTTCCACACGCGATGCCTTCAAGCGCGACATGCCTGGCCGTCTGGTCGGCGTCTCGGTGGATCGTCACGGCAAACAGGCCCTGCGCCTGGCCATGCAGACCCGCGAGCAACATATCCGCCGCGAGAAAGCGACCAGCAACATCTGCACCGCACAAGTGCTGCTGGCCAACATCGCCAGCATGTATGCCGTCTACCACGGTCCGCGCGGCCTGAAACAGATCGCCAATCGCGTACACCACATGACGGCCATCTTTGCAGAAGGCCTGAGCCGGTTGGGCCTGAAGATCGAGCAGGCCTTTTTCTTCGACAGCCTGACCATCAAGACCGGTGTCCAGACCGCCGCCCTGCACTTCAAGGCGCGAGCGCACCAGATCAACCTGCGGGAAATCAACGCCGAATACCTGGGCCTGTCCTTCGACGAAACCACTTCGCAATCGGCCATCGAGACCCTGTGGAGCATTTTTGCAACCGACGGCCAGAAACTGCCGGACTTCAGCGCACTGGCCAGCACTATACAGTCCCGCTTGCCCAAAGCCTTGCTGCGTCAATCCGAGATCCTCAGCCACCCGGTCTTCAACCGCTATCACTCCGAAACCGAGCTGATGCGCTACCTGCGCAAGCTGGCCGACAAGGACCTGGCCCTGGACCGCACCATGATTCCGCTGGGCTCATGCACCATGAAGCTCAATGCCGCCAGCGAAATGATCCCGATCACCTGGGCCGAATTCGGCAATCTGCACCCGTTCGCCCCCGCCGAACAGAGTGCCGGTTACCAGCAACTGACCAGCGAACTGGAGACCATGCTCTGCGCTGCCACCGGCTACGATGCAATCTCCCTGCAACCCAACGCGGGTTCGCAAGGTGAGTACGCAGGCCTGCTGGCCATCCGCGCCTACCATCAGAGCCGTGGCGATGAGCGTCGCGATATCTGTCTGATTCCGTCCTCCGCCCACGGTACCAACCCGGCTACCGCGAACATGGCGGGCATGCGCGTGGTCGTCACTGCCTGCGATACCCGTGGCAACGTCGATATCGAAGACCTGCGCGCCAAGGCCATCGAACACCGCGATCAACTGGCGGCACTGATGATTACCTACCCGTCGACCCACGGCGTGTTCGAGGAAGGTATCCGCGAAATCTGCGGCATCATCCATGACAACGGCGGCCAGGTTTACATCGATGGCGCCAACATGAACGCCATGGTCGGCCTCTGCGCACCGGGCAAGTTCGGCGGTGACGTCTCTCACCTGAACCTGCACAAAACCTTCTGTATCCCCCACGGCGGCGGTGGCCCCGGTGTCGGCCCGATTGGCGTGAAATCTCACCTGGCACCGTTCCTGCCCGGCCACGGTCAGATGGAGCGCAAGGAAGGTGCGGTCTGTGCCGCCCCCTTCGGCAGCGCCAGCATTCTGCCGATCACCTGGATGTACATTCGCATGATGGGCGGCGAAGGCCTCAAACGCGCCTCGCAACTGGCGATTCTCAACGCCAACTACATCTCCCGTCGCCTGGAAAACCATTACCCGGTGCTCTACACCGGCACCAGCGGTCTGGTGGCCCACGAATGCATTCTGGACCTGCGCCCGATCAAGGAAACCAGCGGTATCAGCGTCGATGACGTGGCCAAGCGCCTGATCGATTTCGGTTTCCACGCACCGACCATGTCGTTCCCGGTAGCGGGCACGCTGATGATCGAGCCGACCGAAAGCGAGTCCAGGGAAGAGCTGGACCGCTTCTGCGACGCCATGATCAAGATCCGTGAAGAAATCCATGCCGTGGAAAACGGCACGCTGGACAAGGATGACAACCCGCTGAAGAACGCACCGCACACCGCAGCCGAAATCGTCGGCCAGTGGAGCCATCCGTATAGCCGCGAGCAGGCTGTGTATCCGGTCGAATCGTTGATCGACGGCAAATACTGGCCACCGGTCGGTCGTGTCGACAACGTGTTCGGCGACCGCAACCTGGTCTGCGCCTGCCCGTCCATCGAAAGCTATCAAGAGGCGTGATCGCCCAGCCTTCGCGAAGAACACTCTCGCTACAGGAGCGAGTTCATTCGCGAAGGCTTCCTCCCCTAACGGAATCCATCATGTCCACAGAACAATTGCTGACCACCCCGCTGCACAGCCTGCACCGCGAACTCGGTGCCAAAATGGTGCCCTTCGCCGGTTACGACATGCCCGTGCAATACCCGGCCGGCGTGATGAAAGAACACCTGCACACCCGTGAAAGCGCGGGTCTGTTCGATGTCTCGCACATGGGCCAGATCCTGCTGATCGGCACCCAGGCTGCACAGGCACTGGAAACCCTGGTGCCGGTAGACATCATCGATCTGCCGGTCGGCATGCAGCGCTACGCGATGTTCACCGATGAAAACGGCGGCATTCTCGACGACCTCATGGTCGCCAATCTGGGTAACGATCAGTTGATGCTGGTGGTCAATGCCGCCTGCAAGAACGAAGACCTGGCGCATCTGCGCAAGCACCTTTCTGCCTACTGCGAAATCCAGCCGCTGTTCGAGGAACGCGCCCTGCTCGCCCTGCAAGGCCCGCAGGCGGTCACCGTGCTTTCACGCCTGGCACCGCAGGTGGCGACCATGACTTTCATGCAGTTCGCTTCCGTTAACTTGCTGGGTGTCGACTGCTATGTCAGTCGTTCGGGCTACACCGGCGAAGACGGCTACGAGATCTCGGTTCCTGCGGACAAGGCCGAGGCGCTGGCCCGTCGCCTGCTGGAAGAGCCTGAGGTTGCCCCCATCGGCCTCGGTGCCCGCGACTCGTTGCGCCTGGAAGCTGGCCTGTGCCTGTATGGCCATGACATGAACACGGAGACATCACCCGTTCAGGCCAACCTGCTGTGGGCGATCTCAAAGGCAAGGCGCGTCGATGGCCCGCGTGCCGGCGGCTTCCCCGGTGCCGAAAAAATCGTTGCCCAACAACAGGCAGGTGTGGATAAAAAACGTGTGGGCCTGCTGCCACAGGAGCGCACACCGGTGCGCGAGGGAACGGAAATTGTCGACAGCGAAGATCAAATCATCGGTCGCGTGTGCAGCGGCGGTTTTGGCCCGACCCTGGGCGGCCCTCTGGCAATGGGCTACCTGGATACCCGCTTCACGGCCCTGGAAACACCCGTATGGGCGATTGTCCGCGGCAAGAAAGTCCCTATGGTCGTGAGTAAAATGCCTTTCGTTGCGCAACGTTACTTCCGGGGCCAATAACGGCGTCAAAAAAACAACCACTTTTTCAACACCGATAATACTGTTGCATGCCGTCTTCCAACACGGCGTGCAACAGCGTTTCGCCTATTGAAAAAATGCCCTGTCAAAGTGCATAAACGCGCCAAAAACGGCCGGTTGCCCACTAAGGGTGAAATATCACTTCAATCAACGTCCCCCCTTGAAAACAAGGGGACAAACCGGGGCTTGTTTTTGTAACGAGAGTTGGCGTAGAGTTTCCTGACTGTGTTTGCATAGGTCGCTGAATCTGGACCTGGGCAGTAGCTCCAAGTGTTGCTACATCCCGTTCTACGTTTCTTAACTTCCTGCAACCAGCCCCAGTACTCTTTCAGGTGAAAGAGGCTGTCTCCAATTCAAGCGTCAAGGAAATAAGAAAATGTCTCAACGTCAGAGCGGCACCGTCAAGTGGTTCAACGACGAAAAGGGTTTTGGTTTTATCACTCCAGAAAGCGGTCCGGATCTGTTCGTACATTTCCGCGCAATTCAAGGTAACGGCTTCAAGAGCCTGAAAGAAGGCCAGAAAGTCACCTTCATCGCTGTGCAAGGCCAGAAAGGCATGCAGGCTGACGAAGTTATCGCTGAAGCTTAATCGCTGACGCCCGAAAAGCCCCTGATTATTGATATCAGGGGCTTTTTTATGCGCGCGATTTCGTAAGATGCGGTTTTACCGTGATTGAGAGCTTCGCGATGTCCAGACATATGCTTCGACCGCAAGGCGACTTTCCGCCTGCCAGCCTCGCCCGACGCCTGGCGGCCATCTTCTATGACGCCTTCCTCTGTTTTGCCCTGCAACTGGTCACAGCCTTCATCTACAAGCTGGTGATGATGGCTTTCATCGGCGAAGCACGACTGCGCGCCCTGTCCGAGTCCGGGGCACTGGATGGCGACCCTCTGCTGTCCTCAATCCTTCTGCTGGTCACCTTCGGCTTCTTCGCCAAGTTCTGGACCCATGGCGGCCAGACTCTGGGCATGCAGGTGTGGGGTATTCGCGTGCAGAACGCCGACGGCAGCGCCATCAGCCTGATGCAGGCCCTGCTGCGCTTTATCGTCTCCATCGCGTCCTGGCTGTGCCTGGGGCTGGGGTTTGTCTGGAGCCTGTTCGACAAGCAGAACCGCGCCTGGCATGACAGGTACTCCGATACCCGTCTGGTCCGGATACCCAAACACAAATAAGCGCCCATGAAAAAGCCGACTCGCAGTCGGCTTTTTCAATTCGCAGTGTCGGTTTACCCGGCGCGACGCAACAGCAGCACCCCGGCCAGGGCACAGACCGCAGCAGGCACCAGAACGGCAAACAGCGGCGAGAAGCCGAAGACCAGACTGGAAGGCCCCAGCAGGTCCTGGATGATGCGGAAGGTAAAGCCGACCAGCACACCCGTGAAGACACGCTGGCCCAGCGTCACCGAGCGCAGCGGACCGAAGATGAAGGAGATCGCCATCAGCACCAGCGCCACGGTCACCAGAGGTTGAAGGACCTTGGTCCAGAAGGCCAGCCAGTAGCGGCCATTGCTCAAGCCTTGCTCCGCCAGATAGTGCGCATAGCTCCACAGGCCGGTAATGGACAACGACTCGGGCGGCATGATGACCGTGCTCAGCAGTTGAGGGCTGAGGGAGACATCCCAGCGCTCGACCGGGGTCTTGATGACTTCGGTACTGCCATCGCGGAAATGCGTGGTGGTGACGTCTTTCAGTTCCCAGTAATCGGTCTTGTAATTGGCCTGTCTGGCAAAGCTCGACGTCAGCATGTGGCGCTGATCGTCGAAACGATACCGTGTTACGCCATACATCAGGCCGTTGGGCTGGACGGTGTTGATATGGATGAACTCGTCGCCCTGGCGGTGCCACAGGCCGTGCTTGGCACTCTGCGAGTCGCCGCTGCCCTGAGCCAGCGAACGATTGGCCTGAGCCTGGTTTTCCGCGTAAGGGGCCACGTACTCACCGACCAGAACACCAGCGATCATCAGGAACAGCATGGGCTTCATGACCGCCCAGACGATGCGCGCAATGGAAACGCCCGCAGCACGCATGATGGTCAGCTCGCTGCTGCTGGCCAGGGTGCCCAGGCCGATCAGACAACCGATCAGGGCCGCCATCGGCAGCATGTCGTAGACCCGCCGGGGCGCGGTCATCAGCACGAAACTGCCGGCATCCATCAAGGTGTAGTTGTCACTGATGTCGCCCATCTCATCGATGAAGGCAAACAGCGAAGCCAGGCCCAGGATGATCCCCAGTACCGCCAGGATCGCCATGAACACGCTTTTACCGATGTATCGATCGAGCTTAACCACGAGCCACCTCCGCTACGCTACGGCGACTCGCCATTTTCAGCCGCAATGGCTCCCAGTACATCAACACCAGACCTATCAACAGGAACAATCCGTGAACCCACCACATGCCGAGGCTCAGTGGCAGCTTGCCTTTCTCCAGAGCGCCACGCACGGCAATCAGAATCGTCAGGTAAGACATGTACAGAAGAATCGCCGGCAGCAGTTTCAGGTAACGGCCCTGACGAGGGTTGACCCGCGCCAGCGGCACCGCCATCAGGGTCACGATGAACACCAGGATCGGCAGCGAGATACGCCATTGCAGCTCGGCCCGATAGCGTGGCGTGTCGTTGCCGAACAGGTCGCTGGTCGCAATGGCCTCGCGGTCGGTGATTTCATCGCTGATGTCCGGCTTGGGCAGCATCGCGCCATAGGTGTCGTACTTGATCGCGCGGTAATCAGCTTCGCCGGGATTACCGTCGTAGCGGTAGCCGTTCTCCAGAATCAGGAAGCGGCTGCCGTCAGGACGAACTTCCTGGTGTCCCTTTTCGGCCACCAGCACGGTGATGCCCCGATCCTTGCTCTTGTCGGTGGACATGCGCCGCTCGGAAATGAAGATACCGCCCAGATTGGTACGGTCCTCGGACAGCTCCTGGGTGTAGGTGACCCGCGTCCCGTCGCGCAGCGACTGAAAACGCCCCGGCACCAGCGTGTCGAACTCGGTCATTGCATCCTGTTTGTTGATCAGCAGCGAGAATTGCGTGGCCCCCTGCGGAGCCAGGCTGAAGCTCAGCCAGGCCACCAGCAACGCCACGAGAGCGGCCGGAGCCAGGGTGATGCCCAGCAGACGCTGCTGACTCATGCCGGTCGCGGCCAGCACGGTCATTTCGCTTTCCAGATACAGCCGGCCATACGCCAGCAGAATCCCGAGAAACAGGCCCAGAGGCAGGATCAGTTGCAGGAAGCCGGGCAGACGAAAACCCATGATCATGAACAGCACGCCCGGATCAAGCGCGCCCGACGCTGCCTGGGCCAGATACTTGATGAAACGTCCGCTCATGATGATTACCAGCAATACGGCGCTGACCGCGCTCAAGGTAACCAGCACTTCTCGGGATAGATAACGGAAGACAATCAAACCAGACACTCCAGAGTTGTCAGGCTCAGGCAGCCAAACAAGAAAAATATGAGCCAGGGCAACAAGACATTCACGCCAGGCAAAGGCACGAATAGCCAAAAAATATGCGGCATTATCCTGTGATTGAGCCGTCCTGTCACTGCGCGGTCTAGATACTTCTCACAACAACGTCCTACAGGCTGGAATACGGGGTTGTCAGCGGTCGCACGGCGGGGTCAAACTGCGAGGCTTATCGCTGGCATCGTCCTTCAAAAGGCTCCGGTCTTGCCGCGTACATCATTCATTTTGCGAAAGCTTCGCAGTCTATTCGGGGACCCGACATGGAATTGGTTGTTAAAAGCACAAGCCCAGAAACCTTGAAGACCGCTACTCTGGTTGTCACCGTAGGCGAAAATCGTGTGCTCGGCACTGCCGCTCAAAGCGTCGATGCACTCAGCGGCGGAGCCATTGCTGCCGTCCTCAAGCGCGGCGACCTGGCTGGCAAGCCAGGCCAGAGCCTGCTGCTGCACAACCTGCCCAACCTCAAGGCCGAGCGCGTACTGCTGGTGGGTGTCGGCAAGGAAGCAGAACTGTCGGACCGCCAATTCAAGAAAGTCGTCTCCAGCGTACTCTCGACCCTCAAGACGCTGGGCGGCAGCGACGCGGCCATCGCACTGGATCAGGTGGTGGTGAAGAACCGCGACACTTACGGCAAGGCTCGCCTGCTGGTGGAAACCCTGGCCGACGGGGAATACGTGTTCGACCGCTTCAAGAGCCAGAAAGCCGAACCCCGCGCCCTGAAGAAAATCACCCTGCTGACCGCCAAGGCCAGTGTGGCCGATGTCGAGCGCGCCGCCACTCACGGTCAGGCCATCGCCAAGGGCATGGCATTCACCCGCGACCTGGGCAACCTGCCACCGAATATCTGCCACCCGACCTACCTGGGCGAGCAGGCCAAGGCATTGGGCAAGGCTCACAAGAACCTGAAAGTCGAAGTGCATGACGAGAAGAAACTCGCCGAACTGGGCATGGGCTCCTTCCTGGCCGTGGCACAGGGCAGCGCCCAGCCACCGCGCCTGATCGTCATGAACTACCAGGGCGGCAAGAAAAGCGAAAAACCGTTCGTGCTGGTCGGCAAGGGCATCACCTTCGACACCGGCGGTATCAGCATCAAGCCTGCAGCCGGCATGGACGAGATGAAGTTCGACATGTGCGGTGCGGCCAGCGTGTTCGGCACCCTGCGTTCCGTGCTGGAGCTGCAACTGCCGATCAACCTGGTCTGCATCCTGGCCTGTGCCGAAAACATGCCGAGCGGCACCGCGACCCGCCCGGGCGATATCGTCAAGACCATGAGCGGCCAGACCGTCGAAATCCTCAACACCGACGCCGAAGGCCGTCTGGTGCTGTGTGACGCACTGACCTACGCCGAACGCTTCAAGCCACAGGCCGTCATCGACATCGCGACCCTGACCGGTGCCTGCGTCGTAGCGCTGGGCGGCCATACAACCGGCCTGCTGGGCAACAACGATGTACTGATCAATCAACTGCTCGATGCAGGCAAACAGGCGGATGACCGTGCCTGGCAATTGCCGCTGTTCGACGAGTATCAGGAGCAACTGGACAGCCCGTTCGCGGACATCGCCAACATCGGCGGCCCGAAAGGCGGCACCATCACGGCGGCCTGCTTCCTGTCGCGCTTCGCCAAGGCCTACAGCTGGGCGCATCTGGACATCGCCGGCACGGCCTGGCTGAGCGGCGGCAAGGAAAAAGGCGCCACCGGTCGCCCGGTTCCTCTGCTGACTCAATACCTGCTCGACCGCGCCAACGCCTAAGATGCCTTGCGGCGTATGGGCCTGACCGGCCGATACGCCGCTGGCACGGAAACAGACATGACCCAAGTCGACTTTTACATTCTCCCCAGCGCAGATCCTGCCGCACGGCTGGACTTTGCCTGCAAGCTGACGGAAAAGGCCTGGCGTCTGGGACACAAGGTTTACCTGCACTGCAGCGATGCGGCTCAGCGTGAAGACCTCGATGCCCGGCTATGGCGCTTCAAGGGCGAAGTATTCCTGCCCCACGGCGAAGCCGAGAACGATCACGATGCACCGGTCGTGCTGGGCCTGGGCGATGATTCGGGCAGCCATGACGACCTGCTGGTCAACCTGGACCTGCGCATCCCGGCCTTCTTCAAGCGCTTCGCCCGCGTGGCGGAAGTCGTCGTGGAAGAGCCGGCCATACGCCTGGCGGCACGAGAGAGTTTCCGCTCGTACCGCGAACAGGGTTATCCTCCACAGGATCACCGACTACAGCGCCTTTGAGTACACGATGGATACTTCAAAAAAAGCTGAATCCGTCCACCTGCTGGACGACCTGGAGTCAATTCGCCAGTTGCTCGGCGATGACGACCTGCAACCGCCCTTGCTGACAGACACGGTTCATCGCGAAGGTCAGATCCCGTTGCTGTTCGATGTGGTCGGTGAGAAACCGGACCTGCCTCTGGAGCTGGACTTCGACAACCCGGACATCCCGACACTGATGCCGGAGCCTCCGGCCCCGATGGCTGCACCTCAACCGACGCCTCCCTCCCCTCCGGACCCGGACACCCTGCTGCACCTGGACATCGAATTGCGCACAGCCGCGCAGTTGATCATGCAAGAAGTGATCGACGACTTCGCGCCCCATATCGAAACCGAAATCAAGCGACGGCTCGATGCGAGGCTGGAAAGGCTGCTGGCCGCAGCAGCGTCAAGCGGTAAGTCTTAAAAGCTGCAAGCTGTAAGCTTCAAGCAGCAAGAAGAAGCAGAAGCGCACCACTCAACGCTTGCGGCTTGCGGCTTGCGGCTTGCGGCTTGCGGCTTGTAGCTTACCGCTGCCCCCCCGGTCTATACTTGTCGGCTTTTATGAATCAATGCCACAGGGTCCCGCCGCGCATGGACAAGACTTACCAGCCGCACGCCATCGAAACTTCCTGGTACCAGACTTGGGAGTCCGAAAACTATTTCGCTCCGCAAGGCGCGGGCGACTCCTACACCATCATGATTCCGCCACCGAACGTGACCGGCAGCCTGCACATGGGTCACGGTTTCAACAACGCGATCATGGATGCCCTGATCCGTTTCCGTCGCATGCAGGGTCGCAATACCCTGTGGCAGCCGGGTACCGACCATGCGGGTATCGCCACGCAGATGCTGGTCGAGCGCCGCATCGAGGCCCAGGGCCTGAACCGTCATGAACTGGGTCGCGAGAAGTTCCTGGAGAAAATCTGGGAATGGAAAGCCGAGTCCGGCGGCAACATCAGCCGTCAGATCCGTCGCCTGGGCTCGTCCGTCGACTGGAGCCGCGAGCGCTTCACCATGGACGACGGCCTGTCGGACGCGGTCAAGGAAGCCTTCGTGCGCCTGCATGAAGACGGCCTGATCTACCGTGGCAAGCGTCTGGTCAACTGGGACACCAAGCTGCACACCGCGATTTCCGATCTGGAAGTGGAAAACCACGACGAGAAAGGCCACCTGTGGAACTTGCGTTACCCGCTGGCCGATGGCGCGAAGACCGCTGAAGGCCTGGATTACCTGATCGTGGCCACCACGCGTCCGGAAACCATGCTCGGCGACGCCGCTGTCGCGGTAAACCCTGAAGACGAGCGTTACAAGGCACTGATCGGCAAGTTCGTCGAACTGCCGCTGATCGGCCGTCGTATCCCGATCATCGCCGACGATTACTGCGACCCTGAATTCGGCACCGGCTGCGTGAAAATCACCCCGGCCCACGACTTCAACGACTACGAAGTCGGCAAGCGTCACAACCTGCCGCTGCTGAACATCTTCGACAAGAACGCTGCTGTTCTGCCTGCCGCTCAGGTGTTCAACCTCGACGGCACGCTCAACGAGTCCATCGATGGCCGCCTGCCTGCCGAATACGCTGGCCTGGACCGTTTCGAGGCCCGCAAGCAGATCGTCGCCGCCTTCGACGCCGCCGGCCTGCTGGTCAGCGTCGATGACCACGCCCTGAAAGTCCCGAAAGGCGACCGCTCCGGCACCATCATCGAGCCGTGGCTGACCGACCAGTGGTACGTGTCCACCAAGCCCCTGGCCGAGCCGGCCATCGCAGCCGTGGAAGACGGCCGCATCGCCTTCGTACCCAAGCAGTACGAGAACATGTATTTCTCCTGGATGCGCGACATTCAGGACTGGTGCATCAGCCGTCAGCTCTGGTGGGGCCACCGCATCCCGGCCTGGTACGACGAGTCCGGCAAGGTCTATGTCGGCCGCGACGAAGCCGAAGTCCGCGCCAAGCACAACCTGGGGCCGGACGTAGCGCTGCAACAGGACAACGACGTACTCGACACCTGGTTCAGCTCGGGCCTGTGGACTTTCTCCACCCTGGGCTGGCCTGAAAAGACCAAGGCGCTGGAAACCTTCCACTCCACCGACGTGCTGGTCACCGGTTTCGACATCATTTTCTTCTGGGTCGCCCGGATGATCATGCTGACCATGCACCTGGTGAAAAACGAGGACGGCACGCCGCAGGTTCCGTTCAAGACCGTTTATGTCCACGGTCTGGTGCGCGACGGTCAGGGCCAGAAGATGTCCAAGTCCAAGGGCAACGTTCTGGACCCGCTGGACATCGTCGACGGTATCGACCTGGAAACCCTGGTCCAGAAACGCACCAGCGGCCTGATGCAGCCACAACTGGCCAAGAAGATCGAAAAGCAGACCCGTCAGGAGTTCACCGACGGCATCGCCAGCTACGGCACCGATGCCCTGCGCTTCACCTTCTGCTCGCTGGCGTCCACCGGTCGCGACATCAAGTTCGACATGGGCCGCGTCGAAGGCTATCGCAACTTCTGCAACAAGATCTGGAACGCCGCGCGTTACGTGCTGGACAAGGGTGAAGACTGCGGTCAGAACGGCGAAGAAGTCGAACTGTCGCTGGCCGATCGCTGGATCATCTCGCAACTGCAACGCACCGAAGCCGAAGTGACCCGCCAGCTGGATCAGTTCCGCTTCGACCTGGCGGCTCAAGCCCTGTACGAGTTCATCTGGAACCAGTATTGCGACTGGTACCTGGAGCTGTCCAAGCCTGTGCTGTGGGACGAAAACGCACCGATCGAGCGTCAGCGCGGCACCCGTCGCACACTGGTGCGCGTACTGGAGGTCGCGTTGCGTCTGGCGCATCCGTTCATGCCGTTCATCACCGAAGAAATCTGGCAGCGTCTGGCACCTCTGGCCGGCATCAACGGCAAGACCATCATGCTGCAGCCATGGCCGGTGGCCAACGAGAGCCGCATCGATCCGGCCGCCGAAGACGACATCGAATGGCTCAAGGGCCTGATGCTGGCGGTACGCAACATCCGTGGCGAAATGAACATCGGCCCGGGCAAACCGCTGCAACTGTTCCTCAAGAACGTCACGGCCGAAGACCAGCGTCGCCTGAGCGAAAACGATTACCTGCTCAAGAAACTGGCCAAGCTCGAATCCATCACCGTATTGGCCGCTGGCGCAGAAGCGCCGCTGTCCGCGACCGGTCTGGTGGGCGAAATGGAAGTGCTGGTGCCCATGGCCGGCCTGATCGACAAGGGTGCCGAACTGGCGCGTCTGGACAAGGAAATCCAGCGTCTGCAAGGCGAAGTCCAGCGCGTAGGCGGCAAGCTGTCCAACGCCGCCTTCGTCGACAAGGCTCCGCCTGAAGTCATCGCCAAGGAACGCGCCAAACTGGCCGAATCCGAACAGGCACTGGGCAAGCTGGCCGAGCAACACGCCCGCATCGCCAGTTTGTAATCCTGCGGCTGGTAGGAGCGGATTTATCCGCGAGAGGTTACCTGAAGGCGATACATGCTCTTGGGTCTCTCGCGAATAAATTCGCTCCTACGGGGCGCATCAGAACGATTTCTCATGACCACGCCAAGCACTCCCAAGCCCCCACGCAAGAAACCCCAGCGCCCGGCCAAACCCGCGGAGCCTCGCGAAAAAGCCACGCTGCACCCCCGCAATCGCCATCAGGGCCGTTACGACTTTCCCAAGCTGATCAAAAGCAGCCCGGAGCTGGCCGAGTTCGTGATCATCAATCCTTACGGGAAAGAGAGCATCGACTTCGCCAATCCGCAGGCCGTGCGTGTCTTCAACCGGGCGTTGCTCAAGTCGCTGTATGGCATAGCTCATTGGGATATTCCGGCGGATTACCTGTGCCCGCCGATTCCGGGCCGGGCGGACTACCTGCACTTTCTCGCCGACCTGCTGGCCAGCGAGAACGGCGGCGTCATCCCGCGTGGGGCCTCGATCAAGGCGCTGGATATCGGCACCGGTGCCAACTGTATCTATCCGCTGCTGGGGCATAGCGACTACGGCTGGCACTTCACAGGTTCGGATATCGACAGCACCGCCATCGCGACAGCCACGACCATCGTCAAGGCCAACGGGCTGGACAAGGCCATCAAGGTGCGCCAGCAAGCCAATCGCAAACACATCCTGCTGGGCCTGCTCGACAGCAGCGAACGCTTCGATGTGAGCCTGTGCAATCCGCCCTTCCATGCCTCGCTGGAGGAAGCGCAACGCGGCAGCCAGCGCAAATGGCGGGCACTGGGCAAGGCCGACCCCAAGCGCAAGCTGCCGGTACTCAATTTTGGCGGGCAGTCGCAGGAACTATGGTGCGTCGGCGGGGAGATCGGTTTCGTGACCCAGCTGATTCACGAAAGCGCCCAGATACCCGAGCAGGTACGCTGGTTCAGCACACTGGTGTCCAAGGCCTCGAACCTGCCCGCCATCCAGGCCGCTCTGAAAAGAGCCGGGGCCGTCGACAGCCGGGTCGTGGAAATGGGCCAGGGCCAGAAACAGAGCCGCTTCGTGGCCTGGACCTTCCACCGCACTCCGTAGGAGCGGATTCATCCGCGAAAAAGCCGGTACATCCCAAACAAATGTATCGCCCTTTAAGCGGCCTTCGCGGATGAATCCGCTCCCACACAGACTATGTGAAAACATAGCGAGCGAAGGTCAGACAAGGCGAAAGCAGGCGAGGAAGCGGAGTTTACGTGTTGTAAATGAGCATTCCGAGCCTGCTTTCAACGCAGCATGACCGAGAGCAGCAGTTTTCAGGCAATAAAAAAGCCGTGCCCGGTAACCCGGCGCACGGCTCTTCAAGCAAGCGTGAACTTACTTGTTGATCGAGTCGTTCAGCACTTTGGCCGGTACGAACTTGATGACTTTCTTGGCAGCGATTTCGATGGCAGCGCCAGTCGAAGGGTTGCGGCCGGTGCGAGCTGGACGCTCAGCGACTTTCAGCTTGCCGATGCCTGGCAGGGTGATTTCAACGCCGTTTTCCAATTGGTCGGCAACAATTTGGCCCAATTGCTCAAGAGCATTACGCGCGGTGGTTTTTGGCGCGTCGATAGCTTCTGCGATATCGGCGATCAATTGGTCTTTAGTCAGAGCCATGGTGGTGTTCCTTCCCTATCAAATTCATTTGGATTGCAGAACGCAACGTCGGCCAGAGGCCAGGCAATGAACCTGGCTCCTGCTGGCAGCCACGATTAATCGCGAAATGTAGATACTGAAACCGGATTTTGGTTCGGCCTTTATCCACACAATCTGCATGCTTGGCGCGCTAGAGTGCGCAAGACCGCGCAAAACTAGCACAGAGCCGGGTAAATATCCGCCCTTACCTATCCTTTTGGTCAGCTTTAAACACGAATCGATCAAAAAATAGACATAAAACACCCTTTGCGAAGGAAAACCGGCTACCTCAAGGCCATTTTCCAGCGTGTGCGTTACACTGGCGGCCTTGTAACAAGCTGCCTGCTCCCTATCACCATCAGCCGAGATACCCATGCCGATCCGTCATTGCATCGTCCACCTGATCGACAAGAAACCCGACGGTACGCCCGCAGTTCTCCATGCACGCGACTCCGAACTCGCTGAGTCCCAGGCCATCGAAAACATGCTGGCGGACCTCAACGAAAGCTACAACGCCAAACAGGGCAAGGCCTGGGGACTGTTCCACGCAGAGTCCGGTGCGCACCCCTTCAGCGGCTGGCTGAAAGAGTATCTGGACGGCGGTAACGATTTCACGGCGTTCTCCCGCGTATCGGTGGAGCATCTGCAAAAGCTGATGGAAGAGTCCAACCTGTCGGTGGGCGGGCATGTGCTGTTCGCTCACTACCAGCAAGGCATGACCGACTACCTGGCCATCGCCCTGCTGCACCACAGCGAAGGCGTCGCGGTGAATGACGAGCTGGACGTCACCCCGTCGCGTCACCTGGACCTGGGGCAACTGCATCTGGCCGCCCGGATCAATATCTCGGAATGGCAGAACAACAAGCAGTCCAAGCAGTACATTTCCTTCATCAAGGGCAAGAACGGCAAGAAGGTCTCCGAATACTTCCGTGACTTCATCGGCTGTCAGGAAGGCGTGGATGGCCCTGGCGAAACCCGCACCCTGCTCAAGGCCTTCAGCGACTTCGTGGAAAGTGAAGACCTGCCCGAAGAGTCGGCACGGGAAAAGACCAAGACCCTGGTGGATTACGCCAGCAGCCAGACCAAGCTGGGCGAACCCATGGGCCTGGAAGAGCTGTCCGAACTGATCGATGAAGATCGCCCGCGCGCCTTCTACGATCACATCCGCAACAAGGATTACGGCCTGTCTCCGGAGATCCCGGCAGACAAGCGCACCCTTAACCAGTTCCGCCGCTTCACGGGCCGTGCAGAGGGGCTGTCGATCAGCTTCGAGGCACACCTGCTGGGTGACAAGATTGAGTACGACGAACAGGCTGGCACACTGATCATCAAAGGCCTGCCGACTCAGCTCACCGACCAGCTGAAACGGCGGTAACCCCCGATGCTGATGCGCACACTCAAGAAATTCGCCCTGATCATGCTGGTGGTCGTGGTCTATCAGAACTGGGGCAAGATCGAGAACCTGATCAACCCGCCCCCTGCGAGTGTTGCGCACAGCTACAGCCAGGCGAAGGTCGTGATGTACGCGACCGAATGGTGTGGCTACTGCAAGCAGACACGCCGTTTTCTGGACAGCAAAGGCATCGCCTTCACAGAGTACGACATCGAGAAATCCGCCGAGGGCCGCAAGGCCTACGAAGCCCTGGGCGGACGCGGCATCCCGCTGCTGGATGTCAACGGGACGCTGATCCGGGGCTTCTCCCCGGACGAGATCCTGGCCGCCTTGAAGTAGGAGCGGATTTATCCGCGAAGACGCCTGTAAACCCGCAAGAAATGCATCGGCAGGAAGAGATGGTCTTCGCGAATGAATTCGCTCCTATGCCATCCGGAATCCAAGCCGTGGGAAATGCACATGCACCACACCGGCCCGGTCATCCTCACGGCGCAGGATCAGCTCTTCTCGTCCATTGAACACCAGTTCCCCTTCCACAGCGTCCACACCGTAATCCGTGGCTGAAATGGCCACCCGGTCCCCGGCCTTGAAGCCGTTCGGGTCGACGAAGACCTCTTCAGGCAAGGCAGCCGGTGTCGCCTCTGCCGCGATCTGCACAGCCTCGGCAGAAGCAAGGTCGCTATGGGCGCCATGCCCGAAGCCCAACACACGCCCCAGCCAGGCCAATACCGCCGGGTAATCCTCCACCAGCGGAGCCGTCACGGGCGTCTGCTTGAGAAACCAGAGGGTATGGGCCACGGAGAAATCAGCAATGGAAGGCTCACCGAACAGGAAATCGCCGTTGCGCTCCAGTTGCAGTTCCAGACGCGCCATCAGCGTTGGCCACTGATGCAGGGCCTGCTCCAGCGGCAGGCGTGTCGCGCTCCCGCCATCAAACAAGGCCGCACGGTCCGCGACAAACGCTTTCACGGCCTCCGGCGGCACCTTGGCAAAGCGCACGGCCAGGGAAGCAGGCTGAAACACCAGGCTGACGGCATGCATGAAGAGAATGGAATCGCCCCAGGCCGCCATACCGGCCACCGTGAACTCCTGCCCTTCGGGATAAAACGACGGGGAAGCCTTTTCCTGCTCCAGACGACGCGCGATCAAGGCCGTGTCGCAATAGATGTCTGCGCCGACCTGCAATACCGGCGTCTTGCGATAACCGCCCGTGAGCGCCGTAAGGTCAGGCTTGGGCATGACGGCCGGGATTGTCACAGACCGCCACGACAGCCCCTTGAAGCCCAGCATCAGGCGGGCCTTCTCGGCGAACAGCGATGCGGGGTAATGATGCAGGATCAGCTCTGACATGTTTGGCCTTCCTCAGACGGGGAAAACCAACAGCTTAGTCTTCAAGGCCCTGTCAGCCTACCGCTTCAACCCGATAACGCAGCATCACGGATATTGATGGGCGTGCCGGCATAGCTTGCCGCCAGCACCTCCTTGGCACTCTTGCGCAGCTTCTTGATCAGCCGCTCCTGACGCAACGCCTCACCTTTGCTCTCCCATTCCTCAACGTAGACCAGCGCCATGGCCGGGCTGGAGTGGAAGAAACGTGCGCCCTTGCCACTCTGATGAGCGGCAAAGCGCCGATGGGGATCGTCACTGATGCCGCAGTACAACGAACCGTTGGCGGCGCGCACCAGATAGACGAACCAGGACTTGCCGACAGGTTCTGCGGCCACCCTGACACTGCTAGCGGCTTCAGGCATGGTGCTTTTCAGTGAAGGCCTTGAGTCCTTTGCGGGCCTGTTCACGAATCGCGTTCTGCACCAGCGGTGTCCAGCCCAGCAAAACCCCTTTGCCGCCCAAGGCCTGGCGTGACCAGCGCCACAGGTCGAAATGGTCATGGTGCTCACAGATCTTGCCGTCCCGGAAGACAAAGCGAGCCTGGATGTTATTCACCACGGTGCGTCCCGTCTGGCTGAACAGGTAAGTCGCCACCCAATGCGCACCGCCGCCACGCTCATCGGCCCGTACGTTATCGAAGGTGACCGAGAACTCCTGAGCCCGTGAAACGAGCATGCGCCACATGTCACCCGCCTGCCTGCCACGCAACTCGCCGAAAACAGGGTCACTGAACAGAACATCGTCGCTGTAGCAGGCCGCCATGCCTTCGGCATCCAGACGGGCGAACGACTCGTAGAACCGGGTAATCAATGCGCTATTGGCTTGGCTTTTTTGTTCGTTGCTCATGCATTCAGGTCCATTGGGAGCAAAAGATGGTGAACGATAAGCGGCAAATCGACACTTTGCCATCTTCATTCGCAGAAGAAATGGTGCCGCAGGAGCGAATTCATTCGCGAAGATACATTCGCGAATGAACTCGCTCCTGCGAACCTCAAATCTTCTCGCTGGTGACCTGCACATGCAAGGCGCGCCCCGCGCCGATCCCGGCGATGGTCGCCCCCACGCCGAGCACCGCGAAAATCCAGCCGAGCGAATCCCAGCTCCCTGTCAGGTCATGCACCACACCGACGGCAAACGGGCCCAGCGAAGCGATGGTGTATCCAACCCCCTGGGCCATGCCCGACAGATTGGCCGCGACATGGGAATCCCGGGAGCGCAGCACGATCAACGCCAGCGCCAGGCTGAACGCACCGCCCTGCCCCAGCCCCAGCACGATGGCCCAGCCCCACAACCCTTCCAGCGGGGCATACAGGCAACCGAACAGACCGCCCAGAGTCAGTGCCATGACGCTCACGATGGCCAGGCGCTGGTCCTTGCAGCGTGTCGCCAGCCAGGGCGCACTCAAGGCGCTGACCAGTTGCACGATAATCGAACCGGACAACAGCAGACCCGCCTGCGTCGGTGTCAGACCGCGCCCGATCAGCACCGAGGGCAGCCAGCCGAAGACGATATAGGCCAGAGAGGATTGCAGCCCCATATACAGCGTGACCTGCCAGGCCAGCGGATCGCGAAACAGGCCACGCACCCGGTACGCAACCTGATGGCTCGCATGCAGCTCACGAGCCTGTGGAAACCAGACGATTGCAGCCAGCACCGCCGGAATCATCCAGAACCCCAGGCCGATGTCCCAGCGGTCATCGAAATAGTGGGTCAAGGGCACCGTCGAGCCGGCGGCAATCGCCGCGCCCAGGCACAGCGCCATGGTGTAGACCCCCGTCATGGAGCCGGCCTGGGCGGGAAAATCCCGTTTGACGATACCCGGCAGCAGCACACCGATGATTCCGATGCTTGCGCCCGCCAGCAGGCTGCCAGCGAACAGCCCGACTTCACCCAGCGTGCTGCGCAGGACAATACCGATCGCCAGCACCAGCAGAATCCCGAACACCACCCGTTCGCTGCCGAAACGTCGCGCAAGCCTAGGCGCCAGTGGCGCGAACAACCCCAGGCACAATACTGGCAAGGTTGTCAGCAAGCCGGCTCTGGCCGCCGACAGACCAAGGCTTTCGGAAACCTCGTTGAGCAGCGGTGCAATGCTCGACAGGGCCGGACGCAGGTTAAGGGCAACCAGCACCAGGCCCAGCAGTATCAGCCAGGGGCGTTTGAGAATCGGGGTGTCATGGGAAGGGGTCGTGCTCGCCTGAGGCGCCTTGGTCGTCATGAGTCTCTCGTAGGGCAGGATAGGTCACTGCGCAGTGCGCAAAGGGTGTGCATCCTGTTGGAGAACCCCGCCGAATACAAGTTCGCTTCCGGATATCCATAAAAAACCCGGACACGAGGTCCGGGTTCTTCATGCTGCTTCTGCCACTCAGTGAATGATCTGGCTGAGGAACAGTTTGGTACGGTCGCTTTGCGGGTTATCGAAGAAGTCGTTCGGCGCAGCCTGTTCGACGATTTCGCCCTTGTCCATGAAGATCACGCGGTTGGCCACGGTGCGGGCGAAGCCCATTTCGTGGGTTACGCAGAGCATGGTCATGCCCTCTTCGGCCAGGCTGACCATGGTGTCGAGCACTTCCTTGACCATTTCCGGGTCGAGTGCCGAGGTCGGCTCGTCGAACAGCATGATTTTCGGCTTCATGCACAGCGCACGGGCAATCGCCACACGCTGTTGCTGACCGCCGGAAAGCTGGCCAGGGTACTTGTGGGCCTGCTCTGGAATGCGCACACGCTCAAGGTAGTGCATGGCGATTTCTTCAGCTTTCTTCTTCGGCATCTTGCGCACCCACATCGGGGCCAGCGTGCAGTTCTGCAGGATGGTCAGGTGCGGGAACAGGTTGAAGTGCTGGAACACCATGCCGACTTCACGGCGGATGGTTTCGATCTGACGCAGGTCGGAGGTCAGTTCGGTGCCGTCCACGATGATACGGCCTTGCTGGTGCTCTTCCAGACGGTTCAGGCAACGAATGGTGGTCGACTTGCCCGAGCCCGAAGGCCCGCACAGGACGATACGCTCGCCCTGACGCACGTTCAGGTTGATGTCTTTCAACACATGGAACTGGCCGTACCACTTGTGTACGCCTTCCATCCGGATCATGCCTTCGGCGCCCAGAGGCTTACTGATAGCTTCACTCATCACAAAACTCCTAACGCTTGTGGCCTGTGTCCAGCTTACGCTCCAGATGCATGGAGTAGCGGGACATGCCGAAACAGAAAATCCAGAACACCAGTGCCGCGAAGACATAGCCTTCGGTGGCCATACCGAGCCAGTTAGGGTCGGCGGCAGCTTGCTTGACGCTGTTGAGCAGGTCGAACAGGCCGATGATGATCACCAGACTTGTATCCTTGAACAGGGCAATGAAGGTGTTGACGATACCGGGGATCACCAGCTTCAGTGCCTGAGGCAGGATCACCAGCCCCATTGCACGCCAGTAACCCAGGCCCATCGCCGCAGCGGCTTCATATTGCCCTTTGGGAATGGCTTGCATGCCGCCACGTACCACTTCGGCGATATAGGCCGACTGGAACAGGATCACGCCGATCAGGGCACGCAGCAGCTTGTCGAAGTTCATGCCTTCGGGCAGGAACAGCGGCAGCATCACCGAGGACATGAACAGCACGGTAATCAACGGCACGCCGCGCCAGAACTCGATGAAGGTGACGCAGACCACACGTACGGCCGGCATGTTGGAACGACGTCCCAGAGCCAGCAGAATCCCCAATGGCAGAGCCCCCACGATACCGACGGTGGCAATGACCAGCGTCAGCATCAGGCCGCCCCACTGGCTGGTCGCCACAGTGGCCAGACCGAATGCACCGCCATGCAGCAGGTAGAACGCAACGATCGGGTAGATCACCAGGAAGCTCAGGCCGTAAACGGCCTTGCGCTGGAACCGGGAGATGAACAGCGGCGCTACGCCCACGATCGCCAGGAAGACAGTCAGGTCAACCCTCCAGCGCAACTCGCTGGGGAAATAGCCGTACATGAACTGGCCGAAACGCTGCTCGATGAACACCCAGCAGGCACCGGCCTTGGTGCAGTCGGCGCGGGTAGTACCGACCCAGTTCGCATCCAGGAATGCCCAGTTGATGATCGGTGGCACAATCAGCCACACCAGATAGATCGCGAACAGGGTCAGCAGCGTGTTGAGCCAGCTGGAGAACAGGTTCGCGCGCATCCATGCCACCACGCCCACGCTGGTTTTCGGCGGAGCGAGGTTGGGTTTGAAAGTATGAGTCGTCATGCGTGTTTCCTCACCGCTCGATCAGCGCAATGCGCTTGTTGTACCAGTTCATCAACAGGGAAATGCTGATGCTGATTGCCAGGTACACGCTCATGGTGATGGCAATGACTTCGATGGCCTGACCGGTCTGGTTCAGTACGGTGCCTGCGAACAGCGACACCATTTCCGGGTAACCGATACCGGCCGCCAGCGAGGAGTTCTTCGCCAGGTTCAGGTATTGGCTGGTCAGTGGCGGAATGATCACGCGCAGCGCCTGCGGAATGATGACCTTGCGCAGTGTCGGACCCGGACGCAAGCCAAGGGAACGGGCAGCTTCGGTCTGGCCATGGCTGACCGACTTGATGCCCGAACGCACGATTTCGGCGATGAACGCCGCGGTGTATACGGTCAGGGCCAGGGTCAGGGCCAGCAGCTCGGGGATCAGTACCCAGCCGCCAACGAAGTTGAAGCCCTTGAGCTGAGGCAGTTCCCAATGCACGGGAGAACCGAAGATCAAGGCGCTCAGCCCCGGGATCACGACGATCAGGCCAAGCGCGGCCCAGAACTTGTGGAAAGGCTCGCCGGTCAGCTCGAAACGCTTGTTGGCCCAACGGACCATCGCCACGATGGCGACAATGGCAACGACGATGCTGACAAGGAAAGGCCACATGCCTTCGGCGGCAAACGCCCGGGGCATGTTCAGGCCACGGCTGCTGACATAGAACATGTCCAGGTAACCATGGGCATTGCGCGGGCCGGGCAGGTTCAGGAATACCGCGAAGTACCAGAACAGGATCTGCAACAGGGGTGGAATGTTACGGAAGACCTCGACATAGACGGTCGCCAGCTTGCTGATCATCCAGTTGGGCGACAGGCGCGCCACACCGATGATGAAGCCCAGGATCGTCGCCAGAACGATACCGATGAACGAAACCAGCAAGGTATTGAGCAGGCCGATGACAAACACGCGGGCATAACTGTCCGATTCGGTGTAGTCGATCAGGTGCTGGGCAATACCGAAGCCGGCGCTGCGCTCAAGGAAGCTGAAGCCGGAGGTGATACCACGATGTTCAAGGTTGGTCTGGGTGTTGTCGAACAGGAACCAGCCCAACGAGACCACCGCCACAATGGTGATGATCTGAAATAACCACGCGCGCACTCTCGGGTCGCTCATAGAGAGCTTTTGCTTTGGTGCGCCGATTTCATTTTGCATGAAGTGCCCCAGAAGAAACGGAACAGAACAAAACGCCCGGCAGTCCTTTCAGACAACCGGGCGCAGGGTCAATCAGCGAATAGGTGGTGCGTACTGAATGCCGCCATTGTTCCACAGAGCATTTTGGCCACGCTTGATTTTCAAGTTGGTGCTTTCGCCCAGGTTACGCTCGAAAACTTCGCCGTAGTTACCGACTTGTTTAACGATCTTGACGACCCAGTCCTTAGGCAGTTTCAGATCCTTGCCGTACTCGCCGTCAGCGCCGAGCATACGGGCAACGTCAGGGTTCTTGGTCGATTTCGCTTCAGCTTCGACGTTCTTGGACGTGATGCCAGCTTCTTCCGCGTTCAGCATGGCGAACAGGGTCCACTTGACGATGGAGAACCACTCTTCGTCGCCTTTACGTACGACCGGGCCCAGAGGCTCCTTGGAGATGACTTCAGGCAGAACGACGTAATCGTTCGGGCTGGCCAGCTTGCTGCGCTGTGCATAGAGCTGCGACTGGTCGGAAGTCAGCACGTCGCAACGACCGCTTTCCAGCGACTTGGCGCTTTCGTCGGAGGTGTCGAAAGTGATCGGGGTGAATTTCAGACCGTTGGCACGGAAGTAGTCGGAAACGTTCAGCTCGGTGGTGGTACCCGCCTGGATACAAACGGTTGCGCCGTCCAGTTCCTTGGCGCTCTTGACGCCCAGCTTGTTGTTTACCAGGAAGCCGATACCGTCGTAGTAGGTCACGCCGGCGAAGACCAGGCCCATGCCTGCGTCACGAGAGCTGGTCCAGGTGGTGTTGCGCGACAGCACGTCGACTTCGCCCGATTGCAGCGCGGTGAAACGCTCCTTGGCGTTCAACTGGCTGAACTTGACCTTGGTTGCGTCGCCGAAAACGGCAGCGGCTACGGCGCGGCATACGTCAGCGTCGATACCGGTGATCTTGCCTGTAGCGTCTGGAACGGAGAACCCTGGCAGGCCATCGCTGACACCGCACTGAACAAAACCTTTCTTCTGGATAGCGTCAAGTGTGGCACCGGCGTTAGCTGCACCGGTCACGCCGAGTGCTGCTACAGCTGTCACGACCGCCAGTGTGGATTTCAACATCTTCATTCAAACCTCCAGTGTGCTCTTTATTGTTTGGAACCTTCGTCACGCCGCACCCTTGTGAGGCATTGCCGACCCGTGCTGGCTTTTTTTTGGGTCATGCGACGTCGGGCCTGAACCATGAGTCGAGTGCAAGATCATCCTGTCACATCAATCTTCATCGTCCGTTTGCGGCCCCTTGGACTAAAGTTCCGTGTATAACCCGGACCAGAGCGGTACAGGATCAATCATGCCGAGAATCCTGACGCATGGACTCCCGTGCCGCCTTCGATCGTTACAAGTAATAGCCAAATAGTGTTACCGAACGATGTGGGCGCTTTGTCTCCACCTGATTCATAGCAAAGCCCGTACCAGCATGCTGGCTATGTCGAATTAGCGACAGGTCAAGTCGAAAACTTGTAACCTTGCGACATCTTCTTTCACATTCAATACAGGCGCGCACCTTATTAATGCGCAGCCAAACAAATAACGCACACAATTGGAGCATTCATGAGCGAACCCCTGATCCTTCAGCCTGTCGGCCAGACCGACGCCTGTGTCATCTGGCTGCACGGCCTGGGTGCCGACCGTTATGACTTCATGCCAGTGGCCGAAGCCCTCCAGGAATCCCTGCTGACCACCCGGTTTATCCTGCCCCAGGCACCGACCCGTGCAGTCACCGTCAATGGTGGCTATGCAATGCCCAGCTGGTACGACATCAAAACCATGAGCGCCGAAGCCCGCTCCATCGATCATGAACAGATGGAAGCCTCGGCACAGCAGGTGCTGGACCTGATCGAACAGCAACGCGACAGCGGCATCGATCCTTCCCGGATCTTCCTGGCCGGTTTCTCCCAGGGCGGTGCCGTGGTGCTGCATACGGCCTACAAGCGCTGGCAGGGACCCTTGGGTGGCGTACTGGCCTTGTCCACCTACGCACCGACCTTCAACGACCAGATGACCCTGTCCGCCAGCCAGCAACGCATTCCAGCCTGCTGCCTGCATGGCTACCACGACGAAGTGGTCCACAACGCCATGGGCAGGACAGCCTACGAATACCTGAAAACACTGGGTGTAACCGCCGAATGGAAAGAGTACCCAATGGGCCATCAAGTGTTACCGCAAGAAATTTCAGACATCCAGATCTGGCTCTCGGACAAGCTTCGGTAACGCTTTCTGAAAAGACAGATTGAACCGGCCTGATCGGGCGCTTGTGTAGCGAACTTCGGATGAGACTACGCCGCGCCCGATTCTTGCTTTACACTGCTCGGCGTACATTCCTTAACCAATTGACGAGACGACCGTGCTCAAAGCACTTAAAAAGATGTTCGGTAAAAGCGAGGCTGAGCAGCTCGCGCCCAACCACGCAACATCCACTTCCCCTTCCAGAGCTGGCGAAAGCGAATCACAGGATCGTGCGAACACGGCTTCGGCACACGCTCCGGCGCCTGCCAAAGCACCTGCAGCGCCTCGACAGCCCCGCAGCGACAAACCCAAGGCCGAGCGTCCACGTCGGGAGCGAGCGCCCAAACCGCCGGTCATCGCCTGGAAACCCGAAGATTTCGTCGTCGAACCTCAGGAAGGCAAGACCCGCTTCCATGACTTCGATCTGGCCCCCGAACTGATGCACGCGATCCATGACCTGGGCTTCCCGTACTGCACGCCGATCCAGGCGGGTGTATTGGGTTACACCCTCAAGGGCAAGGACGCGATCGGCCGCGCCCAGACCGGCACGGGCAAGACCGCCGCGTTTCTGATTTCGATCATCACGCAACTGACCCAGACACCGCCGCCCAAAGAGCGCTACATGGGTGAACCCCGCGCCCTGATCATCGCCCCGACCCGCGAGCTGGTGGTGCAGATCGCCAAGGACGCGGCAGCCCTGACCAAATACACCAACCTGAACGTCATGACGTTCGTGGGTGGCATGGACTTCGACAAGCAGCTCAAGCAGCTCGAAGCCCGCCATTGCGACATTCTGGTGGCCACACCGGGACGCCTGCTGGACTTCAACCAGCGCGGTGAAGTCCATCTGGACATGGTCGAAGTGATGGTTCTCGACGAAGCCGACCGCATGCTGGACATGGGTTTCATCCCCCAGGTGCGTCAGATCATTCGCCAGACCCCGCATAAGGGCGAGCGCCAGACCCTGCTGTTCTCCGCCACCTTCACCGACGACGTGATGAACCTGGCCAAGCAATGGACCACCGACCCGGCCATCGTCGAGATCGAGGCCGAGAACGTCGCCAACTCAAACGTCGAACAGCATATCTACGCGGTGGCGTCGGCCGACAAGTACAAACTGCTGTACAACCTGGTCACCGACAATGGCTGGGAGCGTGTGATGGTCTTTGCCAACCGCAAGGACGAAGTGCGCCGCATCGAAGAACGTCTGGTCCGCGATGGCGTCAACGCCGCGCAACTGTCGGGCGATGTGCCCCAGCACAAGCGGATCAAGACGCTGGAAGGGTTCCGCGAAGGCAAGATTCGGGTATTGGTGGCGACAGACGTCGCAGGTCGCGGCATCCATATCGATGGCATCAGCCATGTCATCAACTTCACCCTGCCGGAAGTGCCGGACGATTATGTGCATCGCATCGGGCGAACAGGCCGCGCGGGCGCAGACGGCGTTTCGATCAGCTTTGCCGGTGAGGACGACTCGTATCAGCTTCCGGCCATCGAAGAGAAGCTGGGACGCAAGATCAGTTGTGAAATGCCACCGACCGAGTTGCTGCGGGCGGTGGTGCGCAAGGCCTGAGGTCTTTCGCGGATGAATCCGCTCCTACTGTAGGAGCGAATTCATTCGCGAAACTTCCGCAAAACTCGTATCAACTTCCGGCTATCGAAAAGAAGCTGGGGATGCCACCGACCGAGTTGTTGCGGGCGGTGGTGCGCAAGGCCTGAGGTCTTTCGCGGATGAATCCGCTCCTACCGTAGGAGCGAATTCATTCGCGAAACTTCCGCAAAACTCGTATCAACTTCCGGCTATCGAAAAGAAGCT